>NZ_AQOV01000001.1:3300000-3535778 GCF_000365425.1 Methylomonas sp. MK1
ATTACGTGCTGTTTGTGAATTACGAGGATTTTCAAGAACAGATTCGCCATATTTGCCGGGAGACGCCGGATCAGGATGTGTACTTTTTCTCTGGCTACGATTGCGACAGCTTGGCTTTCGAACCGGTCACCGACTTTGCCGAACAGTTTCTGCCGGTATTTGCCGAATTGCCCAATGCCTGGCTGGAGTTGCGCACCAAGAGTACGCAAATCAGAAGTTTGTTGAATCGGGACGTGGTGCCGCGCTGTGTGGTGGCCTTCAGCCTATCGCCGGATGCGGTGGCCGAGAAGGTGGAAGCGAAAGCGCCGAATGTGGCCAAGCGTATCGAAGCGGCGGCTAAATTACAGCAACAAGATTGGCAAATTGGTTTGCGTTTTGATCCGTTAATTTATCAGCACGACTACCGCCAGCAATACCGGGCCTTGTTCGAGCAAGTCTTTGCGGCAATCGATGCCCAGGCCTTGCACTCGGTCAGCTTGGGTGTGTTTCGATTGCCGGAGCAATATTTCAAAAAAATCCATAAGCTGTACCCGGATGAAAAGCTCTTCGCCAGCCCGCTGCAAACCGCGTCCGGCATGGTGTCTTATCGTGCCGACCTGGAGCAGGCGATGATGGCCGACTGCTCACAAATGTTGCTGGAATACATCCCGCAAAGCGCTTTTTTTCCATGCACGCTCTAAAGCGCACGGTACTGGTGACGGGCGCCAGTTCCGGTATCGGCCGGGCAATTGCGCGGCAATTGTTGGCGCAAGGTCATCAAGTGATTGGCACATCGCGCGACTGCCGGAAGTTTTTCAAACATCACCCCAATTTTATCGGCCTCGAGCTGGATCTGGCTAAATTAGCCGGCGTTCCGCCGTTTGCCAAACAACTGCAAAGTGATTTCCCGGCACTGGATGCGGTGGTCTTCGCCGCCGGTTTCGGCCAATTCGGCGGCCTGGAGCAATTTTCATACGCACAAATCGAAACCTTGATGACCGTAAACTTCACTGCCCAGGCCTGTCTGACGCGGGCGTTGTTACCGACACTAAAGCAAAAATCACATGCCAACCTGGTGTATATCGGTTCGGAAGCGGCTTTAAAAGGCAGCCGCAACGGCAGCATCTATTGCGCCAGCAAATTTGCGTTGCGCGGCTTTAGTCAGGCCTTGCGCGATGAATGCGGCAAAAGCTCTGTGCGGGTGTCCTTGGTCAATCCGGGCATGGTCGATACCGCGTTTTTTGATACATTGTCGTTCGCACCCGGTAAACAGTCCGGCCAAGCCCTGATGGCTGAGGATGTTGCCGATGCTGTTGCTTATATCCTGCAAGCCGGCTCGCATTGCGTGATAGACGAAATCAATCTAAATCCCTCCAGCAAAGTGATCGAATTTAAGAAATAACCCTAGATGCTAGCCAAACTGATTGTTTATTGCGCGTACTACTTAAAATCCGCCGATTGGTATCGGTCAGCCAAGCTGTTTTTTTACGATCTGCTGGAAAACAGTCATAGCCGGAAGAAGAAGTATTTCGACGCGACGATGATAGCCCTGCTGATTTTGAGCGTAATTTTTCTGATTTACGACATCGAACACGAAGACAGCAAAATGGGCGGCTATTTCGAGCTGGCGATTCTGATGGTGTTTATCGTCGAATATTGCCTGCGGGGCTGGATTTACTCCGACACCTACAAAGTAATCATCGAGGAATATGAGAAAGCGCTGTATTTGAACCTGGATTTCAATCTGCTCGGGGTGTTTCGCAAAGCCTTTGTCAGGGATATGGAGTACATCACTTCGCCGTTCGCAATCATCGACATTCTGGCCATTTTGCCCAGTTACCGGCCGCTGGCGATCTTGCGCATTTTCATCATATTCCGGCTGTTTAAGCTATTCCGTTATTCCAATAGCGCCAAATTGTTTGCCGACGCCTTGGCCAGCAAGCGCTTCGAATTGATGACATTGTTGATCTTCACCTGCTTTCTGGTGTTTATCGCCAGCGTGTCGATTTATATGTTCGAGTACCAAGCCACCAACAGCGGTATTCATAATTTATTCGACGCCTTTTATTGGACCATTGTTACCTTGGCCACGGTGGGTTTTGGCGACATTACCCCGCAGACCACCGGCGGCCGCTGGGTGACGATTTTTTTGATACTGGCCAGCTTGGGAGTGCTGTCGTTCTTCACCTCCATCCTGATCGCCGCGTTCAGCGAGAAAATGTTGTCAATGCGCGAGAGCCGCACCTATGCCCAACTTGAGCGTTACGATAGCTTCATCATCATTTGCGGTTTTGGTCGGGTCGGCCAGGAGATCGCCCGCCATTTGCAGAACGACCGACAGAAGTTTTTAATCATTGATCGAGTGCCTGAACGAATCGAGTTAGCCAAGAAGCGTGGTTATCTGGCGATAGAAAGCGATGCCAGTAACAATGAAGTGTTGATCAACGCCGGTATTTGCCGCGGCGCCAGCGCTATCTTGTGCATCACCGGCGACGATGTGATAAATGTTTATGTGACGTTAACCAGCCGGCATTTGAATAAAAACCTGCGCATTATTTCCCGTGCCAATCGGCACGATAACGTTAACAAGCTTTATCAGGCCGGCGCTGATAACGTCATCAGGCCGTTTGAGATTGCCGGTTTGCTGGCGGCGGAATTTGTTGGGCAGCCCGTCGCTTTTGAGGCCATCTCCGGTATTTTGCATAACCAAACCGAGACGGTAATGGAGTCGGTATTGGTCAGCGAAAAGTCGCCTTTGGATAATCAACAAATCGGTCAACTGGATTTACAGCAACGAAAGCTTACCTTGTTGGGCGTGATCAGCGACAATCCGATTCATCTGAAACATAAGAATAAATATCAGGTTAAGCAGCAACATTTTTATTTCAATCCGGAAGTGGACTTTATTCTGCGGCATGGCGATATGCTGGTGTTATTGGGCCGTAAGTACGGCATCGATCATTTTCGCGATCAAGTGGAACAACGCCGTCTATTCAGCAGGAAGCCCAAATGAAAAACGTCGCCGTATTCGGTTACAACCGGCTGTCGTTCGAGGCCATTAGCCGGCTGGACAAAGAGCTGTATCAAATCACCGTCATCGATCACGACCCGGCCAAAGCTACGCTTGCCCGTGAAAACGGCTTTGAAACCGCCAACATCGATTTCCGTAGCGATGACGATTTGAAGCTGATCGGCATCGGCGCGCATATCGATACACTATTTTGCTTTTTCGACACGGATTCGGAAAATGTATTTCTGACACTGTCGGCGCGGGCGCTGGATAAGCAGTTGAATATCGTCGCGATTGTCGATAGCCCTGAGTCGGCGGAAAAGCTGTTGGCGGCCGGCGCCAACAAGATTATCGACCCTTACGAAATCTGCGGGCGCAAGATTCACGACATGCTGAAGCGGCCGGATATCAACGATATTTTTGATCATACGGTGTTCGGCAGGCACGATTTGCACCTAGCCGAAGTGACGATTCCGGAAAACAGTTATCTGGAAAACACTCATGTCACAGAGTTACAGCTGAGTTCGCAGTACAATTTGATATTGATCGGTATCGTCAATAAGCAGGTTAGCGAACAACTACACTTTGTAGTTGAGGAATTCGACCGCCGCTTAAGCGTTGGCGATATCTTGGTTATTTTGGGTCCCTCGCGGGAAATTAGAGCATTCAAAAAAGACGTCGAAAATGAGTTTTGTAAAATTTAGTCCGCGTATTGGTTTTTTCCTGGGCTTTGCTGCCTGCGCTTCGCTGTTGGGGGTTGGCGCGTATTTACAGTTTGTCGAAGAGTTGGAGCCTTGCCCGCTCTGCATTTCGCAACGTTTGGCTATTTTGGCAACAGGCGTCATTTTTTTGATGGCCGGTTTGCACAATCGTGGCCGGAAAGTCTATGCGGTGTGCAGCGCGGTTGCGGCCTTGATCGGCGCCAGCGTCTCGGCCCGCCATGTCTGGTTGCAACATCTGCCGCCCGAAGAAGTGCCGGAATGCAGTCCGGGGCTGGAATACGTGTTTCAACATTTCCCGCTAGCCGACACCATCAAATTAATGCTGACAGGTACCGGCGAATGCGCGAAGATCGATTGGACTTTGCTGGGTCTGAGTATTCCTGCTTGGACCTTGTTCGCGTTTTTGTTGTTGGCGGGTTGGGCGGGCCTGCAATTTTTTAACGATGGCGATGCCGTCTAGCTGCGCGATTGGCAAGTTGCTTGGGGAAATTGTTCCTGATGATAAAGAAGCTTCAGCCATGTCAAGAGTCTTTCAGTGTCGGAACCCTGATTTTTTCGGGGCACCCAATTGATGGAACTGCAACAGTTACCGCGTCGAATCGATACAGCTCCGCAACAGGTTATGCACAAAAACGGGGCATAGCCTGAGCAGCATTGCAATAGCGCCTGCGATATTTAACACAGATTAATTTTTTACGTAAGTCATTGATTTATAATTGGCAAATCAGCTGGCTTAAATTTGCACAATTTAACAAATGTGTAATAAAAACCGACACTAAGCGATTCTCTCAAAAGCCTATCCACAGAGTTATCCACAGTTTTTGTGGGTAACTCAGATTCCTCAATCCTGTTAACGACTTAGCGATCTAATATCAAAAAAACATCACGAGACATGCCTAACTGTGACACTTCCGGCAATTTAATTTTGAAAGTTGCTGTGCCAGTTCCGCTGGACCGGTTATTCGATTATTTGCCGCCAGACGGCGTTAGTGTGACCGCATTGCAAGTCGGTATTAGAGTGTTGGTGCCTTTCGGTAAGCGTCAGCAAGTAGGGGTCTTGCTGGCTGTCGCGGACCATTCCAGCGTCCGGATGGATAAGCTCAAACCGGCTATCGCCATTCTGGATACCCTGCCGCTATTGGCTGACACCGA
The DNA here is from genome assembly GCF_000365425.1 of Methylomonas sp. MK1. NCBI lineage: Bacteria > Pseudomonadati > Pseudomonadota > Gammaproteobacteria > Methylococcales > Methylococcaceae > Methylomonas > Methylomonas sp. MK1. The sequence goes on from NZ_AQOV01000001.1 coordinate 3,304,864, forward strand.
CATCCAGTTATTACGCTGGGCCAGCCGATATTATCACCACCCAATTGGTGAAGTGCTGGCCGCAGCGTTTCCGGTGGCCTTACGCCAAGGCCGGCCGGCTTTGCTGCAACGGCAGCACTGCTTCGGCCTCAGCCCGCAAGGTCGGTTGGTTTCCCCGGAACAGCTTCGCCGCGCGCCCAAGCAACAAGCGCTATTAGCTTTATTGCAAACTACCGGTAGTGCGATGACAGGTGCCGCGCTCAGCGCCTATAAACCCGCGCTGAAAGCCTTGCTCGATAAGGGCTTAGTCACGGCGCAAGACCCAATTCCAGGCTCTGAATTAGCCTTGACCAAAACCGCGTTACCGGCCAATCCGGAGCAACAAGCAGCTATCGCTGCGGTCATCGCCAATCTGGGTCGCTTTACCGTATCTCTGCTAGAGGGCGTTACCGGTAGCGGTAAGACGGAAGTGTATATGCAGATCATCGCCAAGGTGTTGGCGCAGGGCAAACAAGTCTTGGTTTTGCTGCCGGAAATTAGTCTGACGCCGCAATTGGAGCAACGCTTTCTAAAGCGTTTTGCGGTGAACATGGTGTCCACGCATTCCAAACTAACCGATAACCAGCGGTTACAGGCCTGGCTGAGCATGCAACAAGGCCTGGCCGCCATCATGCTCGGCACGCGTTCCGCGCTGTTTACGCCGATGCCGCGCCCAGGCTTGATTATTCTCGACGAGGAACACGATAGTTCGTTCAAACAACAGGAAGGATTTCGCTTTTCCGCACGGGACGTCGCCATCGCCAGGGCCAAGGGCTTAGGCATCCCGGTATTGCTGGGCTCGGCAACGCCGTCGCTGGAGAGCATGGCGAACGTTGCCCAGCACCGCTACCAACTGCTGCATTTGCCCAATCGAGCCGGCAATGCCACAGCGCCGAGTTTTCAGCTACTGGATATTCGCAATAAAAAAATACAAGCCGGCCTGTCCGAACCACTACTGGCGGAAATCCACACCACCCTGGCCAAGAAACAACAAGCACTGATTTTTCTCAACCGGCGTGGCTATGCGCCGGTGCAGATTTGCCATGGTTGCGGCTGGGTCTCGCGTTGCCGACGCTGCGACGCCAATCTGGTGATTCATGCGGCCGACCGTTTGCTGCGCTGCCATCACTGCGGCAGCGAACAACCTTTGCCCAAGCAGTGCCCCGCCTGTAAAACCGGCGAATTACAGGCGCTGGGTTTGGGTACCGAACGTATCGAGCAAACCCTGGCAACCTTATTTCCGGACAAGACCATCGTGCGCCTGGACCGGGATACCACGCAGCGCAAGGGCTCGCTGGAGCAGTATCTGGAGCAGATTCACGATGGCGGGGTCGATATTATTCTCGGGACGCAAATGCTCGCCAAGGGCCACCATTTTCCGGGCGTGACGCTGGTGGCCATTCTGGATATAGACAGCGGTCTGTTCAGTATCGATTACCATGGCAGCGAAAGACTGGCGCAGTTGATTGTCCAGGTCGCGGGCCGAGCCGGCCGGGCGGATCAACCCGGTAAGGTGATATTGCAAACCCGGCATCCGCAACATCCTTTGCTGGATACCTTGCTAAGCTCGGGCTATCGCGCTTTCGCGCAAAGCGCGCTGCAAGAGCGGCGGCAGGCCGGCTTGCCGCCGTTCGGCCATCAGGCTTTGCTTAGGGTGCAAGCCGGTAAGGCCGAGGAGCCGCAGCAGTTTTTACAGGCCGTTTGCCAAAAAATCAGCGAACTAAATCCCGGCAAAGTGCAGATCTTGGGGCCGGTGACGGCGCCGATGGCCCGGCGTGCGGGCTTGTTTCGTTACCAGTTGCTATTGCAGAGTCCGCAGCGTAAAGAGCTGCATCATCTGCTGGATAGTTTGTTGCCGGCCATTTATGTCTTGAAGGAAGCCAAAAAGGTGCGCTGGTCGCTGGATGTCGATCCGGTGGATTTGTACTAGTCTGATCCGCCAAAATCCGGCGATTTAGTCCGGTTTATGTAATAATTCCCGCCCTTTACGACGGATCGTAGCAAAACCCATAGACATCTGAATCAGTACATTAAGTGCCGTTGGATCGCACGGTTACAAAACTAGATGCCTATGCCTATAACTAAAATAAAGAAGGTATTTTTCAATGTGTTGGAGTGGAGAAGCGTCAGGCGTGTTGGCTGCCGCAGGTTTAACAACCGCTGTTTACGTGGCTTACAAAGGCGAATCCAAGGAACTATGGATTCCCTTAACCTATTTTGCCTTGATGGAACTACTGCAGGCATTAACGTATGTGTACATCAATCTGTGTGATAACCCGAACAATCAGGTGTTGACGCTGCTCGGTTATTTACATATCGCATTCCAGCCGTTTTTCGTGAACATGGTGGCGATGTACTTCATTCCGGAAAGCGTCAAACTGAAGATCAGAACCACGGTTTATACTTTGTGTGCGATCAGTTCGCTGGCGATGTTGATCAAGATGTATCCGTTCGCCTGGGCTGGCGACTGCGTGCCGGGCACCGAGGGTTTCTGCGGTGTGCAAACCTGTTCGGTTTCCGGTGACTGGCATATCGCCTGGCAAATGCCTTTAAACGGTTTGATGTCGCAACCTGTGACTTGGCTGTTGGGTTTCAACTGGGGCTTGCATGCGTTTTCGTATATCTTGGCGGCGTTTTATCTGCCTATCATGTATGGTTCCTGGCGCTTCGTAGCTTTCCATTATTTAATCGGGCCCTGGATTTCCGACGTCACCACCAACGATCCGAACGAGTATTGCGCGGTATGGTGTCTTTTCTCGATCGCGCTGTGCGTATCGGTGATCAAAACCCCGATCAGAAAACATCTGCACGTGAAGAAATGGCCGTTCTATCAACGTGAAGTAGGCGACAGCTTGTAAGATGACCATTAGTAAGCAGGATATTCTCGACGCGTATCAATTTCGTCACGCCTGTAAGGAATTCGACGCCGAACGCAAAATCGCCGGCACGGATTTCGATTTTATTCTGGAAGTTGCCAGGCTCTCGCCCAGCTCCTTTGGGCTGGAGCCTTGGCAGTTTTTGGTCGTGCAAAACCAGGATTTACGGGAAAAACTCCGGTCTGTTACCTGGGGCGGACAAAAGCAGCTGCCTACTGCCAGCCATGTGGTGTTGACCTTGGTGCGGAAAAGCCATTTCATGCGCTACGACAGCGCCTATCTGCAACATATCATGCGCAACGTGCAGCAGTTTCCGGAAGACATCATCCAACTGCGTAGCGGTCTGATCGAGAAATTCCAACGTAGCGATTTTGACTTGCTGGGTTCCGAACGCACTTTGACCGACTGGGCGACCCGGCAAACTTATCTACCGTTGGCTAATATGATGACCGCGGCAGCGATGATAGGGATCGACTCTTGTCCGATAGAAGGTTTCGAGCGCGGGGAAGTGGAGCGGATCTTGGCGGAAAACGCCGACGTGAATTTAGAACACTGGTCCGCAGCTTATATGGTGGCGTTTGGATACCGGAAAAATCCGCCGGCGCGGCCGAAAACCCGGCAAGAACGCGATGCGGTGGTTCGCTGGCTAGATTAGTTTAGACGGCAGCTTGTGTTGTCGCTGTCGTTCAGCGACAGGGAATAGCGCGCCACGGGACGGCGCACCCCAATAAAGCGCTCCCGCCAATACGGCTGCCGGAGGTCGGAGACCATCACCTGGCCGGTCCGGCTACTGGGCGCATGCACGAATTGCTCGCCGCCGATGTAAATCCCGACATGTGAAAACGGTCGCTCAGTGGTGAAAAAGAGCAGATCGCCCGGCTGCCTTTGCTCAGGCTGCACTGCCGGCAGTTGCCGGGCCAACGATTGGGTGTCGCGCGGCAGCCGCAATCCCTGACGGTTATAGACGTAATACACCAAACCGCTGCAATCGAAGCCTTGGCTAGGCGACTCCCCCCCATAGACATACGGCGCACCTCGCAATTGTAACGCGTCGTTGGCGGCGATCCGGTTGCCGCCTTCGGGAGCAGGCAATACGGTTAGCGGTGCTTTTTCTTTGCTGGCGCAGCCGGTAAGCTGACTCAGCATGGCAACCGCCAATATCTGACCCAGCAGTAATAAAGCACAGCGGTAAGATAGACACGTAGACATCGGATTTATCGGCAAAAAATTTATCAATTTGCATATTATAGACAGGCTATTCGCTGCCCGCTCGCTGTTTGTCGCCAACAGGCACTGCTTTGCGCTTACCGACGTGGCAAACACCAGCCTCCGGGATCACATGTGCGCATTGCGAACAAAACAGCCGTTGCTTACGACTTCAAAACCACCACCAATTCCAATGTAAATTCTGCCAGATTTTGAACGTCTTGGATCGGCTATTTGCGGCCTACATGGCTTTCCTTTGCCCGGGTGATACAGCTTTTTCATGATCGTTAGTATCAATGAACAAATAATTTTTCGATTTTTGTAATCAGTTGTGCGGCTTCCGCTGGTTGCTCGTTAACGATAGTCACGCATTTTTGATAATCGGCGAGTTGAATGCACAGCTTCTTACTGCTGGTATCGGCCATTTTCATGGCCGTGGTTGCAACTAAAAAGTTATCGCGCAGCAACACTTGCTTTTTTACTTGGTAGGTATTGGCTAATTCAAAGAAATGGATGCGATAAAAGTCGTTGAGCAGATCGATCAAGGTGTCGCTTGAAATGTACAGTTCGGTTTTTAGCGCATTTTGCAAATAAAAGCCGTTGCCATTTCCCTGAATGGCGATCTCGTAACCGCCCGGAATGCCGTGGCCGGTCTGATGTAGTATCGAAATGGCCACTTGTGCCAACGGATATTGTGTTGGCGGGGCGCTTCGCGCTAACGTTTCGTCTGCTTCCGCGAGATTGAACATGGCTATAACGCCTAACAGCAACAAACTGGAAAGTGACGATTTATACATTTTCATGGACAACTGGAAGGCAACTGTGAAATGAGGTTCCCGAAAAAACCTCATCTTCTAATAGACAGACGAAACCGATCAGACGGCTCTACGTTGGCGATTGACGCCAAACAAACCGAGTAGGCCACTGAGCATTAACCAAGCTGCGGCCGGTACGGGAACTGCTGCTGGCGCGGCGATTTGGGTGTAGCCGATGTCTTTCAGTATACCAAGCTCTATAGCCGATATTTCGCGAGTTTTTAATCCTTCGGAGACGGTTGATGCCATGATCAACTGAGAAAGAGCCGGTGTATCGTCGTCAAGATGCGCAATACTACTGCCATCAGTCCAAGTAGTCGGTGCATATACGTTAACGCCCACGCCGCCGTTGGCAGCAACGGCATTGGCACCGCTAAACAATACACTGCCGCTACCACCGGTCAGAGCTGCGACCTTAGTGCTATCGAAAACACCGTCGGTACTGATCAGTCGATTTCCTGATGCATCGGTTAAAAAGTTTTCAAATTTGGACCAGGTGTCCGGGGTGCCAGGAGCGTTGCCACCAAATCCTGCACCGGTAGCGTTACCAAATGTAGTAAACCCAAATGAGTGCAATAACTCATGCATGCCGACTTTTTTGAAGTCATACGCATTTGCCGCGACGTTATCAGTCAACCCCCAGTTATAGAAAAAATTCCAATCAATGCTGCCATCGGCATCGGCACCGTTGCCGTCAGTTGCGCCATTAGTCAAGATTTTTGTTTGTACAATGGTTTGTTGAAAGGTACCGGGAACGATGAATGAATCGCTACCAGCCGACGCTAAGGTGTTTTTATTGATACTGTATGAAGTCACGTCATAGGTTAAGTTTGCCGTGTAGTTGCTGAAATAAGCCCCTAACATGCCTGCGGCTTCATTTAGCGCGGTTTTTCTGGCCGCACCAAAAGTGGGGTCATCAAAACCTTGGCCCGGATTCAGATAATTAAAGCTGAAGGTCAACGCTGCTTGCGCCGGTTGAGCCAACAGCCCGAGTGCTAAAACCCCCGCCACGATGACTGGTTTTGTCTTACTTAGCGATCTGTCGTGGTTCTTGTGTCCAATAATATTCATATTTGTTACCTAGGGTAAATGTTAGAGTCCGAAGTATAGGTTAACCAAATCAAGAAAACCAATGACAGTCGTGTGACACGGCGTGAGGATATTCATATAGCCCATACATCCGTCCGATTAGCGATAGCGTAATCGGGGGTGCTGGCTTCACAATGTGCTATTACACCAGCTAACCTACATTTTCAAAGACAGCGGATTTACCTTTCCCTGTCACCCCAAATTAAATCTTATTTGTCGGAAATGGATCGATTGTGACAATTCGTCACTTCCACAAGCCGTCATTCACTACTGGCACAATTGGCGGCTGACCGTAAATTTGGAACAGAGACGGTTTGGGGTGGTATACGCAATATGCAAAAGCCAAATTATTATTTGGCTTTTGCCATCCAAGGACGCGCCAGCAACAATAAGCTCAGCAAGCTGCAAAAAATCATGTAATGCGAGTAACGAAAGTCCGGTGAGGGTGCTGCCAACATCAAACCCAATTCATGCAAGATGGCGCTGGAAGTTAGGCAAATGACTTCGATATTGGCCGTCACGCGGCGAAACGCAGCGGCAAAAAATAGATAAATTGTCAGCACGAAATAAGGCCAGGGTTGAAAAAACCAGTATTCGACATATTCGCTCATACCTGCCTCAAGCCACTCTTGCAATTTGGTCGCTGTTGGATGAGATCCATAAAAGCGTTCTAAGTCGCTGGGAAAATCTTTAGCCATCATCACCGGACTCCAACTGCTATCCGGCACCAAACCCAACACATACTTCGATACAGCCAAGCGGTGACGCACCCATAAAACCGGCTCCGCCAGTATGGTTTGTATCCAAAGTGTATGCAGAGTTTGCCGTTGCTGGTCGGAAAGGCTGGCAAAGCCATGGATCTGCGATTCCATCGAATTTTTCGGCAACTCTAACGTGGGCGGCTTAGTCCGGAAAATTTCCCGCCAATACATAGGCGTATAGGCTTTTAGCAGGGGTTCGACTGAGCCACTTGAATTCAAGGTGCCGGCCAGTTGATCGAAAATAACTTGTTGCCGGCCTTTATCGTCCAGCCGTTTGATCACGCCGGCAATATCGAACGAGGCGTTGGCCACCCAGGGATAGGTGTGTCTATCGGCGAGCCGGGTGTTTATCGCTCCCGTGACTGCAAATAATACAAGAGCTAGCACCGCGCCCGGAACTGCCGCGCGTACCAAGCCGAATACGCTGTATTTTGGAAATAAGCGAAATATGGCAAAGCTGAGTATGGGTATCGTCGCAAAAAACGCGTTATGTCTCATCAGGATCGCTAACCATAAGTCCAATACTGTTAGTGCGAATAACAGAAACGCCAACCGTGGGGTTTGCCCCTTATGGTTTTTTATATGTCCCGCGATGCCGAAAGCGGTGAATAGCGCGCCCCACATCAGCATGTCTTTCAAAATTGCGCCGCTGATACCGAACAGTGGTGGCAAAAATAGTAAAACGCAAAGCCATGGTGCGGCAACCTTTGCGCCGTACGGTTTAAAATAAGCCTGAAAGGTCAGATATGCGCCGGTCCACACCAAGCCGAGTTGCAGAAACAACATACCCGCCGGCCCAGGCGTCAGGCTATCGCTGAATCGCCAGATAATAGCCATTAAAGGTGGATGCCAGTCGGAAAAGCGGCCTTCGCGAGCTTCGAGGATTTGATTGACCGCGTCATAACACAGGAAGCCCGGATACATGATGCCGAAATGGATCAGGAATCCGCTGATAAAAATCCATTCGATTGGCAGCGCTCCGGCCAGACTATTTATTTTTTTGGTAACCGTCATCAGGCTTGACGAATTTTCTTAAAAACGATTAATCGTGAAGCCGAAAAATTTAATACCATCCCGGCCAATGAGCCTACGGCAACAGCCAATGCGGGATGCTGATAAGCAAGAGGTACGCTGAAAATCATCCACAAGTAAGCGCCGTTATTGGCGGTCCAGCCCAGCATATTGGCCAGCACATAACGCAGCCATTCATGATGCATGGCGTGGTGGCTGGCGCCAAAGGTAAAGCGCCGGTTAAGCCACCAGGTGACGGTAACGGCTGCCGGAAAAGCCAACATTTGCGCGCGTAACGGCCCCATGTTCAGTACTAGGGACTCTACCAAGCCGGCATTCACAATATAGCCGACTACTCCGACCAGTCCGAAGCGCCACATCTGTCCGAGCAGATCATCGTTACCAGCAGATAAAGCAGTATTGTCGGCAGATAGGATAGCGGCAGAATCGGCAAAAGCGTTTGGCACAAAGACCGGTGGCGGATATTGTAAATAGGTCAGCATGCGCAACTCCTTCCGCCCGCGCGTCACTGTATCCAAAATTGTGCCGGTAAAAACACTCAACGACGCCAGCAGCATAATACCCATGGCAAGAAAGGCTGTCGGGAATCTAGGCACCAGCCCCGTATCCAGGTAAGTCAAGATTACGGGCCAGATCAGCAGCAAGGCTAATGCCACCAACAAACCGGCCAGCCCCCCAAAAAACACCATGGGCCGCTCATGTCTAACCAATCGGATAATCAACATTAGGATGCGCCAGCCGTCGCGATAGGTGCGCAATTTACTTTCCGAGCCTGCAGGGCGTCCCCGGTACTCCCCTTCGATGTGTGCGGCCGGCATCGACAACTCGAGTGTATGCACGGTTAATTCGGTTTCAATATCAAAGCCGGTGGACAGCGCCGGAAAGGATTTAACGAAGCGCCGGGAAAACACTTTGTACCCGGAGAGCATATCGAGAATCCGGTTGCCGAAAATTTGCCGTACCACACCGGTCAACAGCCGGTTTCCGAAGCGGTGTCCGCCTCGGTATGCAGCATCGCCGGTTTCGCGGCGGATACAATTCACCAAATCGTAAGGCCCGCTCATGGCCAACTTGATCATGTCCGGCGCCAAATTGGCGTCATAGGTGTCGTCGCCGTCCACCATCAGGTAAAAATCGGCATCTATATCCCGGAACATGCGGCGTACGACATGGCCTTTCCCTTGCTGGGTTTCATGGCGGACCATTGCGCCCGCCGACCGCGCTGCGCTGACGGTGTTATCGCTGGAGTTGTTGTCGAACACGTAAATAGTCGCATCCGGCAAAACCTGTCTGAAGTCGCTTACTACTTTCGCAATAGACACTTCTTCGTTATGGCAGGGAATAAGGACGGCAATTTTTAACTGATTGAACATGTTTGGTAAGTTAGCTTCCAGTGAAAGAGAGTGAATGTATCAATACGGACAAGATTGGGGCAGGCCTATTCCTGCGGGCCTTGCTACGGCGAAGTAGTTCAACCACCCAGGTCGAACAAATCCATTTGCCTATATTGGCGCAGGCGGCTGTCGCCATTTTCCAGACCCGATAAGGTAACGCCCAGTAGTCGCACTTTGGTGGTGCCGATGCCGGTATTTTTCAGTAATTCGCTCAATAGCATTCTAGTAGTTGGGCTATCGCTGATCGGTTCCGCCAAGGTTCGCCCGCGGGTGATCTGCACGAAATTTTGATATTTTATTTTCACAGTCAGCGTGTAGGCCGTCATCTGTTTTTCGGCCAATCTGCCCAGGGCTTTTTCCAGCAATTCCTGTAAATAGCGCAGAATGCTCGTCTGGTCGGCTATGTCGTGATCAAACGTGGTCTCGATGCCCACCGATTTGCGGGCTCGATTGGCATTGACCTGGCGCGGATCAATACCCCGGGCAATGTTGTAATAGTGTTGGCCGGCTTTGCCGAAATGCCGTTGTAATTCCGCCAGCGGCAATTGTTTTAGATCTTTGCCGGTAACGATGCCCAAGTCGTACATTTTCTGTTCGGTAGCGCGGCCGATGCCGTGAAACTTGCCTATAGCCAGATTTTCCACAAACGCCGGGCCTTGTTCGGGTGTAATGAGATACAAGCCGTCCGGCTTGCCCAGGTCCGAGGCGATTTTGGCGAGAAATTTATTGTAGGAAATGCCGGCGGACGCCACTAACTCGGTTTGTCGGCGTATCTCCTGCTTGATGTGCTTGGCCAGCAAAGTCGCCGAGCCTTGATAAAGCTCGCTATCGCTAACATCCAGATAGGCTTCGTCCAGCGACAAGGGTTCGAAACGTTCACAGTAACGAGCGAAAATCCCACGGATAGTCTCGGACGCTTCCCGGTAAACATCAAAACGCGGCTTAACGAAAATAGCTTGCGGGCAGAGTCGGTAAGCATGCGCGGAAGGCATGGCCGAACGTACGCCAAACTGGCGGGTTTCATAACTACAGGTGGCGACTACGCCGCGCGAATCAGGCTTACCGCCGACAATGATGGGTTTATTTCTAAATTGGGGATGGTCGCGCTGTTCAACCGCCGCATAAAATGCATCCATGTCTATGTGGATGATTTTGCGCGGCGCTGCTTCCATGGAAAATCACTGCTTGCCGATCAATTCCAGTTTGGCGGTTTCGTTCCAATCGGAAAACGGAAACGGCAGCTGCTCGGTATTGAACGTCAAAAACAGCAAAATATGATAATGGTAAGTTGACAGGCTACGGCCAAAGTTGAGGATATTCGCGTTAGCGTCACCGGTAAACAGCACCGAGCCGACCTGCAACAAAATCACCAGCCACAACAATAGTTTAACCAAGCTATCGATGGCCGCGAAAATCAGCATGAAAATGATGCGTTTCCAGGTCTCGATTTTTTTCAGATTTTCGTTAATTTGTTCCTGCATGATGGCATTAACCTCTGTTCATCACGTCCCGCAAGTCCAGCGCAGCCGCGTTGGCACGAGCAATGTAGTTGGCCATCGCCAGCGAATAGTTGGCGAATATACCGAAGCCGTCGCCGTTTAATACTACCGGGCTCAAGGTGGGTGATAAGGCGTTTTCCAGAGCTTGGATCATATTATCCAAAGTGTTCATTGCCCGTTTGTCGAGCAGGATATCGGAAAAGTCATGCTTGATGGCTTTTAGAATATGTAACAACGCCCAGCAGGAGCCGCGCGCTTCGTAGAATACGTTATCGATTTCCATCCAGGGCGTTTGGCCGATGGTCGGCATATTGATGTCGATCGGATTGGATGGGTCGCCGTGGGTTGCGCCGGAAAATTTGTCGGTACTGGCCGCCAAGCGGGTCGAGAGACCGCCGAGTCGCTTGATGACAACCTCGGTATATTGCCACAGGTTATCCGCTCTGGAGTGGAACTGCGCGGCTTTTGACGTGGAAGACGGGTTTTGCAGGCGAACCATATAAGCGTGCAGCGCTTCGATACCTTTTACATATTCCGATTCGGTGGACGGCAAAGCCCAGGAATTGCGTTCATAGTAAAAGTACGGCTCGGCTTTTGCCAAATCAGGGTCTTCCGCGGATTGCGATTGGTCGCGGGCGAAATGGTTACGTAATGCGGTGGTGCCGTCGCGCAACATGACCAGCGCGCCGTACTCGAAGTTTTGAATGTTATCGCAAAACAGGCCGGGCGGGGCCACGTCGTTGGACAGGTAGCCGCCGGATTTAAACAGTATTACGTCGGCGATATGCGCCAGCGTGTTGGCATAGACGTAACCAATCGGCATTTGATCGGTATGGGTGACATTCATACGCTCAATCGCTTCGTCCTGAACGCTGAATTGCTCGGGCTCGCGGCTCCACCATTCGCCTAAAACCAGCATGACAATCAGAACAACGCCTAACAGCGAACCAAAACCCCAAAGTATGCCCTTAGACTTTGCGTCTTCGTAAGCTAATGGATTATCTGACATGTGGTGCGTATCCTGGTCTGACTGAATAAGTGAGCAAAAACCGTGCTTTCCGATAAAGATTTTTTGTGAGCATGTTAGCACGGATATACCAATATGGCGCGTGCGATTTCAGTGCAGCTGCTTGTCCAGCGACGCTGGCAAGGCGCTGATCAATGTCGGTGGCAATTGCACGAAAAAGCCTTTGCTTTGCAGGCTGGCGATTACTTTTTCCGGATTTTCCCTGGCTAATTTGCGATCCGGGCTCAACTGCAACTCCATCACAAATGTTAAGCGGCCAAGGCTTTTGAACAAGGCTTCCGGCACGGCCGAAAAGTCGTCTTTTTTATCCAGATACAAATAGAGTTCGTCTTTTTTCAGACTTTTATAGATAAAACATTGCATGATGATGACCTGTTATTGCTAATGCTGCCAATTCTAATGGTTTTTGTTTAGAATTTTCAGTCCCCGTTTGCCTAAAGCCCAACATCATGGAAAACCAGCCCGCCGCTTCAAACGCTTTTTTCAGAATTGCCTGTTATTTCGAGGGTTCTTTAGCGGTATTGGCGCTGGCTTTAGGCTGGCTTGCCGACCTTGATCCGTTTGCCAATCTGGAGTTTTCCGAGTCGGCATTGGGTATTGGCTTATTCGCGACCGGGCCGCTACTGGTATTATTTTTTGCGATGCAACAACTGACCTATCCGCCAATCCAAAAAATTCGTGATTTACTGCTGGAAACCTTGGGCGCCAGACTGGCCTACAGACATTGGACCGATTTACTGATACTGGCTGCTATCGCCGGTTTTGCCGAAGAGGCCCTGTTTCGCGGCTTTTTACAACCTTGGCTGGAAAATGGCTGGGGCGCGAGCGTAGGCTTGTGGGTTAGCAATCTGCTGTTTGCATTGGTGCATGCGGTCACGCCGCTTTACGCGGTTTTAGCCATGTTGATGGGCTTGTATATGGGGGTGATGCTGGACTATGGCGGCGAACGCAATCTATTGGTGCCCATGGTAATTCATGCGGTTTATGATTTTGTGGCGTTTGTTGTTATTCTCCGCGATTACCGCAACCGCTCTCGTTAGGAGTTATCGATGTCCGCTCACCCCCAGCCATCAGTCGAAGATCTTAGGCCGCACTGGCTCATCTGCGCCGCCATGCTCTTGACGGTGTTGGGCTATAACCTGGTTTGTCATTTTTGGGCTAGCGAACTGCAAATCGGCGTTGATGAAGCGCAACGTGTGCTGATTAGGAGCGTGCTCTACGGCCTGGCTATTTTGTTGTTTCCATTCACCAAGTTGCTAAGGCATATTCTGCTGCGGCTAAACCAGACCATGCCGGGGCCCAAAACCGCTAGGCAGCGCTATCTGTCGACCATCATCATCACGCAAACTTTGATCGAGTTTGTCAGCTTGTCCGGTTTCGCGATGTTTATTTTGGGCGACGGCTTCAACACTTTATATATTTTCAGTGTGATGGGCGTACTAGGGATTTTCCTGCATAAGCCGAATCCCAGCGAATATTTGGGCATCGCGGCGGCGCTCTCAATCGAAGACAAATAGAGACCTAAATACCATTGACTATTTCCGATTTTTCGGAATGCGGGTTAGGTTGTACAATGGCTGGCTTATTTACGATTAGCCACCCGGTGTGATTATGCAAATCATTCAAGAAGCTCTCACCTTTGACGATGTTCTATTGGTGCCCGCCCATTCCAGCGTACTGCCGCGCGAAGTCGAACTGAAAACCCAACTGACCCGCAAGATTAAGCTGAACATCCCACTGGTTTCGGCGGCAATGGATACGGTGACCGAAGCGCGCCTGGCTATTGCAATTGCTCAGGAAGGCGGCATCGGCATCATCCATAAAAACATGACCGTCGAGCAGCAAGCTGCGGAAGTCAGACGCGTTAAAAAATACGAAAGCGGCGTAATCAAAGATCCGATCACTGTTTCACCTAACGTGACGGTTCGCGAAGTGATGGAATTGACCCGCGCTAAAAATATTTCCGGCGTACCGGTGGTTGATGGCGAAGAATTGGTCGGCATCGTCACCAGCCGCGATCTGCGTTTCGAGACTCGATTGGATATGGCCGTCAGCCAAATTATGACGCCGAAGGACAAACTGGTTACCGTTCACGAGTCGTTCAAACATAAAGAAGTCATCGATTTACTGCATAAGCACCGCATCGAGAAAGTGCTGGTCGTCAACGATGCGTTTCATTTGCGGGGCATGATCACTGTAAAAGACATTCAAAAAGCCAAAGACAACCCGCAAGCCTGCAAGGACGAACAGGAAAGACTGATTGTCGGCGCGGCGGTCGGTACCGGCGCGGATACCGGAGAACGGGTTGGCGCGTTGGTGGAAGCCGGTGTTGATGTCATCATCGTCGATACTGCTCACGGCCATTCTCAAGGCGTGCTGGATAAAGTACGCTGGGTAAAACAAAACTTTCCGCAAGTTCAGGTTATCGGCGGCAATATAGCTACTGCTGCAGCCGCCTTGGCATTGGTGGAAGCGGGGGCCGACGGCGTCAAGGTTGGTATTGGTCCCGGCTCTATCTGCACCACCCGGATCGTTGCCGGTGTCGGCGTGCCGCAAATTACTGCCGTTAGCAATGTGGCGGATGCGTTAAGAGGAACAGGCGTGCCTCTGATTGCCGATGGTGGCATTCGCTATTCGGGTGATGTTGCCAAAGCCTTGGCGGCGGGGGCGCATGCCGTGATGCTGGGTGGCTTGTTCGCGGGTACTGAAGAAGCACCTGGCGAAGTGGAGCTGTTTCAAGGTCGATCTTACAAATCCTACCGCGGCATGGGCTCATTGGGCGCGATGTCGCAGTTGCAGGGCTCCAGTGATCGATACTTTCAGGAAGACACCGATCAGGTCGAAAAATTGGTACCGGAGGGTATTGAAGGGCGAGTGCCGTACAAAGGCAGCGTGTTGGCGATTGTGCATCAGCTACTGGGCGGTATCCGCTCCAGCATGGGCTACACCGGCAATAGCACTATTGCGGCGATGCATGAGAACGCCCAATTCGTACGCGTCACCAGTGCCGGTATGCGCGAAAGCCATGTGCACGACGTGACAATTACCAAGGAAGCGCCGAATTATCATATGAACTAAGGCCGGCCCAGCGGCGTTTACTCATCAAGTCCGCGTATTTTGCGCGGACTTGGACTTGTTTACAGAAAGCAACCAAAATCCATCGCAATGACCGAAACCTCCTCAACTCCATGCAATCTTTGCGGCGGCAACCACGTTGCCGTGTTATCCATGCGCAGCCGCAGTGGCGCCGAGTTGCGTAGCGTAATTTGCAAAGACTGCGGACTGGTCTGGAGCGATCCGTTTCCGCACGATCCTCGCCAGTTTTACGAAGAAGATTATCGGCTGGCATACAAAAACACGTATGCCCCCAAGGCCAAGCATATCTTGCGCGCCGGCCGAGTCGCTGTTACCAGGCATGAGAAAATCAAGCATTTGCTACACAAACCGCAAACCATGCTGGATGTGGGCACCGGCGGCGGCGAGTTTGCCTATTTAATCAAATCGCTGGGACATGATCTGCACGGCATAGAGCCAAATAAGGGCTATGGTCAATATTCGGCTGCACAGTACGATTTGAATTTGCAGTTCGGCTTTATTCAAGATGCGCAGTTCGCAGAAAGCAGTTTTGACGTGATTACCATTTGGCACGTACTGGAACACACGGAAGATCCGTTTTTTGTCCTCGGCAAGTTGCGCAGTTTGTTGAAAGCTGATGGTGTGTTGGTAGTGGAAGTGCCAAACATAGAAGCCACCTGCCAATCGCCGAGCAGCACGTTTCACGAGGCGCATCTGTACAATTTCAATCTGGCGACACTGCGGCGGATGGGCGAAAAAGCGGGTCTAGTTGAGGATAGGCATGTGTTTTCCGAAGACGGCGGCAATGTCACGCTATTTTTCAAAAAAGTCGAGTCGGTCGCTGATCGGCCTGACAATTGGGGGCTTCCCGGTAATGCCGAACACATCACCGCGATTGTACGCCGCCATACCAATTTAAGGCATTACATGCGTGCGGCGCCCTATGTGCGGTTCATCAAACGTATGACTCGTTCTCTGCTCGAAAATCGGCACGTAAGAGGTTTCGATGATAATAAAAGCCTGCTCGATCAGTTGTATCGAGGCTTGTAGTACGCTCGTAATTTAGATTTTCCGGTGGGTGCTCGATGCTTGCCCGCCCTACATTTTTGAAAGGTTTCCCGTCATGTCATCCCACGCGACCAACATCCATTCCGACAAAATTCTGATTCTCGACTTCGGTTCGCAATACACGCAATTGATCGCCCGCCGCATCCGCGAAATTGGCGTGTACTGCGAAATCTATTCCTGTGATTGCAACGCTGAGGAGGTCAAAAACTTTGCACCCAAAGGCATCATCCTCTCCGGTGGCCCGGAAACGGTGACCAGCAGCGACACCCCGCGCGCGCCGCAAATTGTTTTTGAACTGGGTGTGCCGGTACTAGGTATTTGCTATGGTATGCAAACCATGGCCGAGCAGCTGGGCGGCAGAGTGGAATCGTCCGATCACCGCGAATTCGGTTACGCGCAGATACGCGCTCGCGGCCATTCCAAATTGTTACTAAACATCGAAGATCATGCCTCGCCGGAAGGTTTCGGCTTACTGGATGTCTGGATGAGTCACGGCGACCGCGTCGTCGAATTGCCGACCGGCTTTAAATTGATCGCCAGCTCCGACGGCGCACCGATTGCCGGGATTGCCGACGAAGACAAACATTTTTACGCGCTGCAATTTCATCCCGAAGTGACCCACACTAAACAGGGCGGACGGATTCTGAGCCGGTTTGTGTTGGAAATTTGCGGCTGCCAAGCGCTTTGGAACGCCAGCAATATCATTGAAGACAGCATCACTGCGGTGCGCGAAAAAGTCGGCAGCGACCAAGTTATTCTGGGCCTGTCCGGCGGTGTTGATTCATCGGTGGTCGCGGCTCTGCTGCATCGCGCTATCGGTGAACAACTCACCTGCGTATTTGTCGACACCGGCTTGCTGCGTTTACACGAAGGCGATCAGGTGATGGCGATGTTCGCCCAACATATGGGCATCAAGGTGATACGCGTGGATGCCGAAGCCCGTTACATGGCGGCACTAGCCGGCGTTAACGACCCCGAACAAAAACGCAAAATCATCGGCGGTCTGTTCGTGGAGATCTTCGACGAAGAAGCCGGCAAACTGACCGACGCCAAATGGTTGGCACAAGGCACCATTTATCCGGATGTCATTGAATCGGCCGGCGCCAAAAGCGGCAAGGCGCATCTGATCAAATCGCATCACAATGTCGGCGGCCTGCCGGAAAACATGAAGCTAAAACTGGTCGAGCCCCTGCGCGAACTGTTCAAGGACGAAGTACGCAAACTGGGTCTGGAGTTGGGCCTGCCCGCCGACATGATTCACCGCCACCCCTTCCCCGGTCCGGGCCTGGGCGTACGCATACTCGGCGAGGTGAAAAAACCATACGCCGATTTACTGCGTCAGGCCGATGCGATATTCATTGAAGAACTGTATCGTCACGATCTTTACCACAAAGTCAGCCAAGCCTTTGCGGTGTTCCTGCCGGTAAAATCCGTCGGCGTGATGGGCGATGGTCGCAAATACGACTATGTGGTCGCCATCCGCGCGGTGGAAACCATAGATTTTATGACCGCACGCTGGGCGCATCTACCCTACGATTTTCTGGATTTAATCTCTAGGCGGATTATTAACGAGGTACCCGGCATTTCCCGCGTCACCTACGATATTTCCGGCAAGCCACCGGCGACAATAGAGTGGGAGTAGCCGCTTCAAATTAAAATGGAACTTTGAAAATGTCTTCCGGTCATTGCAATCGCGGAGTGTGAAAATTTGCTCCGTGCAATAGCTTATTCATTGTTTCTCCCAAGCCGGTAGTCAATTGTTTTGACTACCGGTTTTTTTTTGCAATGTATGAGCAATCTTGGTCGCTATGCCGAACTGTAGTTAATAAAAGCGCGGCTTGCCAACGTTAGTTTTTACAGGCAAATGTCCGTCAATTCTCATAACAATCAGCCATTTGCGCACTTCGGTCTTAGCGGGTATGGGTTTGGCCCGGCCATGTCGATGCCGACAGCTCCTTTCTTGAGTATTGAATTTTTCGTAGCTGGGCTGCAAGTGTTGCACGTTGCGAAGAAACCTTAAGTTGAGGAGTTATCCTAGTAATTTCCTTTGCGGCCGATAAAGGTTCGCCAAATCAACCAGCCATCCACGATTTGTTGGCGATATTAACGTTGACCAAAGCCATCGAATAAAGAGCCTGTGTGCGATATGGCAATTAGTGGGTATTTAATGACAATAGCATGAATGTTCCCAGGCAAATTTAGAATGGTTTCAGGTGGAAAACGGCTAGATTATTTAGGCAAAAATGCAAGGGATTAATTTTAATTATGCACAAAAAACTACTTGACACTGCCGGCAGCCAAAGAATGCCTGGTCGTAGGCTCCAATGTCCGCATATTGCATGTAAGTTATTGATTTTAAATTGTATAAACTGTTGTCTAAAATTGAGTCAATCTAAGCAAAGGCCCCAAAAATTAGGCATTTAGAGCGTGAAAAAACTTTTTATCCCCAAGGTTATCCACAGCTTTTGTGGATAACACCATAACTTAGTTGCCTGTCAGACAGTTAGCTCTAAAAGCTATATTCCCGTGCAGGTTTTTGTCTTATTTCCGACACGGTCGCAACCTGGCTTGACTTGGATCCGGTAAAGGGATGTAAGGGTATCGCTACAGTGGTGGAGGTCTTGGGATTACAGCATTTTAATGCGGGAATCGTCGCGTTGTTGTTGCTGATTCTAGCGTTATTAACTCCGCCCTTAAATACCGCCGCCGGGTACTGAGCCTGTCGATGGGCACACCCGTCAGGGCTTCGACGAGCTTATCCCGAACGGAATACCAGTGATGAATAGGGCCGGGTTAATCATCTATCGGCTTCAACTGCGCCCGATTCAAATTAACTATGTTAAATAACTTTTCTGAATAGGCCATATCCCGCATTGTTTGAAGTGCGCTGCTCCGGTAATGCTGGTCAATTTGCTGCGAAACGCCCTAAATACCGCTAATTTAGTGCTCTGGCATGAATCTTGGTAGTTCGCCCAATTAACGACACCAAAATCCGCAGATCCTAACCATGAGCAACGCTCTCCACATCTCCCGCCTGATTGAGGCTTACGACGAGGAATTACGCCGGGTGATGTTTAGACGCTGTGGCTGCCTCGATACCGCCGCCGACATCGTGCAGGAAACTTACCAACGCATGTTTGCCGGCAATTTATGGCAGCAAGCCGATAACCCGCGCGCTTTACTGCATCGCATCGCCGCGAATCTGGCCACCGATTACGAACGCCGCCGCAATACTCGCAATCAGCATGTAGACCATGGTGATACTGGCGACGCGGCCTTGCAGGTTAGCGACGGCATCGATCCGGAGCAAATCAGTCTGGCGCGCGAGCGCTTGGACCGCTTGGTCGCGGCGATAGATAGACTCCCCGCAAAATGCCGGACGGTTTTCGTGCTGCGCAAGTTCGAAGAACTCAGTCATGCGGAAATCGCCCAACGCTTGGGCATATCCCGCAATATGGTGGAAAAACATCTGCGCAATGCTTTAGCCGCCTTGCAAGAGCTAGACGATCTTTAGCCGATTCGCTCCTGTTTTCACAGGGTTATGCGTCCTATAATGGCAAGCCACCAAACCCTGAATCGCGCCCGATGAAAATTTTCAGCCTTTATCGCTCACCGCTAAGCAGCAGGACGCATTGCCGCATGCCGGCTCTAAACGGACATAGGCAATGAAAATCTCTGCCGAGATTAAAGCAGCTGCCCGCGCCTGGTGGGTCAGGCTGGATAGCAGCAAGCTTAGCCCTAATGATCACGCCGAATTTACCCGCTGGTTGGCCGCCGATCCCTTGCATCGTCAGGCTTACGATCAGTTACGCGAATTGTGGGGAACGCTGGATGCTATCGCACCGAGAATGACGATTCCGGCCACAAGCAAACCCAAGCCGGCTTTTTGGCGATGGCAGTGGGCGCTGCCTGCATTGGCGGGCGGCTGCCTGGCCTTGTGGATGTTTAATCCTTTGTGGACGATATTGCGCGCCGATTTTCATACCGGTTTCGGCGAGAGACGTGACGTACATCTTAGCGATGGTTCGACGCTACATTTGAACAGCAATAGTGCGTTGGATGTAAATATTGACGGCGTACAGCGGCAATTGACGCTGCTACAAGGCGAAGCCTGGTTTGAAGTCAGCCCAGACAAAGCCAGGCCGTTTCGGGTAAATACCCAGCATGGCAGTGTCACCGCGTTGGGTACGGCGTTTAATGTGCGGCTGCGTGACGGCAAAACGGAAGTCAGCGTCACCCAACACAGTGTGGCGGTAGATTTGGAACAAGCCGACGGCAAAGCACTGCACACCGTTGTCGCCGAGGGCCAGCAAATAAGCTACAGCGCCGAATCCGGATTGGGCAATTTGCAAAACATCGATAGCCAGGCCGTTACCGCCTGGCAGCGCGGCAAACTGGTGTTCGAGAACCGGCCTTTGGGCGAAGTGCTTGCCGAGCTGAATCGCTATCATCGCGGATTTTTGCTTATCAACGATGCTGAACTGGCCCAACGCCGCGTCAATGGTGTGTTTCGTACCGACCAAGCCCTATCGGTGCTGGCGGCCTTGGAAACCTCACTGCAACTGCGTTCCACGCGGTTTGGCGATTATCTGATCGTGCTGCACCGCTAAGCAGCGATTTGACTGATAACCCGTTCCGAATACTATCCAAGGGCTGCAACGCCCTGGATATATTGTCATTTTGAACTGCTTGATGGTTGTAGTCGGCGCATCGCTAAATTTATCCGCCGACCAATCGTCCGAAAAATAAATTTCAAACACATTGAACCTGACGACTACTTGGCGGAATTGACTTCGGAATGTAGCTTACTTTGAACGACCCCCAGCGTTCCCTCAAGGAAGGGCCGCATTCGCTAGGCATTTGGTCAATGCCGACGCAACAGCAAACGTTCCTATGGAACAAAAACCGCAGCCAACCCGAGGCTTGCCGCTGGTTAGTTGCACCTTATTTATCTTATCGACAGAGGATGGAAGTATGAGATTAAACATGACTAAAGCAGTATTTGCCGCGATTATGCTAATCGGTGCGCTGCAAGCGAATGCTAGTGTGCTTACCGACGCTAAAAACGATTATGTCGCGGGCTATGCCGGCAGTAAGATCGGCGATCTGGATGTGCTCGAAGCGTTGCTTACCTACAACCCTGCGAACGATACTTTCCATTTCGAAAGTAAGTTTGCCGCCAATATCGGCTTAACCCCAACCGGATTTTATGTTTTGGGGATTAACCGTGGTGCCGGTACCGCTGGATTTGCAAGCTTGCAGCAAGTACTGTTCGATTCGGTGGTGCGCTTCAATTTAGACGGTAGCGGTGTGGTGAATCGTTTAGGCGGTGGCGGTAGCACGGCTTTTGGCGTGGGTACCGCCAAAATACACGATGACACCTTGATTGCGGACATAGCCGGCAGTCTGTTGCCGTCTACCGGTTTTGCCAAAACCAACTACACCTGGAATCTCTGGCCGCGCGATGGCGCACTAGCAGGCGGTTTCGGACAGATTTCCGACTTCGCTCCAGACGCCAGCAATGCCTCCGTGCAAGTCGTGCCGCTTCCCGGCGCATTTTGGTTGTTCGGTTCGGTGTTTGCCATGGTCAAATTAGCCGGCAGCAATAGGCAGCCCCGTAACATGACGATTAAATCCGTAGCCCTGGTTTAATTCGATAGCAACCGATTAAGGATTGAGAACCCGCTCGCGTCATTTTTGTAAGGCAAGAGCGGGTTTGCGACTTCATTCGCCACCGGACGGCATTGCCAGATAACTTACCTCTACCTCCGTCAAACCGCTGATGCCGATTTGCTTGGCTGCGCCTTGCGATAGATCGATCAATCGATTCGGGCTGAACGGCCCTCTGTCATTAATCAGCACATCGACATAGCGGCCATTGCGCAAGTTGGTAACCCGAACTTTCGTCGGTATAGGCAAGGTTCTATGCGCCGCCGAAAAGCCTTGCGGATCAAAGCGACTGCCGTCGGCGGTGCGATTGCCCGATTCCGCGCCATACCAGGAAGCCAGGCCGGTCTCCCGATAACCATTCGCCGATGCCAGCGGATAATAAGTGACGCCTTTGACGGTATAAGGCTTGTTGTAGGCAGCGTTGCTTTGATAGGCCGGCAGTTGGGCAGGCCCCGGAGGTCGCGTCGGCTCTGATGCGCAGCCCGCCAGCAGCCCAAGTAACACCAGCAAAAGGCCTGGATTGGCAAGCATCTGGACTAGTTGGTTTCGCGGCATTCGATAACTCCACAGGGCAAACTTTATTTGGCGCCTAAGCGCAGACAATATCTAAGCATAATTTGAAGCTCTCGTTAAAATCCGTTCGCTTTGCCCGCACCTTTCCAGGCTTCACACTAGCAGACCACAGTCGACACGAGTCCATCCCGTCAAAATCGGCCGGCCCGGACAGGTTTGGTTATAATGCCGGCATCAGGAAATAGACAACTAAGGCCGGGATAGCGATTTTTTTGTTTGCCGACGCGGCAAACAGCACTTGAGGGGAAAGATACATGGCGAATGCATTACCTAAAATCTTGATCGTCGGCGGCGGAGCGGCGGGGCTGGAATTGGCCACGGAATTGGGGCATAAACTCGGCAAAGCCGGAAAAGCGGAAATCACCTTGCTGGATGCCGCCTCCACCCACATCTGGAAACCCTTGCTGCACGAAGTGGCGTCCGGCACGCTGGCCGAGGCTGAGGAAATCGAATATCTGGCGCAGGCGCACAGCAACCACTTCCGTTTCCTGTTCGGCAAAATGGAAGGTTTGGATAGAGCCAATAAGGAAGTCATCGTCAGCGCGATTACCAGCAAGAAAGGCGAAGAGATCATTCCGCAACGCCGCTTCAAGTACGACACCCTGGTCATGGCGGTCGGCAGCGTCAGCAACACTTTCGGCATCAAGGGCGTGGATAAATATTGCCGGTTTATCGATACCACCAAGGAAGCCTTCCGCTTCCAAAAACAGCTGGTGGAAACCTATTACATTCAGTCCTACGCCAACCAAAGCCGGCAACGCGACAAGCCGCTGTCGATTGTCATCATCGGCGCCGGGGCGACGGGTGTGGAATTGTCCGCCGAGTTGCACGAAGTCACCAAATTACTGGCCACCTACGGCCTGGAAGGTTCGATAGACGTCAACATCACCATCATTGAAGCCGCGACTAAATTGTTGCCAGCCCTGCCGCCGCGCCTGTCGCAAGCTACCCAGGAGCAATTGATCAAGCTGGGCATCCAGTTAAAACTGGGCCGTAAAGTCACCGAAGTCACCGAAACCGAAGTGCACACCTACGACGGCGAAGTGTTCGATGCGGATTTAAAAGTCTGGGCCGCCGGCATTAAAGCGCCGGACTGGATGAAAAACCTGGACGGTTTGGAATCCAACCACATCAATCAATTGGTGGTCGATCAGACTTTGCAAACCAGCGACCCCGACATTTTTGCCATCGGTGACTGCGCCGCTTGCGAATGGGTCGGCCACGGCGGCAACGTGCCACCACGCGCCCAGTCCGCCCACCAAATGGCCTCTACCGTAGCCAAAACCATCGTCAACCGCCTGAAAGGCAAACCGGCGGTGCCGTTCGTGTATCGCGATTACGGTTCATTGGTCTCGCTGGGTAAATTCAGCACCGTCGGCAGCTTGATGGGTAGCTTGATGGGCACCGTCAGCGTCGGCGGCTTTATTGCTTATGCCGTGTATTTGTCCCTGTACAAAATGCACCAGGTCGCCATCCACGGCTACTTCCGCACCGCGATGTTGACCTTATCCAATCTGTTCCGGCGCAGTACCCACGCCAAAATGAAAATGCACTAACCCACAACTCCACCGAGCGATACACATGTTAGAAATCGAATACGAATTCCGCGAAGAAGACCTGGTCCACTTTAATGAGGAAAGGCTGAAAAGAGATCCGGAAATGCAGAAAAAAATCCGCCAAAACCGCATCTTCGCGCCCGGCGTGATGATGGCGATCGGCTTGTTTTATTACGTTTACTACGTGGACATGACCACCACCGCCTACATCACCATCCTGGCGCTGGCTTGGTCATTTGCCTCGCCGTTTATCATGAAGATGGATTTACGCCGGCAGTTTTTTGATAAGTACACCGAAGCGGAAAAAAAGGCTTTATTCGGCATTCATTGGCTGAGCATCGAGCCGGAATTCCTGCAAGAACGCGCCCCCGGCGGCAAAAGCAAAACCCCCTGGAAAGACATGTTGCGGGTGGAGAAGCATAAAGACTATGTTTACATCTATGTGGATATCGACGCGGCGATTGTGATCCCGCGCGCCACTGTTAAAAAAGGCGATTTGAAGGCGTTTGCTAAGCAGGCTGAGGGGATGATTGAGAGGGCGGGTTGATTTTTGATGTTTATCTATCTGGTTGATAATTAGCTCTTCAATCTATGGATGCAACAGCAATCCTCGCATGGTGGGGGGCAATTCTCTCTTCTGTGGTATTTCTTTGGGACATATACAAGTGGAAGACGGCTGGACCTAAGATTCGTTTTTCTATTCAAACTGGGATGGAAAGTGTCAACATGCCTGAATACGATGGAAAAAAACTCATCGTGTCAAACGTTACAAATTATGGTGATAGGTCAACCACTATCACCAATCTTGGTTTCCTCTATTTTGAATCGCTTTGGTCTCAAATCCGGCAAAAGCCAGACAGGGCATTCATATTTCCTCACCCAAGTTCCGTCAATACTTTGCCTTTCGAGTTAAAAGAAGGGAGTGTATGGAGCGGGATTGTAATTCAAGATCAACAAGTGGAAGAGATGGCTACAAAAGGGAGACTATACTGTGTCCTGTATCTTTCACATGACGAAAAACCAACTAAGTTCAGAGTCGTAATTCGTTCTAACTCTCCTCTTACTTAGCCCATGTAGGGTGGGCACGGTTTTTGTGCCCACGCGGTCAATAGGATTTCGTGTTTGGTGTCGCTAACTCGACGGCTGGTTTTAATGTCGGGTCTCGGCCCGACAGCCGAGATACTTTCTTTTGCTTGGCCAAAAGAAAGTATCCAAAGAAAAGGCCACCCGGATGCCGCTTGTTTCCTGCGCTCCTCGCTTTTGAACGGGGTTGCCGAAAGGGGCTTCCTGCCCCTTCGGCAACGTGCGGCATCCATGCCCCACCCCTAGCGGGCTGTTCCGTTCAAAAGCTCCGGTGCTCGGCGCAGCATACGGGAACAAAACCATCTCGATTTCACGATAACCCGTAGGAGCCCCTCAGGCATGTTTTTCGAGATTTCATTATCTCCTGAAAAACATGGTTGGATAATACAAGGTACGGTTAGCGAAGCGTAATCGTACGAAAGACTCACATTCCCCCGATTACGCTCCGCTAATCGGGGCTAAGTCCTTATGTAAAAGTATGAGTAATATCGCCGTCCGCGCATTTTTCCGTGTTCGTCTCTTTTGAGAATGGTCGGGGGCTGTGCCGATTATTAATCCCGCACGCTTGGCCAGTAATGCCCAGGATTTAACCGGAAAATCAGCGACTCCCGCAGCTTAGCGCCTATAGCTGGGAGGCAATGACGCCGTCTGACATCCAACTTGCCGTTTTAATTTTTATGCCTATGGCTTATGCCGGTTGCGGCTACCAGATTTTGATTCAGGGCGGTAGCGGTTCGTGATAAATTTCCAAACATTCTCCTTCATAGCCCGATGACCACCATGACTACCATCCGCCAAACCGAATTTATTCAAAGCATCGCCGATGCTTTGCAGTTTATCTCCTATTACCATCCCAAAGATTTTATAGACGCGCTGTATGCGGCTTACCAAAAGGAGGAAAGCCCGGCGGCGAAAGATGCGATGGCGCAGATTCTGATCAATTCCCGAATGTGCGCGGAAGGCCGGCGGCCGATTTGTCAGGACACCGGTATCGTCACGGTGTTTTTGAAGATAGGTATGGAGGTGCGCTGGGACGCCAAGCTGGGTGTCAGCGAAATGGTCAACGAAGGCGTGCGCCGGGCTTATCTGCATCCGGATAACGTGTTGCGCGCGTCGATCCTGTCCGATCCGGCCGGCAAGCGTATCAACACCAAGGACAATACACCGGCGGTAATTCATATGGAATTGGTGCCAGGCGACAAAGTGGACGTGGAAGTCGCCGCAAAGGGCGGCGGTTCGGAAGCTAAGTCTAAATTTGTGATGCTCAACCCGGCCGACAGCATCGTCGATTGGGTGATGAAAACCGTACCGACCATGGGCGCCGGCTGGTGTCCGCCCGGTATTTTGGGTATCGGCATCGGCGGTACCGCCGAGAAAGCCATGATTTTGGCGAAACAGGCTTGCATGGGCTCTATCGATATTCAGGATTTAATCGCGCGCGGCCCCAGCAATGCGCTGGAAGAATTGCGGCTGGAGTTGTACGACAAGGTCAACGCACTCGGCATCGGTGCGCAAGGCTTGGGCGGCCTGACCACGGTGCTGGATGTGAAAATCCTCGATTACCCGACTCACGCCGCCAACAAACCGGTGGCGATGATCCCCAACTGCGCCGCCACCCGTCACGCGCATTTTGTGTTGGACGGTTCCGGCCCTGCTATATTGACGCCGCCTAAATTATCCGATTGGCCGGAAATCACGCAATCTGCCAGCACGGCGCGACGGGTCAATATCGACGGCCTGACCAAGCAAGACGTTGCCGACTGGAAACCCGGCGAAACCTTGTTGCTCAGTGGTACGCTATTGACCGGCCGCGATGCGGCGCACAAGCGTATCGTCGATCTGCTAAATAAAGGCGAACCCTTACCGAACGGCGTCGATTTAATAGATAAATTCATTTATTACGTCGGTCCGGTCGATGCAGTGCGCGACGAAGTAGTTGGCCCGGCAGGTCCGACTACAGCCACCAGGATGGACAGCTTTACCGAGACCGTGTTGGAAAAAACCGGTCTGCTGGGCATGATAGGCAAATCCGAGCGCGGCCCAGTAGCGATAACGGCCATTGCCAAACACAAAGCCGTCTATTTGATCGCGGTCGGCGGCGCGGCTTATTTAGTCTCCAAGGCCATCAAGCAGGCGCGGGTGGTGGCGTTTCCGGAGCTGGGTATGGAAGCGATTCACGAATTTGTGGTGGAAGATATGCCGGTAACGGTGGCGGTCGATAGTCATGGAGAGTCGATTCACAATACCGCACCGAAGGAATGGCAATCAAAAATCGGCAAAATTCCGGTGGTGTTAGCGTAAGTTATAAGTAGATCGGAAAATTAGAGACGCAGGGATTGCGTCTCTAAGCCACATCGTCGAACGCTATCCCCTCATAAATTTCGGCAACGGCCAATTCCAGGCTGATGGATTGCAACACCGCCCGCTCGCCGGCTTGATAAAGGCGCAAATCCCATTGATTGTCGCGGCTATAGCATTCGACTCGTTGTGTATCTTGAGCAATCAGCACGTATTCTTCCAGACTGGATAGTTTGCGGTAACGGTGGAATTTTTCGGCCCGGTCATAACGTTCGGTAGCATCCGATAGCACTTCGATGATGAGTTTCGGCTGGCTGTTGTAATGTTCGGCAGTGTCGGTGGCAGAGCAGGTGACATGTAAATCCGGGTAGAAGAAGCAATCGTCTTGGACGGTTTGCACACGGACTTTCATCTCCCCGGAGTGAACCCGGCAAGGGCTGCCGCGCAGATGAGTATGCAGGAAGGCAATTAAATTGGTTGTCACTGTATCGTGCGCGCGTTTGACACCAACCATGGCATAAACCTCGCCATTGATATACTCATGCTTGATGTCACTGACCAATTCGCCTTGCAGATAATCCGCCACGCTGATCGATAATTTTTCCGCTAAAGCCATGTGTACTTCCTCTTGTTCTGTCAGTTCTCATAATTCTTGCAAATTGCATTACCAAAGTATTCAATAAGTTACATATAGGATGACGTTTTTTTTCGATTAAAAGTCTCGTTTTTAACTGTAAAAACCCAACAAAATCTCACAATTTTTAAAATTCCTTATGAACGTGATTTCATTCGTTTACCCAAACAGGCGAACTGGGGCCTTCGAAGGGAGTAAGATTGAGACAATATTTGACTATTAGGCCTTCGGCTTCCGAATAAACCAGATGTTTGATGGAGTGAACTGTATATCGCATTGGGCGATCTGGTGAAGCTATAATGCCTACGCCGTCAAGTCGGTCCCACCCAGCGTCATCGAAACGCTCGCCAACCACAACGGTATGGAAAGGCGTGTCGGATTCGAATGCAGCTATAGGTTTGTGTTGCCCAGATGTGTCACACAACTCTAATCGGTAACGAGTAGTCATATATTTTGCGCCTAGCTTATTTTACTAATTACGAGACTTCACATCACAATTGTGAGATTAATTCATAAATTATGAGAATCGACATGTTCGCCTATCAGGGGATTTTAACCAACAGTGGCGCTAAGCGATAGCACCGACAAACACAGATCCCAAGCTGGCGGTCTTTTTTGCAGCCTGGAAAACCAAGTCTAAACTGAAAACTCATTTTTCCGCTTGGTCTGCCATGCAAATCGTTTCTTTATTATTCATCGGGTTTTCTTTGGGCGCGGCCATGTTGTTAATCATCGGCAAGCTCTTGCAGCGCCAGGAATTGCAACGCGGCGCGGCGCCATGGTCCGGATTTTTGTTGATTGCCGGCTTGGCAGGCATTCAAACCCTGCACCTGGGTTGGATATTAAGCCGATTCGATTACCTACACTCTGTGCCGTATTTGCTACTGCTATACAGCATCGCCCCCAGCTTTTATTTCTACAGTCGCCAACTATTGCTTACCCAAATTGACTACCGCTGGCACGACGGCCTGCATGTTTTACCGTTGGCGTTGTGCTTTAGCTTGCCTTACCCCCTGGCTTTGCCCGGTGCATTTTTAATCGGCAGCGGCTATTTGCTCTGGCTGGCAAAAACGGTCTATGCGTTGCGTGAACAACGCCGGCGTTTTCATCTGGAACTTTTGGCTTTGGGGACTTTGTTTGCGATTGCCCTGGCGGTGTTGGTATTGGGTTTTATTTGGCCCTTGCTCAATGAAACCGACTTTATCGGCGCTTACAGCATCTTGATCGGTATGGCGTTTTTTGCGGTGGCATTGACCTTGCTGCGTTTCCCCGGCATCGCCGCCGACGTGTCGGAAGCGGTGCAAGCGGCTTATGCGGAATCGACATTAAAAAATGTAGATAAGTCCGCAGTGTTGGCCAAGCTCGACGTGTTGATGACACAGGACAAACTATATGCGCTGGAAACCCTGAATCTAGCCCTGCTGGCCGAGCAATTGGAGGTGAGTCAGCATCAGTTGTCGGAGCTGATCAATACCGAATTTCAACAAGGCTTTTCCCGCTATATCCGCGAGCAGCGCATAGCCGCAGCGAAACAACTGCTATTGGCAGAGCCCAATGCATCGGTATTGTCGATAGGCTTGACAGTGGGCTTTAGCACCCAGTCCAATTTTTACGCGGCGTTTCGCGACATTGTCGGTGTGGCGCCAGGACAATTTCGCAAAACGCACGCCGGCTAAAGAAAAAAACTCCATTTTTATCATTTTGTAAATATATATGACGTTGATATTTATGGGTTTATATCCCGCGTAAATTATTTATATTCCTGTCCTATCAATCTGGAAGTTCGTCGTTTTTGTTCTCGTTAACCTGCTCCTGCCTCTCAAATTTGGAGCAAAACCATGAATATTCTATTAACCGGCGCGACCGGTTTTATCGGCAACGCCGTATTACGCAAATTGCTGCGACAGGGTTACCGGATCACGGCCTGTTGTCGTCACCCCGAACAGCTGCTGATCGATCATCCAAACCTGACCCCATTAAAATTGGACTTCGCCAAGGCCGGTGCAATCGACTCCTGGCTACCGCATCTGCAAGCTGTCGATGCAATCGTCAATTGCGTCGGCATTATTGCGGAGAACAAAAACCAAAGCTTTACCCAATTGCATACCCAAGCGCCGATAGCCTTGTTTCAGGCCGGCGCGCAAGCCGGGGTAAAAAAGATCGTGCAACTTTCAGCTCTTGGCGCAGACCAGGATGCTGAATCCGCTTACCATCTCAGCAAAAAAGCGGCCGACGATGTCTTACGTGAATTGCCGGTGGACTGGTTTGTACTGCAACCGTCACTGGTTTACGGCGCCGGCGGGCAAAGTAGCGGCTTGTTTCATGCTTTGGCAGCCTTACCAGTGCACTTTCTGCCGGATGGCGGGCACCAACTTTTACAACCCATTCATATCGATGATGTAGCCGCTACCGTCTGTCGTTGTCTTGAGTCCGCTGTTTCCGGCCGTAAGACCTTGGCCTTGGTCGGCCCCAGTCAGATAACTTATGCGGACTGGCTGCAAGGGCTTAGGCGGCGACTGGGCAAACCCAAGGCAAAAACGTGCGCCATTCCTTACCACTATGCGTTGACCATGGCGGGTTTTGGCAAATGGCTGGGCGAGCCGATTTTGAGCAAAGACAACGTAGCGATGCTGAATCGAGGCAATTGCGCAGATCCGGGCCCTCTCACTCAGTTTTTGGGTCGAGCGCCCGTCAACTTGAACGAGCAATGGTTCGAACAAGCGGCCAGACAAGCCGAGCGTTGGCATGCGGGTTTGTATTTTCTCAAGCCTTTGTTGCGATACGTGATTGTCTTCGTCTGGCTATGGAGCGGCATCACCTCGCTGTTTTTCTATCCGCATCAGCTCAGTTACCAATTGTTGGCGCCGCTCGGCATCACAGGCTTGGGCGCGCCAATAGCTTTATACGGTTTGGCGGCAATGGATATTGCCTTGGGTCTGGCAACTTTAGTGCGGTTTCGGATCAACAAACTGCTGCTCTGGCAGTTCTGGATCGTATTGGGCTATAGCCTGGTAGTGGCGTTGTGCTTGCCGGCGTTTGTATTCCACCCGTTCGGCCCACTATTGAAAAACCTGCCGTTTTTAATGTGTTTGTTGATGTTTAGAGCAATGGAAGGAGAACAGTCATGATGTATTTATCGTTAAAATTGATCCACATCCTCAGCGCCATCGTCCTGTTCGGCTTGGGTTCCGGCACGGTGTTTTATAAGGTAATGGCCGACAAAAGCGGCGATCACGCGGCAATCGCCACGACCAGCAAACATGTAGTGTTGGCCGATTGGTGGTTCACCACACCGACCGTGATTATCCAGCCGCTAACCGGCGTTTTACTGGCCGAGCAATTGTCGGCCTCGTTCGGCGACGGCTGGCTGTGGTGGACATTGGTGTTGTATTTGATTACCGGCTTATGCTGGTTGCCGGTGGTGATTTTGCAGATCCGCATGCGCGACATCGCCGTCCAGTCACTGGCCCAAGGCCGAGCCTTGCCGTATCTGTACCACTATTACGCCAGGATTTGGCTGTGGCTGGGCGTTCCGGCATTCTTCGGCATGATAGGCATCACCACCTTGATGGTATTTCACAACTCACTCTGGAGCTAAGCCATGTGTGTGTCATTAATGCAAAAAGTATTGGGCGACGACTGGCAACAATTGCCGGAAGTGATTCAAAGACATTACCGGATTTGCGACGGCCAACAAAGCCGGCTAACGGGAACGATGGAAATAGGTTATCCAATTTACCTGTTTCCGTTGATTTGGCTGATTCATTTATTTGGCGGCTTGTTGCTGTGGCGCGGGCAGGCTGCACAGGCCGAAGTGGACAAGACCGCCGACGGCGAAACATTGCAATGGCACCGGACCATGACATACGAGGACGGCAAAACCGACTGCTTCAGTTCCAGGATGAACTATGCAGCCGACCACGAATTGATCGAAACCATCGGGTTCGGCTTTGGTTTGCGCTTAAACGTCCGCGTAGAAAACGGCGATTTACACTATCGCAGTAACGGCCATTTCTGGCAATGCGGTCCACTCCGCCTGAATATCCCAGATTACTTATTGCTGGGTTCGGCCAGCATCAGCGAACGTGCAATTTCTGAGGACGAGTTCTATCTGGACTTCAGCATCCGCCATCCCTGGTGGGGAGTGAGTTATTACTACCGGGGGCACTTTCTTTATCGATGATAGGTTTATCTACGAGAAGGAAGGCTAAAGGCGTGGATACAAATGGTGCTCTCCCCAGGCGTGATGCTTGGCGTGCATATTCATCAGGCCTCTGTGTTCCAGTTTTTGCAAGCTATCCGGAATAATCGCGGATAGGTCGGAAAAGGCTGTTAAGCTGGGGATTAAATCGGCTGTAGAAATATTTTTTGGACGATACCGATCGGTCAAAATTCTACATCAGGAGAGTTAACTTATGATAGATCAATCAGGCATCCAATGGCCAGAGCATTACCATCCGCAAAATTGCCCGGTGCATGTGCGCAACGCACTGGATATGGCGGCGCAACCGGAGCGGGTTTGGGCTTGGCTGGTGCGGGCGCCATTGTGGCCGAGTTGGTATGTCAATTCGGCCAATCTGCGCATCCTGGAAAATGCCGGTACAGAACTTAAGCCGGGCACGCGGTTTCGTTGGAAAACCTTTGGCGTCACCATTACTTCCACCGTATTGGAGTATGTGCCGAATGAGCGACTGGCTTGGGACGCGAAGGGCATAGGCGTCGACGCTTACCACGCCTGGCTGTTACGACCAAGCGCGAAAGGTTGCGATGTACTTACCGAAGAAACCCAACATGGTTGGCTGGCGCGTCTCGGCCAACTGTTTTTACCGAAGCGGATGTCCAAATATCACCAAATTTGGTTGGAGTCATTGCAGGAAAAGGCGTTGTCCGGGCTTCCGGGTGGCGATTAATATCGCCTTGCGAGCATCGCAACCAACTGGCGCGTAGAATTTGTGGCTCCCGCTTGTGCGGGAACCACAAGATTATTTAACCCACTTCTGCTACCAAACTCGGGTAATCGGTATAGCCAACTTTCGGATCTTGTCCCGCAGCGCCATAAAAAGTTTCAGCATGGTAGGGGTTAAGAGCCACATTCAGTTGCAGGCGCCGGACTAAATCGGGATTGGCAATATAGTCCTTGCCAAATGAGACGGCATCCGCTTCGCCAGCCGCAATGACTTGTTGCGCGGTTTCCCGATTAAAGCCTTCGTTGGCAATCAGCACACCGCCGAAACGCTTTTTCAATTCCGGACTGATACGATTTTCTCCGAGCGATTCTCGGGTAAAAATGAAAGCAATGCCGCGTTTGCCTAATTGCTCGGCTACATAGCCAAATGTATTTAATGGATCTGAATCACCCATCGTGTGCGAGTCTCCTCTGGGTGCAAGATGCACGCCGACTCGACCCGGCCCCCATACCGAAATGGCCGCATCCGTCACTTCCAGCATCAGGCGGGCGCGGTTTTCCACCGAACCGCCGTAGGCATCGGTTCTTTTATTGGTGCTGTCCTGCAAAAACTGGTCTAACAGATAGCCATTGGCGCCGTGAATCTCCACGCCGTCAAAACCGGCAAGTTTGGCGTTTTCCGCGCCTTTGCGGTAAGTCTCGACAATGCCGGGGATTTCGCTGCTGTCTAGGGCTCTGGGTGTCACGTAGTCCCGCATTGGCCGTAGCAGACTGACATGCCCCAAGGGCGCAATCGCGCTGGGTGCGACGGGCAACTCGCCGTTTAGGTAATCCGGGTGAGACACGCGGCCGACGTGCCAGAGTTGCAGGAACATTCGTCCTCCGGCCGCATGCACCGCTTGGGTCACCTTGGTCCAGCCTGCCACTTGCTCATCCGACCAAATACCGGGCGTATCGGGGTAACCCACGCCTTGCGCGGAGACACTGGTGGCTTCGCTTAAGATCAGCCCGGCATCCGCTCTCTGCGCGTAGTATTCGGCCATCAACTCGTTAGGCACGCGGCCGACACTGGCCCGGCAGCGCGTTAAAGGCGCCAGCACGATGCGGTTCGGTAAATTGATGTCTCCAACTTTGATGGGCTCAAACAGGTTGCTCATATAGTCTCCATATTAAATGCAATTGTTAGCTGTTTTACCTTACAACACGCTATCCAGCCAGGTATTTTATGGAAAGATGAAATCAGGAGGAATGCTCGATTTATACCGAGCACCCAAAAAGTCAGTTCAAGAATAATCGTCAGTTAAGAGATGTTTAAGCCTGCGAGAGAACAATGAGCCGCAACTGAAGATCCCGGATAAGGAGGGTTTATGTTCAGGCTTACCACACTATTAGCAATCATCTTGCTCTTTTCGAGCGCAACATTTGCGGATGATGGAGACTGGGGCAATAGACGTCATCATAGCTATCGCCGGGATAACTACGGGTATAACTATAACAACCCGTATTACCGGGCATACGCCCCGCCGCCTGCAGTCGGCTATTACCAAGCACCGGCAGATTATTACCGGTTGCCGCCAGTGAGAGGGTTTGTTTACCAACAACCCATCCGCGCACCGCGTTGTGACCGGAATATACGGCGAGGTTGGTAGCCGTGAACATTAGAATACGCTTGGCACTAATTTTTTTGAGTCTGACGATGTTGAGCGGCTGTGTGGCTTACGCACCGTATGCCGATTCCTATCCAGCAACGTACACGCCATATGGTTATGGTAGCTATGGATATAGTTACGGTTATTCAGCGCCGGTTGTGCCGGTACCCGTACCAATGTTTCGCGGCGGCTGGGGATATGGTGGTCATAGGGGCTATGGCGGGCATCACGGTCACGGGCATTTCGGTCACCACGGGCCTCATTAAGCTGAGTATCGGCCAAGTGGAGCGTGACATTATGTCGCATTCTCGGCATTAGAAAACACTGATACTATAGTCACCATTGCAGAGACGTTCAGCGCAATAACTTCCTCCCTCAATCCGGCCTTGTGTCGGAATTTTTTTGCCTAAAAACCTGCTGTCTGCTGCCGGGCAAATACCGCTTAATGCAGGTGGTACAGATATCCGACCGACTAATCAAAACCTTATTTGTCTTAGCGGATCGAGCAGAGGCTTAAGGCCGTTGTGATCCATTTCCTGCATCAATGCCAATAGTCTGCCTAGTTCACCACCCGGAAACCCCTCTCGCGCAAACCAGTTGAGGTAGTGGCCGGGCAAATCGGCGATAACGCGGCCCTTGTATTTGCCGTAAGGCATAGTAACACTGACCAGCTTTTGTAAATCTTCGGGTTTCATTGATGAGTTTCCCTGGCTATTCCGTCTGACCTGTTAAGCTTAAATAAAGTACATCGTTCTAATTGGCTTGAAATGACAGGAAGTTGCACAAGATAGCGAAATGGTCTTCAAACAGCGCTTCTTCCAGCGCCGGCAGCTGCGTGATTGGCACCCAAGCTACACTTTCAAGATCGTCCGCAGCTTTGATTTCAGGCCTAGTCTTATCCGGCCAAGGTGTTGCCAAAGCAAAGTGATGCCCATGAGTAATTACCCGGCCACGGCACGATCTTCTTGGGTGGGAAAAAACCTTAACCTGTTGCAGGCAATCGCGCAAACTGGCATCCGGCACATTCAGGTTGGTTTCTTCCTTCAACTCGCGGATCGCGCCTTGTAACAAGGATTCACGTTTTTCCAGAAATCCGCCCGGTATGGCCCACAGGCCTTTACCGGGATAATGCTTGCGTTTGCCTAATAACACATGATCGTTGCAGGTAACCACGGCATCCACTGTCGTCGAAATAACATCCCAGGGAATGCCGGCGTAGACTTGATTCTCTTGGTCGATTTTGGCGTATTCGGCTTTTAATATCGTGTATTCAGGACTATTGGACCAATCATTTAGAAATTCCCGCACTGGCATAGAAATGCGACTGGAGATATTTGCCAAGGCTGTCCCGGCACTTTCCGCTGCAAACAGCTGGTTGCGCAACGCCGTAGCATCGATATCAAGCTCTGATTCTATCGCCACCATCGACCAATCTGGAAAGTTATCCAGATAATAAGTGGTATCGTCCTTTTTAAAGCCTACCAAAGCGACTCGGTCGGCGTAGGAAACACAAGCATCAACCTGCCGTCTGACATCGGCATTCCAAAGCGTGTCGTCGTAATAATCCCGCACCGGCAAAAACCGCAGTCGGGCTTGATCGCTCTCCGGCAGAGTCGCGGTGATCATAGCCGCCCGCTCGGTCCATTTGAACGGATTGCGGATGTTTCTGGACTGAAACGACGAGCCGACGATCACCAGCACCTCATCGGCGATTTCCAGGGCCCGATTGGTGAGCTGCTCGTGACCCTTGTGATAGATTTGGTAACGGCCAATCACAATGGCTTTTTGGTACTTCGGCATCATTCCCACCCTTAGTGCTTGGCCGCGATCGGCATTTGCCGGCCGGCGCCGAATGCTCTGGGCCGCACCCGAATAATCGGCGGTGCTTGCCGGCGTTTGTATTCGTTGCGCGCTATCATGCCGACGATGCGTTGGTAAACCGCTTCGCCGGCGGCGGTGGCTCGATAGCCAGTCACAAACTCCTGGGCTTGTTGATATTCCCGCTCAGCCAACTGCTTGCCTTCGATCAGCAGTTTCAATATTTCATCCAACACCTCGTAAGGCGGCAAGCTATCGGTGTCTTTCTGATCGGGCGCCAATTCGGCGGAAGGCGGTTTCGTTAAAATCGCCTCAGGAATAATCACCCGGCCGGCGCGTTGGTTGATGTAAGTGGACAAGCGATACACTTCGGTTTTGTAGAGGTCGCCGATTAGGCCCAAACCGCCGTTGGTATCGCCGTACAGTGTGCAATAGCCTACCGATATTTCGCTTTTGTTGCCGGTGGTCAGGACCATCGCACCGGAGTGGTTGGAGTACGCCATCAGGATGGTGCCGCGCAGTCGGGCCTGCAAATTTTCCAGGCTCAAACCGCGCAGCTCTTCGGAAAAACTACTTTTAAATTGCTCGCCAAAATCATTGACCAGCGTCTTGATCGGATAGCTGTAAAGCTGCACGCCCAAGGCATCGCAAAGCAGTCGCGAGTCGCTCACCGAACCACTACTGGAGAATGCCGATGGCATCGTGATGGCGATAACATTTTCCGGCCCCAAAGCCTCCGCGGCAATGGCAATCGTCAATGCCGAATCGATGCCGCCCGACGAGCCCACCACGACTTGCTTGAAGCCGCAGCGCCGCACATAGTCCCGTAAGCCCAACAGTATGTGTTGCAGAATGAATTCCTGATCGTTATCAATTTGGGATTGGGCCGGTTGCGCAATGGTTTGAAATCCGCCCTCGGCAAAACGCAACGTGTCTATCACGGTTTCGAAAGCCGGCCATTCGCGCGCAATTTCGCCATCGGCATTCACCGCAAACGATGCCCCGTCAAACACGATACTGTCTTGTCCGCCGACTTGATTGACGTAAAGTATCGGCAACGCGTGTCGGCGTGCCGCGCCGCAAATCACTTGATGCCGCTGTGCGCGTTTACCGATATTGGACGGGCTGGCATTAATGCTGACCACCAAGTCCGGGCGAATCTCAGCAAGTGCTTCGTAAGGATTAACCGGATAATCGTCGGCGTTATCGTTCCAGCCGTCTTCGCAAATCATCAATCCGACCTTGTAGCCACCGATCTCGATGCTGACTGCACCTTGCTGGCCGGGCTCGAAGTGACGGCGCTCGTCGAAAATATTGTAGGTGGGCAGCAGTTGCTTGTGATATTCGGCAACTATCTCGCCGTTATGGATGGCAATCAGCGCGTTATACAGCGGCTTGCCTGGCCCGGTCGACTTTATCGGCATGCCGACAATGGCGCTGATGCCCGGATACTGTTTCGAGAAAGCGGCCAGGTCCGCCAGCGCTTCGTAGGCTTTACGGATAAAAGCCGATTCGTTCAACAGGTCGCCGGGGTAATAACCACACAAAGACAGCTCCGGAAATACCAACAGTTGCGCCTTCTGCTCGCTGGCTTGCCGGAAAGCATCCTGGGCAATCTCAAGATTGCCGGCGAAATCACCGACCATCGGATTAATTTGCGCGATGGCGATGGTCAAGGCATTACGTGTAGACATAAAAAATTCCTATGCAGAATTTAGGCGTAGTGATTAAAAATTTGCCGCAAATAGGCAATAAAGGTTTGGTCGTTGCATAAAGTCTTGCCGGGGGCGTCGGACAGTTTCGCCACCGGGTCGCCGTTACAGCGCACCAGCTTCATCACAATATTCAAAGGCTTGGGGCCGCCAAGATCGTTAGTTAAATGGGTGCCGATGCCAAAGCCCAGCTGAATGCGATCCGCAAAGTGTTCATACAGGCCAATCGCCTTGGGAATATCCAAACCATCGGAGAACACCAGGCGTTTGCTATGCGGATCGATGCGTAGTTTTTGATAATGGGCGATGGCTTTTTCACCCCAAACCACCGGGTCGCCAGAGTCGTGCCGCAGGCCGTCAAACAACTTGGCAAAATACAAATCAAAATCACGAAGGAAAGCATCCATGCCTATGGTGTCGGTTAAGGCGACGCCCAAGTCGCCGCGAAACTCCTGCGCCCAATCTTCCAAGGCCATCCGTTGAAACTCGCGCAGCCGCACGACATGGGCTTGATAAGATTGCAGATACTCATGCGCCATGGTGCCAATCGGCGTTAAGCCGAATTGTTTGGCCAGATAGACGTTGGACGTGCCTTTGAACAAGCTCGGCACTTCGGCTTGAAACGTGCGCACGACTTCTTCTTGCCAACTACCCCAGGCGCGCCGGCGTAAACCAAAATCGAAAATCTCGAAGGCGTGGGTTTTTGCGGGCTGCTCAGCAAAGGCTTTTAGCGTGGCCAATTTTTCCTGCAAACGCCGTCTGCCTTCCGCCAGCAGCGCCGCCTGGTCGAAGCGACGAAAATACAATTCAGAGACGATGTATAAACAAAATATCTCGAAATTCATCACATGCACTTGCGGGCCCTGGGCTTGAATTCTCAGGGTGTCGCCTTCGGCAAATGCCTTGATGTATTTGCTTCTGAACCGAAACAAGGACAGGAATTCGATGAAATCCGGCTTTAAGTAACGCAGCTTGGCTAAATAGGCCAGTTCGTCATCGGCAAATTGCAGGGAACAGAGGTGATCCAGTTCTTGTTTGACATCACCCAGCAAGTCAGCCAGTGGATATTCCGGCGTACTCCGACAGATAAAATCGTATTCGGCACTGGCTTCCGGGCGCTTATGCAGCATGGTTTGCCACATCGGAAATTTGTACAAATCGTTTTCTAGCAGGCTTTTGACGATGGCAGTCATGAGCATTCCTTATTCTTTAGGGTTTGCGGAGGCGAGTTCTAAGGCCATTTCGGTGCTGGTCGCCAGACGAATGCCCTGTGCGTGCAGTTCGGTAAAAAATTGCTCAACTGCCGCTTCGAATCCACTCACAGGACTCATGCAGTCAGTCAGAATTACCAGCTTGTGTTTTAGCTCGGTGGCACCGAACTGCAAGATGTCGCAAATCGTTTCTTTGACGCAATGACTGCTGGCTTGGCCGGCGATCAATAAACGATCCGCCTGACCGAGTATTCCCAACACGGCTTGATTCAGCTGCGTGGCCTGATCGGCAGGATCCGGGATGACGGCCTTTAACGCCGAGAAGCTTTCCGTCCAAATGTTTTCGCCTTTTTGCACGAGCGTAACGGCTTTGCAGGTTCGCGTTTCCCAATGGCTTAAGGATTGCGCCAACTCGGCATTAAGATTGTGTCCCGGTGTGCCGATTAAACAATGCGGCGGCCAAAGGATAAAAGGCCGCTGCATCTGTTCCAGTTGTCGCAAGTAGTTTAGAACATAATCGTTTTGCTCCGGTGACACCGGTGTGGCGGCCAAGCGATAACGGCCAGCTAAAAAATCAGCAGCAGTGACCACGGAAAATGGCGGCGGTGCTGCGCCGTGTTCAGTTAGCCAAGATGTGTTGTGCGCTAGATCGATCATGTGATGGCTATCGAGCGTAGCGATAACTCCGTTAATGGCAAGTCCAACTTGCTCAATCAGCTGCGCCAGTCTCAGGCAATCCTGATAGGCGCCGGGCACAGGTAGGGCCGGAACATACCCTTCGGTAGCGTGATCGCAAAAGTCGTTTTGCGCATCGATGATCAGTAATTGAGAATTGGCCATGGGCTTTAACCTGCGACGATATTTGAGATGGGCTTAGCTTAACTAAGTTAGTTTCATAATGCAACTAACAAAAATTTATCATATGCTCTTTTTTATAAAGGTATAGTTATAATTCTTTACTAAGTAAGATGCCTCCCATCGCCCAACTCAAGATTGCTATGCCCGAGCCCATTATTTCAACCGTCGATATCGTCTTACTGATCATCAAAGAAGATCGCTTGTGCGTCACGCTGTCCAAACGCGACAAAGAACCCTACGCAAACCAGGAAGCCTTACCCGGCGGCTATATCCACGCCCAAGCTGATAGGGATTGCCTGGACGCCGCAGTACGCATCCTGCAACAAAAAACGGGCTTGCTGCCGCCTTATTTAGAGCAACTGAAAACCTTTGCCGGCGCAGCGCGAGATCCGCGCGGTTGGTCAATCTCGGTAGTGTATTTTGCCTTGGTCGATGCCGATTTGATCCTGTCCGCAACCAATCCAGGCCTAACGATTTGTCCAGTGGATGCGTTGCGGCGCTTACCGTTTGACCATAACGAGATTATTGCCGCCGCCGTAGACCGGATTCGTAACAAGTCGCAGTATTCCTCCTTGCCTTGTTACTTGGCCGGTGAAACCTTCAGCCTGCCAAGATTGCAGAAGATTTACGAGGCCTGCTTGGGCGAAACCTTGAACAAAGTCAGTTTCCGACGAAAGATGGACGAATTAGGGGTATTGGAAACAGTCGCCGGGCAAACCGAATCGGCCGGTGCGCATCGGCCGGCGCAGCTTTATCGGCTGAAAAGCGAATTTAAAAATCAGTTGAAACTATTAGTGCGCGGACTATAGCGCCCGATCTTTTAGCTTAGTGCCGGCCTGTTTCGGAATCGCTTTTTTGCATTAAGCCATCCAGGGTTAAGCCACAACTGGGCGCAAAAGCCTGCATAAAAAACACCACTTCCGGCTGCTGCAATTCATGAATATTCTTAGCCAACTGCGCGGCGGCCATTTCAAACTCGGTGTTGCCGGCCTTGAGTTCGGCTTGGCATTTTAAGTAGGCGGAAATCTTGTCGGCCGCTTTAATGATTTGCTGATGAGCATCCGGCAGGTTTTCGTGTTGAATAAATGATCGAAAATCCTCGCGCAATGCGTCCGGCAACAGGTTCAACAGCTCAGTTTCGGCCTGTTGTTCGATTTGCTTATAAGCGCCGAGAATCGCCGGCGAGTGGTATTTGATCGGCGTCGGCAAATCGCCGGTAATCACTTCGGTTACATCATGATACAACGCGGCGGTGGCCACGGCATTGGCGTCGACTTGACCGGCGAAATAGCGATTTTTGATCAACGCCAGGGTATGGGCAATCACCGCTACTTCCCAGCTATGCTCCATGACGTTTTCCTCATGGGCGTTGCGCTTCAAACCCCAACGCTTGATCCAACGCAAGCGCGATAGGTAAGCATAAAAACTGCTGCTAATGGCTGACATCAATGATCGCTGTAGGTTGTCGTGCAGACCTTATGTTCATCGCAGTGCACGGTTTTTTTGATGGTCGTGGGCTTTTTAACCGGCTGATTGGCGGCCACAGTTTCCAGGCTGGTCATGGACTGATTCGCGGGTCTGTTGCCGGCTTGGTTATTGGCTACCAAGGTCAGCGTATTGCCCGTTTGCGTGATCTGGAAATATTTTAAAGTATTCATGCCAATCAACACTTCATCCAAATGGTCGTTGATGTGCGCCTCGAGATTTTTGATGACGGCACTACCCAGAACCAGGCTTGTGATTTGAGTTGCGCGATCCGCTACTTTGCCGCCGGCAGTATTCGATTGCACCACGCCGCCGAAGGGCAGACCTGCTTGGATTGCCATACCGCTCGGAATCACAGTTTTGGTCGCTCCGGTGTCGATTAGAAAAGGCATGGGCACATTATTGACTAACACCGTACCGCGAAAATGGCCTTGCGGGTCGGTTTTCAAGACAACGCCACCGGCTTTGGGGGAAATGAGATTGGATTGTGGTTGGGCTTGCGGAGCAATAGCGACCGGTAGCGGTATCTCCGTCTGCCTTTTGGCCTGCTGGAACTTCAAAAAGGCATCGGCACCGTACCAAAGTGCGGCAATGGTTAAGACTGGAAACAACAGATAACGCGCACTGCTAGGTGTTTTTACTTGACGACGCGGGGTCTTCTGATTGACAACAAAATCGGGACTACTGCCTTGCGACGCCTGTTTATATTTTTCCCGGTAGTAGTCGCGATCCTGTATACCCATGTTCTGTTCCGATAATCTACATTCAACGAAAAAACTCGTAGCATTCTCAGCTACGTGCCGATTATTACCTAAAACACATCATGCCGGTGAGCGGGAAGTGAGAAAACTGCATATCGATACGTAGCATCCGAGACCGAGAGATAATCAAAAATCTGGATCTCCGCCTGAGTGGGACGGGCGTTTCAGGGAAACCAACTATTCGAAGTTAAGGGCAGAATTAGAATTCAAGGTAGATCATGGTTATTCCAAGCTTTTTATTAACCAAGCTCTTAAATTCCCTGATACCCTCATTCCCGCATAAGCGGGAATCCAGTGTGAAAACAGGGCTCCCGCTTACGCGGGAGCGACGATATTTGAGGGCCGGGTTAATAAAACTGGGTTTCGCTTGGCTCAACCCAGTTCTATGCCGATCAATCCACCGGTTACGCGAAATACAACGCACGCAGCTCACTCTGCGATGCAGCGCTTAACTCTTTGCCATCGCTTTTGCGGGTGACTGTGTACACACCTTTGCCGAGAACGATTTCCTCACCATCGCTGGCAAAGCCGACGACATTATGATTGGCGTCGAAAGGAATACGATGCAGACCGCCGTTGTGGCTGTTGAAGTCGGCGATAATGCCCATATGCGGCGGGTTTTTTACTGAATCCCACCAAGGGAGTTTGCCGGCATCCTGCGCCCAAGTTTCACTCAAGGCTTCCGGCGGCAGGCAACGCTCGACCAAGTACTGGCCGATCACAGCAAATTGCATACGGGCGATTTTCTCGGGTTCGGTGCCGACCATATCCCGAGTTTCCAGAATATCACCGCTTAGAAACGCATCGCTTTTTGAAACAACGCGGTTCCAAGTACCGTCAAGATTTTTGTGTTCAAACATTTTATTCCCCTTAGTCGATTTGATTTGGACAGGCATTAACCGCCAAGCAAAATCATGACCAACTTCCGCCGGGTCCAAAATTCGGAAATAACTGTTTGTTTTTAAAACTTAACGCGGCTCTGAGTAAGTTCATCACCAGGCTCAAGGCGAACCATATGTTATTGATTCCGTTCGTGGTGAGCTTGTCGATCCACTAGTGCGACCAGCGTGTTCAGCGTGTCCTTGTAAACAGAAAGTCGGCACTTTCATGGCAACCCCCAAGCCCGCCAAAAAGCCCATCTTCGGGAACGCTTGCCAACTGTCCGACAATTTATCGAATTCCCGACAAAAACGCTCAGAATCACAAGGTCAATCTTAGTGAAAAAATGTCGAAAGCCTGATGCCCTTTTTCATGCTAAGGATCAATAGTTCGTTTTGCGGCTACCAGCGTCCGCGTTGGTGATTCTCGAATCCCGGCATTTGCTGCGGTTGCGGTGGGTAGACGAACCCCCTTACTGGCGGTAATCCATAATAATCGGCTGGAGCCTGATAGCCGGTCGGAGGCTGAGGAATATAGCCCCGATAACCACCTCGATAGCCCTGAAAATCGTGGTTGCCTTGATTTCTTTGATAGTCTTGATAATCACGATCACGATCACGATCCTGGTCATCATAGTCATTGCTGTAATAGTCTCGGC
This sequence comes from Methylomonas sp. MK1, assembly GCF_000365425.1. Lineage (NCBI taxonomy): Bacteria > Pseudomonadati > Pseudomonadota > Gammaproteobacteria > Methylococcales > Methylococcaceae > Methylomonas > Methylomonas sp. MK1. The sequence goes on from NZ_AQOV01000001.1 coordinate 3,348,475, forward strand.
GATTGTATTGCCGCTGTTCGGGTTGCTGCCGGTATTGTCGTTGCTGCGGCTGTTGACGAGGCGTGTAGACCCAGTCATCTTGATCACCGAAGGCCGTACCTGACAAAAACCAGCCAAATACTAAAACTATTGCATGCCTAACCATAAATCCTCCTAAAGTTGGATTTTAGCGAATAAGAGTCAGTTTACTCGAGGATGGCGTCGAGCTCAGGTATTTAGGTGTTGAGTAAATTTGCGCTCAGGCAGATAAATATCTAAAAATTAAATATACATATGCAATTTAATCATTAATAAGCTGAGTGACTGCGCTGGCATAATGAGGTCACTTATCGAATATTATGAAGTTTAAGGTGATTGTCTATGAATTTAATGTATACGGCATCCGGATTTGTCGTGGGTATGCTGGTCGGTGTTACCGGTGTTGGCGGCGGTTCGTTGATGACGCCGCTTCTGGTGTTTTTGTTTGGCTTTAAACCGGCCGTCGCGGTAGGCACGGATTTACTGTATGCGTCGATTACGAAAACCGCCGGGGTGTTTGTTCATCATGGTAAGCATGGTTCAGTGGACTGGAAAATCGTCGGCTGGTTGGCACTGGGTAGTTTGCCTTTCGCCGGTATCACTTTGTATGTGCTGAAAAATCTGATGGAGGTCGGCAAGGAAGTGACCGGCGCAATTACGTTTACTTTGGGTGTGGCCTTGTTGCTGACGGCTCTGGCTTTGCTGGTTCGCAGTATTCTGTTGCGTAAAGCCGCCAAGACGGGGGCAATCGATGACGAGCATAGCAACCAGGAAAACAGCGGCCGCTTTTCGCCGCGCTGGGAAAAAGTTGCGACGGTGTTTACCGGTGCGGTACTCGGAGTGTTGGTCACTTTATCCTCGGTTGGCGCCGGCGCTTTAGGAACTGTGGCTTTGTTATTTCTATATCCCAGAATGACCACGTTGAAAATTGTCGGTACCGATTTGGCGCATGCGATTCCTTTAACCGCAGTGGCCGGTTTGGGGCATTTGAGTCTGGGGAATTTCGACCTGGATTTGTTGATCAGTTTGTTGCTGGGGTCGGTGCCGGGAATCTGGATCGGCAGTCATCTGAGTGCCAAGATTCCGGAATATTTTCTGCGTCCGGTACTGGCAACCTTGCTGCTGGTGATAGGTGTTAAGTTTGTATTGCAGTAGAGTCGGAATGAATGGTTTAGTTTGAAAAAGCCGTTCTCGTTAGTAACGAGAACGGCTTTTTAGTTTGACTATTTCGGTGCGCGTTTGCGTTCGTTTTCAGTCAATAAGATTTTACGTAGACGAATGGATTTAGGCGTCACTTCGACCAGTTCGTCATCGCTGATAAACTCCAAAGCTTGTTCCAGCGTCATTTTTTGAATTTTGGCGCAGGTCAAGCTGTCGTCAGTACCCGCGGCACGAATATTGGTTAAAGGCTTGGGTTTGGTTGGGTTAACCACTAAATCACTACTACGGGAATGGATGCCGACTAATTGTCCTTCGTAGATTTCATCACCATTAACCACCAACAACTCACCACGCGCTTGCAGCGGATATAGCGAGTAATCGACCGCTTTACCTTTGGCCATGGAGATCAAGACGCCGCGCACGCGACTGCCGACCGCACCTTCTTTCACGGGGCCATAATGGTCGAAGACATGATAGAACAAGCCGGATCCGGAGGTTGCCGTCAAGAACTCGGTCTGGAACCCCAATAAGCCCCGGGAAGGCACGACATATTCCAGGCGGATACGACCTTTACCATCGGGCACCATGTCTTTCAGGTCGCCTTTACGCTCGCCCAATTTCTCCATGATGGTGCCTTGATGTTGTTCTTCTACTTCAATCGTGACGTTTTCAAACGGTTCCGATTTAACGCCATCAATTTCGCGAATGATAACTTGTGGACGCGATACGCCCAGCTCGAAGCCTTCGCGGCGCATGTTTTCGATCAACACCGATAAATGCAACTCGCCGCGACCCGATACTTTAAATTTGTCCGGATCATCGGTGGTTTCAACACGCAGAGCCACGTTGTGCTGCAACTCTTTTTGTAAACGATCGTAAATCTGGCGGGTGGTAATGAATTTACCTTCTCTGCCGGCAAACGGCGAATTGTTGACCTGGAAGGTCATGCTCACGGTTGGTTCATCGACGGATAGCGGCGGCAAGGCAACTACGTTATTAGGGTCGCACAAGGTTTCCGAGATTTTCAGGTTTTCAATACCGCAGAAAGCAATGATGTCGCCCGCTTGCGCACTTTCCACTTCGACGCGTTCCAATCCATGGAAACCATACAATTTCAACATCCGACCGCTACGATTTTTACCTTCGTTATCCACGATGGTTAACGGCATATTGCGCGTTACTTTGCCGTGTTGAATGCGACCGATACCGATAACGCCGACATAGGAGTTGTAATCCAGGCTGATGACCTGCATTTGGAAGGGCGCGTCCACTTCAACCGGCGGCGGCGCTACTTTATCGACAATAGTTTGAAACAGCGGTGTCATATCGCCGCCGGATACGTCGGCTTCCAAACCGGCAAAACCGTTCAACGCGGAGGCGTAAACAATCGGGAAATCCAGCTGCTCATCAGTGGCGCCGAGGTTATCGAACAAATCAAAAGTTTGATCGACGACCCAATCAGGGCGGGCGCCCGGGCGATCGACTTTGTTGATGACGACGATGGGTTTTAAACCCAAAGCAAAGGCTTTTTTGGTGACAAAGCGGGTTTGCGGCATCGGGCCGTCAACGGCATCCACTAGCAATAAAACCGAATCCACCATCGATAAAACCCGTTCGACTTCGCCACCGAAGTCGGCGTGGCCCGGAGTGTCGACGATATTGATGTGATAGCCGTTCCAGTCGATCGCGGTGTTTTTTGCCAGAATGGTAATGCCACGTTCTTTTTCCAGCGCGTTGGAGTCCATCACCCGTTCGTCGACTTTGGTGTGCGCGTCGAAGGTGCCGGACTGTTGCAACAATTGATCGACGAGGGTGGTTTTGCCATGGTCGACGTGAGCGATGATCGCGATGTTTCTAAGTTTTTCTATCACAATAATTTACTAGATGATTTTTAAGGAACAGATAGGCCGAACGGACAAGCCGCCCAGCGGGATTTAGTTTTGGTTTCCGCGCTGGCGCGGACCGATTGGCTTGAGGGATTAACTTTGTTGCCAAGGCAAGCCGTGAAAACGCCAGCCGCCAGTATTGCCGCGATGCTTGTTTTCATCCAGCGGGCCTTCGAAGCCTTCCAGAATGTTGATCAGGTGCTCGTAGCCCGCAGCTTCCAGGGCTTTGGCAGCGTCTACAGAACGTTGTCCGCTGCGGCACAACAGCAGAATCGGCGTGGCTTTATTCGGGGCGTGCTGCCGCACTTGGTCTACGAAACCCGTGTTTAACTGCATGCCCGGAAATTCTTTCCAAGCGACATGAATCGCTTGCGGCGGATGGCCGACAAAGCTGTGTTCGATGGCTGTTCTAACGTCGATCAATACCGCTGCCGGATTGGTTTGTAATACAGCCCAGGACTGTTTGGGGTCGAGATTTTCTATCATTAATTTACCGCTTCATTTTTGCCCGATAAAACAGGCTTCGTTTCTATTGCCGAATCGCACATCGCCGAGTTTTGCGTATTCTTGGTAAAAAACCACACTTAAGGGGCTGAATAGCCGCAATAATTCGTTGTTTGCCAGTAAATACTCGGGATTGCTGGGGCCTTGTTGGTCAAGTTTGTTGCGGGTAAATGTTTGATAAAACAGCAGGCCGCCCGGTTTCAAGGCTGCCATTATCGCATTACACAGGGTTCGGTCAAGAAAACGACAGATGACAATCACATCGTAAGCCTGTTGCGCCAGTGTTTCGGCGCTGATATGGCATTGCTGAGTGGCGATTGACAGGCCTTTTTCGGTAGTTTGTTGTTGCAATATTTGTAAAGCGACCGAGGAAATATCCCAAGCGTCCACATCAAGGCCGGACTCGGCCAGGAGGACGGCGTTGCCGCCCAGGCCGCAGGCCAAGTCCAGCGCTTTGCCCTGCTTGGGTAGCAAGTACTGGTGTTGGCTCAGCACCTCGGCAGGGAGTGGCGGAGAGCAGGCATTTCGGTAAATGGTATCCCACTTGTCTTGCAATTCGGTCATGGGTTCATGCCGATCCGATGCGGTAGCCAGGCTTGAATAAACTCTAAAAACGAACGTACTTTGGCCGACAAATATTTGCGGTGCGGGTACACTGCATAAATTTCCAGCGGTGCGATACCGTATTGCTCCATCACTACTTGCAGCCGGCCTTGCTCGATGTCGCGGCCGACGATATAGCGCGGCAACATGATCAGGCCCAAGCCATTCACCGCGGCGTTGCGGATCGGATCGGCCATATTGGCCTGCATCCTGCCCGTGACGGTGACAGTGCGCTCCCCGAGAATGCCCTTGAAGCGCCATTTGTTCCGCGGCGGGATCGCCCAGTTGATCAAGCAGCTATGGTCTTCCAGGTCTTCCGGGTCTTGCGGAGTGCCATGTGCTTTAAGATATTCCGGGGACGCGCAAACGACCAGCGAGGAACTGGCCAACTTTCGGGCTACCAGGCTAGTGTCGTTGAGTTGTCCCAAATAAATAGCCAGATCGACGCCCTCATCGATTAAATCGACTTGTCCGCCTTTCAGCACCATCTCTACGGAGAGGTCGGGGTAGTTTTTTAGATATTCGGTCAAGCCCGGCGAAATATGGCTGGCGCCGATGACCGGTGGCGCCAGAATTTTTAGGGTGCCGCGCGGCTCTGTTTGTAGGTGAGTGATCGCCGATTCCATCTCCGCTACGTCCAGTAGAACTTGCTGGCAACGCTCCAGGTAAGCCTCGCCGGCTTCCGTCAGGCTTAAGCTGCGGGTCGTACGGTTGAACAGGCGCGTGTTCAGTTCGCTTTCCAACTGCATGATATGTTTAGTCGCCATAGCCCTGGAAATATCAAGGTCCTTGGCGGCTCCGGCAAAGCTGCCCGCTTTGGCGACGCGGACAAAGACATTCATGCTGGTTAGTTTGTCCATGGTATCTCCTGGAAAGTAAAAAAATCACCAAAAAGCGTTGACATTTCTATTGTTTCTAAATTGTATACAATTTATTTAGTAAAAGCCTAATTGTAAACTTTTTTCTATCCTGTATAGTGCGCTGCAACTGAAGAGCAAGCGCATGAAGTCTTGTCAAGCGCAAGATTTAAAAATAGAGAATTTGAGCACAATGAACGACTTTAAAAAAGACATCTTGATCGGCGTTCTTTTTATTGTCGGTGTTTGGAGCTTTATTTCCGGCTTGTTCGTCATCTCCACAATGTTATTCGCTGCCACTTCCATATTTAGCAATATGTCGACTAAGGCGCTGCTGAATAGCCGATCCAAGAATTTGTAACTACCTCCTGGTGTTGTAATAACGAGCGGAACCTCCTTCTAAGCACTCCGCTGGTTTTTTTGCCTTCCTCTGCGCAAGCATAGGGAGGCTTTTTTTTGCCGATAGATTTTTTTTGGCTGTTTCGGCAACGTGCTATGATTTTGCAATTTTCAATCTAAACAAAAGCTAATGAGCGAAGTTTTACAGCAATTGGCCCAGGTTCTTGAACAGCGTAAGCTGCAAACTGCCGATCAGTCCTACGTAGCCAGTTTATACTCCAAGGGATTGGATCATATTTTGAAAAAAATAGGCGAGGAAGCCACCGAAACGGTGATTGCCGCCAAAGACGGCGATAAGGATAAAATAGTGTATGAAACCGCCGATCTTTGGTTTCACTGCATGGTGATGTTGGCGCATCAGGAACTCGGGCCGGAACATGTGATCAATGAGTTGCAAAGGCGCTTCGGATTGTCCGGTTTACAGGAAAAAGCGCAGCGCGATGTTTCCTGATGGTTAAAATTAAGGAGTGAACAATGGGTTTAAGCATCCCTCATTTATTAGTAGTGTTAGTTATCGTGATCTTGGTGTTTGGCACCAAGCGTCTGAAGAATATTGGCGCCGATCTCGGCGAGGCGATTAGGGGATTCCGTTCGGCTGTTAAGGAAGGTAGCGAAGATAAGGCGATTGCAAGTAAGGAAGAAGAGCCTTTGGAAGGCGAAGTGACTAATAAAGAAAAAGATCGGGCTTAGTCTGCGATATGTTCGATGTCGGCTTTTCAGAATTGTTGATGGTTGGGTTGGTGGCGCTATTGGTGCTAGGCCCGGAAAAATTGCCGAAAGCGGCCCGCTTGGCTGGGTTTTGGGTAGGAAAGGCCCGTACTGTGCTGGCGACTGCTAAGGCGGAAATTAAACAGGAATTGCACGCCGAGGAGATGCGCCAGTTAATCCAGCAACAGTCCATAGCCGGCGAATTGCAGAAAGTGGTGCAGGATACTCAGTCGGCCCTTGACGATATTAACTTCAATGCTCAGGCAGCGACCGAAATCAATCAGGACGATGACAAACCAAGCACCGCTGGATAACGAGCAGTCTTTTTTTAGCCATTTAGTCGAACTGCGCGACCGTCTGTTAAAGGTGGTGCTATGCGTGCTACTGGTGTTTGTCGGTACCGCAAGCTACGCCAACGAGATTTATGCCTATCTGGCCGAGCCGCTGTTGCAGCATATGCCGAAAAACAGCACGATGATCGCCATCGATGTAGCATCGCCGTTTTTCACGCCGTTCAAACTCGCATTCGTAGTTGCGGTGTTTATTTCCATTCCCTTCATTCTTTACCAGTTCTGGGGCTTTGTGGCGCCTGGCTTATATCGTCATGAAAAGCTGATGGTGGCGCCGTTGCTATTGGCTAGCACGTTGTTGTTTTACAGTGGCGCGGCCTTCGCCTATTTTCTGGTATTCCCGTTGGTATTCGGCTATCTCACGTCGGCGGCGCCGGCCGGGGTGGCGGTGATGACCGATATAGCCACTTATCTGGATTTTGTTTTGGCGATGTTTTTTGCCTTCGGATTGTCGTTCGAAATTCCGATTTTCACTATCGTATTGGTCTGGACCGGCATCATCACCCCCGAGACGCTGTCTGAAAAGAGGCCGTATGTCATCGTCGGAGTGTTTGTCATCGCGATGTTTTTGACGCCGCCCGACGCTTTGTCGCAAACCCTGTTGGCAGTGCCGATGTGGCTGTTGTTTGAATCCGGATTGCTGTTTTCGCGCTTATTTGTCAAAAAAGAATCGGCGGCTGAGGATCGTGAATAGTATCGCTCAGCGTTTCGCCAATGTAAGCAAGCAACTCCGCCAGGCCGAAATCGATTCACAACGTCCGCTTGGTAGTGTGCAACTGTTGGCCGTCAGCAAGACCAAGCCAGCGGCTGATATAGCCGCTGCATACCGGATTGGTCAGCGCCATTTCGGCGAAAACTATTTGCAGGAAGCGCTGAAAAAGCAACTGGAATTGGCGGCTTTTAACATTAGCTGGCATTTCATCGGGCCGCTTCAATCCAATAAAACTAAGGCAATTGCCCAGCACTTTGCCTGGGTGCACAGTGTTGATCGTCTGAAAGTAGCCGAGCGCCTCAGCGAGCAGCGTCCGGACTATTTGCCGCCGCTGAATATCTGTTTACAAATCAATATCAGCGATGAAGCCAGCAAATCCGGGATTGAGTTGGCCGATTTGCCGGAGCTGATCGAGCAAGTTAGCAAATTGCCGAATTTGCGTTTGCGCGGCGTGATGGCGATTCCGGAGCCGCAGCAGGATTATCAGGCGCAATGCCTGCCGTATCGGCAGCTCTATCAGGCAGTGCGGCAACTTGATCGTAACGATCTCGATACCTTTTCGTTTGGGATGAGTGGTGATTTGCAGGCGGCGGTTGCCGAAGGTTCAACATTGGTGCGGATTGGCACGGCGCTGTTCGGCGAGCGTCCTAGCCAATAATTTGTTTTTAATGGATAATGGCGGCTATTTTCCGATAAATCCCCATTTTTCAACGCGATGAAACAAAAGCTGGAATCCCTGTTACAACAAGCCGTTACAGCCCTTAAAACTCAAGGTATTCTCGAAAACGATTTTATTGCGCAAATCAACTTAGAGCGCACTCGCGATGCGCAACACGGCGACTTCGCCACCAACCTGGCGATGTTACTGGCCAAGCCGGCCAAACTTAATCCTAGACAACTGGCCGAAAAAATCGTCGAGGCTCTGCCGAGCGATGCGCTGATCACCAAGGTTGATATCGCCGGCCCCGGATTTATCAATTTCTTCATCAATCCCGACAGCCAGTTCCAGATTGTCAAACAGGTACTCGATGCCGGAGCGGAGTTCGGTTTAAGCAAGATTGGTGCGGGCAAACGCGTACAAGTCGAATTCGTTTCCGCCAATCCCACCGGGCCTTTGCATGTTGGCCATGGTCGCGGCGCGGCTTACGGTTCGGCTGTGGCGGATTTGCTGGCGGCAGCCGGGTTTCAAGTCGAGCGAGAATACTATGTGAACGATGCCGGCCGGCAGATGGATATTCTGGCTACCAGTGTCTGGCTGCGGTATCTGGAAGCCTGCGACGAGGTTCTGCCTTTTCCAAGCAACGGTTATCGCGGCGAATATGTCCGGGAGATTTCCGCGAATTTGCATAAGAAAGCCGGCGATGCCTACCGCCGAGCCGCCGCGCTAGTGATGGCGGATTTGCCCGCCGACGAGCCGCAAGGCGGCGACAAGGAAAAACACATCGATGCGTTGATCGACCGTGCCAAAGCCTTGCTCGGCGACGCTTATAAAGAGGTATTTCAAGCCGGTCTGGACGAAATTCTGGACGATATCAAAAACGACTTGGCCGAATTCGGCGTCAGCTATCAACAGTGGTTTTCCGAGCGCTCGCTGATGGACGATCATTCCGTCGAACAAGCCCTAAAGCGTCTGGATGCGGCCGGGTACCTTTACCAGCAGGAAGGCGCTACTTGGTTTGCCTCCAGTCGCCTGGGCGACGAAAAAGATAGAGTGGTGGTGCGTGATAACGGTCAGACCACCTATTTTGCTTCCGATATTGCCTATCACATGAACAAGCTGGATCGCGGCTTCGATCAAATCGTCAACATCTGGGGTGCTGACCACCACGGTTATATTCCGCGCGTGAAAGCGGCGATGCAAGCCCTGGGCGCCGACGAATCCAAGTTGAAAGTATTGCTGGTGCAATTTGCGATCTTGTATCGCGGCGACGAAAAAGTACAAATGTCGACCCGCTCCGGCGAGTTTGTCACCCTAAGGCAACTGCGCAACGAAGTGGGTAGAGATGCGTGCCGCTTCTTTTACGTGATGCGTAAATCCGAGCAACATATGGATTTCGATTTGAAACTAGCCACTTCCAGAAGCAACGAAAACCCGGTTTATTATGTGCAGTATGCGCATGCCAGGGTGTGTAGCGTGTTGCGCCAGATCGACGAAAAAGGTCGGCAACGCAATCCGCATTTGGGTATGGAGCATCTGAATCTGTTGACCGAAGAGCAGGAAGCCGCGTTACTGACTACACTTTCCAAATACCCGGAAGCTTTGGAACGTGCTGCTGTGAATTACGAGCCTCATCAATTGATTCATTACTTGCGTGAGCTGGCCAATCAGTTCCACAGTTATTACAACGCACACCAGTTCCTGGTAGACGACGACAAACTTTGTAATGCCCGCATTAATTTGATTTGTGCCGTCAAGCAAGTATTGGTCAACGCCCTATCCTTATTGAAAATCAATGCACCTGAAGCGATGTAATGGCCAGAGACTATAAGCACCGCGTTCAAAGCCCCAGTTACACCAACAGTCGCAGAAAGCCGAAAAAATCGTCGGTTGCGCCTTGGCGTTGGTTGCTGGTCATCGCGCTGATTGTAGCTTTTGGGGTGTTTCTGAATATGATCCGCAAAATGGTGCCGGAGTTGGTGGCAGGCAAGCAGGAAGCGGAAACACCGCAAATAGTGGAAAAGCTAAAGCAGGAATTACCGGTCAAACCGCAAACTCAAGCGGTCGTCGAGCCGGAAAAACCGGCGGAGCCGTCACAACCTGCGGAACCGGAAGAGCCGCGTTACGATTTTTATACCATACTGCCACAGGCGGAAGTCGTGGTGCCCGATTACGAAATCAAAACCCGGGTACGTGAGCAGCTGGTCGGTAAAACCAAGGCGGCCAAATACATTATGCAGGCGGGTTCCTTCCGGGAGGCCTCGGAAGCCGAGCGCCACAAGGCTAAGCTGGCATCGCTCGGCATAGAGTCCCGGGTCGAGAAAGCTAAAGTCGGCAATGTTATCTGGCATCGCGTTAAGGTCGGTCCCTACGATAATCCCGCCAGCGTTTCCACGATTAAGGAATTGCTGCAGAAAAACGGCATCGGTGTGATTGTTACCGAAAGCGGTCAATAAGCGTTCGAATAAATCCAGGGTTTTGCCTGGCATCGTTCAAGCAACTCTCCAGCGCAATGCTGTGTATACTGCGGTAGTAAATTAGATTGACTGGCTTGCTGTTTTAAGCTCTGATAACTTCAACAATTACGAGAGGAGAGGTCTTATGGTTAACAAAAAGACGATGGTGCTGATGCTGTTGGCGCTGATGATGCTGAACGGTTGCAGCCGAGGGTTTCGGGCTAGCGAAGTCAAAGATGACGATTTGGTCGAGGTAAGCTTCGAGGCGGTTGATCAGCTGATTCTCGATTTGCGCGAACCTTTACCTAAAGGTAGTTTGGTGGTTATCAATTCGCTGGTTAATGTCGGCGAACTGGAGCAAACGCTGGCGTTTGGCCGCATTGTCTCCGATCAAATTTCCTCGGCCTTTCATCGTTCCGGTTACCGGGTGATGGGTATGGAGTTGCCTACCGAAATTTTTGCTAAAAACGAAGCCGGCATTCTGCAACTGCCTGATAAAACCAAGGAAGCTTTAAATAACGTCGGGGCTAAAGCGGTCGTCGTAGGATCGTTTGCGCCAGGCTACAACAACGTCTACGTTTCGCTAAGGGTTGTGGACATCGCCAGTCAGAACGTGATTTCCTCCACCGACTATTCTGTGTCGATGGGGCCGGATGCCAAGGTTTTGGTTAAAAAACCGCCAGTACCTGCGCCAGTTAAGCCATAGTACCCAACTATTCAGCGGATTGCCTTTTGGCAATCCGCCCCTCGCTACAGTTAAGCCGTCAGGCTCGACGCACTATAAATCCAACCGTAATCACAGCTGTTCGTGGCCCAAGTTCTGTGCCAAAAACCCAGAAATTGCCTGCGTTGTGTCGAAATTGCCGTAAGCCAATAGTAATTTGGCGTAAGCCGCTTCCAACGACGTATTCCAGATCATTTCCGCGCCCACATCCAACAGCTCGCGAGTTGAGGCGTATGCGCTTTCTGAATATAGCGCCGGTGTCAGATATATTTTGACACCCTGTCTGGTGCAATGTTTGACGAACTCCACCAGGCTGTATTGCTCTCCTGCTGCACTTGACGCGCAAGCCGTCCCGGAATGGTACAGGTCGTGCAGCACTGCATCGACGTTATCGAGATTGTAGACAGAGTAATCCAGGCCGGGATAAGGTCTGATCACCAATATTCGCTTGGAAAAGTCGGGTTTAAGCGCAATAGGCGAACGCGTACCTAGCGCCAAATTTTGCAGAGGCTGGAACCGCCCGTCCTCGAAGCGCATCCAGGCCTGCGACTGCACGCTGATGAAATCGCTACTTAACGGCAGGCAGGACGATAGGCGACAGCCGAGATGAATCAGCATCGCTTGTCCCTGATTTCGATACGGCACAAACACGCCGGCTCGGCCAAGTTGGCGTATAAATTCCACCGCACACAGAAAGTTGGCCACGCCGTTGGCTTGGGGATTGTCTAGCGGCAGATCGCTGGAAACCAGCAGCAGCGGAATCGACAAACCATTAAAATACAGGCTCAGCGCAGCGGCGCTAAAGGCCAGGCTGTCGGTGCCGTGGGTGATGATGATGCCGTCGAATTGGCTAATATCTTCGGCTTCAATCGAAGCGATGATCTGCGGCCAGTGGCTGGGATGTAGGTTTTCGCTGAGAATCTGCAAGGGTTGCAAGCTTTTGAAGCTTACCGAACCCGGCTTGGGGTCTTGTTCTGCAAAGAGTTGCAATAACTTATAACCGGCGCTGCCGTCGGTATTGATGGTGTTGCCGCTGAGTTGCGAACCAATGGTGCCGCCCGTAAACACCAGCAGGATGTTTTTCTTCATAAACGATGGTTTCTAGTATGATGTTTTGCTTACAAAGCCCATCTTAAACACTCCGCATGAAAATATCACTGATCGTGGCGATGTCCAGTAATCGTGCCATTGGCCTGAACGGCCAAATGCCTTGGCATCTCTCGGCCGACTTGAAACGCTTCAAGCAAATCACTATGGGTGCGCCAATATTGATGGGCCGTAAAACGTTTGAGGCTATCGGCCGGCCTTTGCCGGGACGGGAGAACATCATTATCAGCCGCGATCCGAGTTATCAGCAGCCCGGTTGCAGGGTGTTTGGCGACATCGATAGCGTGTTGCAACGCTATGCCGATAGCCCGGAATTATTCGTGATTGGCGGCGCCACCTTATACGAAGCAATGCTGTCGTATGCCGATTATTTGTACCTGACTGAAATCCACAATACTTTCGCGGGCGACACTTTTTTCCCGGAGATCGATGCCAGTCAATGGCGGGAAGTTGCCAGGGACGATGTTAAAAACGATCAAGCCGTTGATTTTAGCTACAGTTTTTTAAAGCTGGAACACATCCGGGTTGGTTCTGGCGGGCGCTAGATTTTAGCGGTCGGTTAGAATTGGGCATTTTTGTCATAAAACTGTCACATTTGCTTCATACTATTGTCATGCTAGGTTGGCAATATGAATCTTAAGTTTTAAACATTTCGAGAAAATATATGAAAAATACATTCAAGCTGAAATCGCTGGTTTTAGGATTTGGTTTTGCATCGACTGCTTTGCTCGGCGGTGAAGCAGTGGCGGCTCCCGCGACATTGGATCCGGCTTTGCCTGAATATGCGGCAGCCAGCGGCGTGTCCGGCAACATCTCCAGCGTTGGCTCGGATACTTTGGCTAACTTGATGACCTTGTGGGCCGAAGAATTCGGCAAGATTTACCCCAACGTCAACATTCAGATTCAAGCAGCCGGTTCTTCGACCGCTCCACCAGCGTTGACCGAAGGCACCGCTAATCTGGGTCCGATGAGCCGGAAAATGAAAGATAACGAAATTGACGATTTCGAAAGCAAATACGGTTACAAACCGACCGCGATTCCGGTTGCTATCGATGCGCTGGCGGTTTTCGTCAACAAGGATAACCCGGTTAAAGGCTTAAGCATTCCGCAAGTGGATGCGATTTTGTCCTCAACCCGTAAATGTGGTTATGCCACTGATATCACCACTTGGGGCCAAGCCGGCCTGACTGGCGGTTGGGCAAGCAAACCTATTCAGTTGTATGGCCGTAACTCGGTGTCCGGTACTTACGGTTTCTTTAAAGATGAAGCCTTGTGCAAAGGCGATTTCAAAAGCAACGTCAACGAGCAACCTGGTTCCGCTTCGGTTGTGCAATCGGTTACTACATCTGCAAACGGCATCGGCTATTCCGGTATCGGTTACTCCACCTCGGGTGTAAAAGCCGTGCCACTGGCGCTGAAAGACGGCCAGCCGTTTGTTGAAGCTTCTCCTGAGAACGCCACATCAGGTGCGTACCCGCTGTCACGTTTCTTGTATATTTACGTAAACAAAAAACCTAACGAGCCGCTGGCCCCTATGGAAAAAGAGTTTTTCAAAATGGTCTTGTCCAAAACCGGCCAACAAGTCGTGATCAAGGACGGCTATATTCCGCTGCCAGCCAAGGCAGTCGAAAAAGCTTTGACTCTGATTCAGTAATTACATCAGCCAAGGATGCCTGATAAAGGGACAATTCTGCATGGATGCAGCAAGGGATTGGCTAATACCAACAATGTCATTGCCCCTCTCGCCAAGTAATGGCGGATGATCTTGTATAATATCAAGCCGATAATTCTCCAGTTTTATCGGCTTTTTTGTCTCTGACCGCGTTGCGATTGTTCGGCGCCGCTTTTTGTTAACCCACGATACCTTGTTATGACTGAAGCCCATTCCACTCAAGCGAAAGCCACGCTGTTTCAGACGGCGACTAGTGAGCGCTATCAGCGTTGGCGGCTAGTAAAGGACAAAATGGTGGCTCGCGGCGTCGTAGCCGGCGGGTTGAGTATTATCCTGGCGGTGGTGTTAATCTTTTTTTATCTGTTGTATGTGGTTTTTCCGATACTGCTGCCCTCTCATGCGGAAGCGATCGGCCGTTACGACGTACCCGAGCAGGCGTTGGGCAATACCGTTTTTCTGTCGATGGAAGAGCAGAACGAAGTGGCCGTGCGTTTTACCGATACCGGCAAAGCGATATTTTTTAGCGTCGCCACCGGCCAGCTAATTCGCTCCGAAGCATTGCCGATTCCCGAGCAAGTGCAAATTACCAGCTACGCGCACGGCGGCGTCGATAAAGGTGTCATCGCCTTTGGTTTGTCGGATGGCCGTGCCGTGGTGGTTAAACACGATTACAAATTGTCATATCCCAATGGGAAGCGGGCAATTACCCCGGCTATTCAATATCCGCTAGGCGCCGAACCGCTGGTGGTGGATAAGCAAGGCCAGGCGCTAACCAAGCTGGCGGTGAAGTTAGGCGATAAAAACAGCACTTTGCTGGCAAAAACCGCTGATAACCGCATGGTCTTGAGCAGTCTCGGCAAAAAAGAATCGCTGTTCGACGATGAAGCCACTTGGGAAGCCACCGATTCGGTGGTTGAGATGGCCGCGGATGAAGTGGATTTCATCCTGCTGGATAAAGAACTGCGCAACCTATACCTGGCCAGCCGTGCCGGGGATTTGACTGTGGTCGATATTCTCGACAAGAGCAAACCCGAGATCAAACATAAATTGAATGTGCTGCACCAAGGCGTGCAAATCAGCAGCATGGAGTTCTTGAACGGCGATATTTCGCTGTTGATAGGCGATACCAGCGGTGTGATGGCGCAGTGGTCCATGGTCCGCGACCAGCAAAACCATTTCAGCATTGAAAAATTGCGGGCGTTTAAAGTATCCGACGCGCCGATTATTACCATTAACCCGGAACAGCGCCGCAAAGGCATGTTGGCAGCCGACGCCAACGGCGAGATCGGGATATACAGTTCCACCGCCGCACGGGAATTGATCAAGGAAAAAATCGCCGGCGGAAAGCCTGTTTCCGTCACCTTGTCGCCGCGCGCCAACGCGATGTTACTGCAAACCGAAGACGGCAAAATCAATCATTGGACTATCGAAAACGAACATCCGGAAGTGTCGTGGAGTTCGTTATGGAACAAGGTTTGGTACGAAAGTTATCCAAAACCCGATTACATCTGGCAATCATCGGCGGCCAGTAACGATTTCGAACCGAAAATGAGCTTAACGCCGCTGGTGTTCGGCACCTTAAAAGCTTCGTTCTACGCGATGTTGATGGGCGTGCCGCTGGCTTTGTTTGGGGCGATTTATACTGGCTATTTCATGGCGCCCAGCGTGCGCCAGTACGTGAAGCCGGGCGTGGAAATCATGGGCGCTTTGCCGACCGTGATTCTGGGCTTTTTGGCCGGTTTGTGGCTGGCGCCTTTCGTGGAAGCCAATCTGACCGGGATTTTTGCGTTGTTGATGATCGTGCCCTTGTCGGTGATGATTTTTGCTTATTTTTGGCAATTCGTACCGGAACAAACCCGTCACAAAATTCCCGACGGCTGGGATGCGGTGGTGCTGATCCCGGTGGTCATATTCGGCGCCTGGTTGTCTTTTCAGTTAAGTCCGTCCATCGAAGCCTTGTGTTTTCACGGCGATTTGCGCACCTGGATGCGAGAGGAATTCGGCATCGGTTACGATCAACGCAATACTCTGGTGGTTGGTTTAGCGATGGGTTTTGCCGTGATTCCGATGATTTTCTCCATTGCCGAAGACGCGATTTTCAGTGTACCCAAGCATTTGACTACCGGCTCGTTGGCGCTGGGCGCCACGCCTTGGCAGACCATGACCAAAGTCGTGTTACTAACCGCCAGCCCCGGTATTTTTTCGGCGATCATGATCGGTTTCGGTCGTGCGGTTGGCGAAACGATGATCGTTTTGATGGCTACCGGCAATACCGCGGTGATGGATTTGAGCATTTTCCAGGGCTTGCGTACCCTATCCGCCAATATTGCGGTGGAAATGCCCGAGTCGGAAGTGAATAGTACCCACTATCGCGTGTTGTTCCTGGCCGCGCTGGTGTTGTTCATGTTTACTTTCGTAGTCAATACCCTGGCTGAAGTTATTCGCCAAAATCTAAGACAAAAATACAGCTCATTATGATGAAAGCATGGTTTAAGAGCGGTTCGCCCTGGATATGGATGACCGCCGGCGCGGTCAGTTTAAATCTGATACTGGTGGTGGGCTTACTGCTGCTGATTGCGGTGCGGGGGTTGGGGCATTTCTGGCCGGCCGACATCATTGAATATCGTTATCAAGATCGCGATGGCCCGGAAAGCTCCATCATCGGTGAAGCGGTGGCGACTTCGTTACTGCCCGCAGCGCAAGCCAGGGCCGCCGGCCATGAGTTGCTGGATAACGGCGAATACTTGGTGCAGCATCTGGTAAAAACCGGTAACCGCGATATTCTCGGTAGCGATTTTCGCTGGATCCAGCAGCAATACATTCACAGCCAATCCACGCCGGACGATTTGATCATGGTCGAACGCCGCGAGTGGGGCAATTTCTATGGCCGATTGCTGGCGGTTAAGGAAGACGGCGTGGTAATCGCCCAGGGCGAGCAGGCCTGGCAGGTGGCGCAACAGAAACTGGCAACCGTGCTGAATCAGCACGACGAAATCGATAGTTTGCAGGATCACGAAGTCGGTGCGATCAACTATGAACTGGAGCGGCTGCGCTTGAAGCAGCGTGGGCTGGAACTGAAAAATGCCTGGAACGATGCTGCTAAGCAGGAGTTTGCCGCGCAAAAACAGACTTATGAAAAACAATACCAAGTGATCCAGCAACAAATCGGCAAGCTGAGCAAGGAAAGCAAACGCTATAGCTTGGTGGTTGCGGAAGCCGGAAACAAGGAAATTAGTCTGCCCTTGAATCGGGTGGTGAAAATGACCCGCCCCAACACGATGAGCGTGCTGGACAAATGCGGCGAATATGTCGCTAATTTCGCCACTTTTGTGAGCGACGAACCGCGTGAAGCCAATACCGAAGGCGGTATTTTCCCGGCTATTTTCGGTACTGTGTTGATGGTGATGCTGATGGCGGTCGTCGTCACGCCGTTCGGGGTAATCGCTGCGGTTTACCTACGTGAATACGCCAAGCAGGGCTTTATTACCCGAGTGATCCGAATTGCCGTTAATAATCTGGCCGGCGTACCGTCTATCGTTTACGGTGTGTTCGGCTTGGGTTTTTTCGTGTACATCATCGGCGGCAATATCGACCGCTTGTTTTTCCCGGAAGCCGCGCCCGCCCCGGTCTTCGGTACGCCCGGTTTGCTGTGGGCGTCGTTGACGCTGGCCTTGATGACCTTACCGGTGGTAATCGTGGCTACCGAGGAAGGTTTGTCGCGGATTCCCAAATCGATTCGAGAAGGCAGTTTGGCGCTGGGCGCCACCAAAGCCGAAACCCTATGGCGCACCGTATTGCCGATGGCTAGCCCGGCGATCATGACCGGCTTGATTTTAGCGGTGGCGCGTGCAGCCGGCGAAGTAGCACCCTTGATGCTGGTCGGCGTAGTGAAACTGGCGCCGACTTTACCTTTAGACGGCAATTTTCCTTATTTGCATCTGGATAGAAAGTTTATGCATTTAGGGTTTCATATTTACGACGTCGGCTTCCAGAGTCCGAATGTCGAAGCCGCCAGACCTTTGGTTTACGCGACGTCATTATTACTGGTGATGGTGATTATTGGTCTGAACATGTTCGCTATCTCGATACGTAACAATCTGCGGGAAAAATACCGCGCCCTGGAAAATTAAATTCGCATATCCATCCGGAAGACTGGACCCCATACCATGACAACAGCCCAAAAGAATACCCACGCCATTGACATTAGTGCGTTGAAAAGGGAAGACAGAAAAAGCGCCGAACAGCTAGAAACCTGCATCAAAGTCGAAAACCTGGACTTGTTCTACGGCCAGAAGCAGGCTTTGCATAGCGTGAATATGGAAATGCCGCACAAGAAAGTGACTGCCTATATCGGTCCCAGCGGCTGCGGGAAATCGACGCTGTTGCGCTGTATCAACCGGATGAACGATCTGGTCGACGGCGTCACCATCAAAGGCAAGATTCTACTGGATGGCGAGGATATTTACGATAAATCGGTCAATGTCGCGGCTCTGCGCCGGCGAGTGGGCATGGTGTTTCAAAAGCCCAATCCGTTTCCGAAAACCATTTACGAAAATGTCGCCTACGGCCTAAGGATTCAAGGCATCAATGACCGACGTATACTCGACGAAGTGGTGGAAAAATCCTTGCGCGGCGCGGCTTTATGGGATGAGATGAAAGACCGGTTGAACGACAATGCCTTGGGGATGTCCGGCGGTCAGCAGCAAAGATTGGTGATTGCCCGGGCGATTGCCATTGAGCCGGAAGTGATTCTGTTGGACGAACCAGCCTCGGCGCTGGATCCGATCTCCACCCTGAAAATCGAAGAATTGATTAACGAATTGAAAGAAAAATATACGATAGTGATCGTCACCCATAATATGCAGCAGGCGGCGCGGGTATCCGATTTCACCGCTTTTATGTACATGGGCGAATTAATCGAATTTGGTGAAACCAGCGAGTTGTTTACCAATCCGGCGAAAAAACAAACAGAAGATTACATTACCGGCAGGTACGGCTAGGAGGTAGACAATGGATAACAGCAAAATCAAACAGCACATTTCCCGTCAATTCAACGAGGAGATGGAAGATATTCGCAACAAAGTGCTGACCATGGGCGGCCTGGTTGAGCAGCAAGTCGATTTGGCGACCAAGGCTTTCATGAGTAACGACATGGAGAATGCCGAAAAAGTGGTGCAGCAAGACCAGTACGTCAACGAGATGGAAAAAGACATCGACCATGAGTGCACCGAAATCATGGCCAAGCGCCAGCCGGCGGCTTTTGATTTACGGATGTTGATCGCGACGATCAAGATCATCACCGACTTGGAGCGGATTGGCGACGAAGCGGCGCGTATCGCCAAAATGACCATGCGTCTGGAAGGTGCAGATTATTATCAGGACAAATATTACGAAATTGAACATCTGCTGAATTTGGTCAAGGATATGCTGAACGGCGCATTGGATGCTTATGCCCGAAACGATGTTGAGGAAGTGATTGCCATCACTGAACAGGACGCCAAGGTAGACCGGGAATACACCAGCATCACCCGGCAGTTGATCACGCAGATGATGGAAAACCCGCGTAACATCACCAGAGCCTTGGATATGTTGTGGGCAGCCAGGGCTTTGGAGCGGATAGGCGACCACTCCTGCAATGTCTGCGAGCAGGTAATATACATGGTGAAAGGCAAGGATGTGCGCCATCTCAGCCGCGAAGAACTGGAACGTACCGTTAATTCGGTTCGCTAGTTATAAGGCCAATTTGATTCAGGGTAACGGTTAATCCTGTACCCTGATTTACGTGCTCAGATATTTGGGGCGTGCCGCCCATTGGTTGCAAAATCATACGCCCATTCGACGGCCTCGATCCAGACCAATCCGCAACCGTTCTCTACGGTTAGTGCTCTAATTTCTTGAGCCGCGGCCAAAATTATCCAGAGAGTTGCTGCTTATCGGCAGCTACTCAATCATCCGCGAACTGCGCAATAGCTTGGAACTAATCGCCAGCCCGGTTCGCGTCACATTTTTTAGTTGTATAACCGGTTGAACCCGAAGGCCGTCGTTAGCCAGACGGATCATGCCGCCTCGGTGTTCGAAATCGGCGATATCGCTGACCGTCAACACCGGAAATGGTCTGACAAACTCTAGGGTCGCGGCGAGAATTCTTTCCTGTTGCGCCGGAATATAAATCACTTGGCATTCGTGCAATTGTTCGGGTATTGGGTCGATAATCAGCTGAATCGGTAAGTCGTTTACCCGCTCGCCTTCGATCAGTTTTGCCAGTATGCCGGTGACCGGCGAATTGGCGTAACTGCAAAACTGAAACGCCTTATTGGCTGTCGGCCAAGTAACGAAGTAGGCAAAGTTGTATAAATACGCTGCTTTAAGTTCTGTCTCGTTAAAGCGCGGCTCGTCCGCTCTGCCCGACTGCGGCGATGGTAAACAGCTTAGCAACAGCATTAACACACACCGCCGCGCAACTGCGCCGGTGTTTGCCAAGAACCTGTGTAGGCTCGTATACCGCATTTAGTAGCGTACCGTCGCTTTAAGGTAATAATTGCGTTCGAATTCGCTACTGATCACCGCGTTATCTATATTAGGGCTGAATTCCAGATGCCTATTGTCCAGCAAATTCTGCGCACCGACAGCCAATTCAAAATGCAGATTCGGCTGCCAGCCCAAGCGCAAGTCCAGACGATGATAGGCCGGCACCTGATTGATCAGGTGATCGGTGTAATACCAATGCGCATCGAATTCCAGTTGATACGGCAGATTGAAGTAGGAGCTGAGGTTGAAACGGTTGCGGGCGCTATTGCCTTCAGCCACCGTCGCGGCGCTATCCAGGCTACCGTCGCGCTGGTGCAAGGCAATCGCAAACAGGCTGTAACTACCTTGTAATCGCCAGCGTTCGGAAACCCGCCAATTCAGCGCTGTTTCCCAGCCGTAGGCTTCACCGTTTGCCTTGTTGGCAATTAGAAATGGGATAGTGATGTTGTCGCCGTTGATAAGCGGCGTTTGCGGTTCGGTGGTGCTTAGCCGGCCGTAATCGCTATAAAACAGCGTAGTATCCAGGTTAAAGATGTCGTTGGGGAAAAAGCGGTAGCCCAATTCGTAAGCGATTGCGCTCTCCGAGTCGAAATTATCGTCGCCCATAATGTTGGCTGTGGTTCCGGGGGCTACGTTGAACAAGACATTGACGTCGTGATCTGCCCTGGCCGGCACGCGAACTGCTCTGGATACCGCGCCCCACAGGCTGTGTTGTTGACTGGGCACCCACAACAGCCGGGCGGAAGGCTGGATCTCAAAGCCGGTAAAATCGTTATGCTCGACTTTACTGCCGTATATCAAGCGCAGTTCGTCTGCCAGAAATCGCCATTCGTCTTGAGCAAAGACGTTGAACAAGTGCACATCGCGCTCGGATGGATCGAAGTGTAACAACGCCTGTTTTTGCTGAAGTTGATCGCTATTGAAGCGATAACCGGCACCCCACGTTACGTGATGAGCGTGCCAATTGAAATCATGCTGTAAATCCAGGTCGAAGGTGCTGCGCCGATAATCCAGTCGGCTTTGGTTACGGACGGCATGATCGAAATAACTGCGGATTTGTAGGCGGCTATCGTTTTCCAGGGTTTGTTGCCAACGTAACAGCAGGTTGCCGCCATATTTTTTGGTGCTGTCGGGGCTAATGGGCGAAACCGGGTCGAGGCTATTCAGCGACTGCTGCATGTCGCCATTGAAATAGTCGCCCTGCACAATCAGGTTTTTGCGGGCGTCCGGGGTCCAATCGCTACGAAAACCGGCGCGGCCCATGTCAAGGCTGTCATTGGCTTTTTCGCCGTTGCCAAAATGAAAATCCTCGCGATGGTTGTACTTACCGTAGACTCGATAATTGAAGTCCGGATTGAGTTGGCCTCCGTAACGAAACGTACCGAATCCGGGCTCTTCCTTGCTGGTGCCGCCTGACAGCAATACGCCCTGCGATTCCTGAGCGGAACGCGTAATGATATTGATGACACCGTTGACGGCGTTGGAGCCCCACAGCGTTGCCCCGGGGCCGCGAATCACTTCGATACGGTCTATGTCTTCCAGCGGGTAGTCCTGCTCGTTCCAGTAAACGCCGGAGTTCAGTGGGTCGTAAACGGTGCGGCCGTCCATCATCACCAACAGCTTGTTGGCATTTATCCCGTTAAAGCCGCGGCTACTGATCGCCCATTGATTGCCATCCACCCGCGCGACTTCCAGGCCTGGCACCTTGCGCAGCAGTTCCGGAATCGACTGCATCCCGGAGCGTCTGATTTCTTCGTGGCTGATGACGAATACCGCCGACGGGGTTTCGCTGATAGGTTGTTGGTTTTTCGAGGCGATGGAAACGGTGGACGCACTCAGCTCTTGGAGAGATAAGGTTTTTAAATGGGATAGAGTATCGTCCGCCCCGGCAGGCGCGGCAGTCCGCAGGGCAATACAGAAAAGCGCCAAACGCTTATTTTTGCTCGCCAATTTTAACTTGTTTGCCATAATTTCCGTCATTTACGCCCAATTAAGCACGCGTGCATTGTAGACGGAGGCGATTAAATAGTAAAAACCGCCCGAATGAGCGGCTTTGCGAAGAAGATTTATTTGATGGCGCGGATCAGTTTGATCATGTCGCTGCTGGCGGGATCGACGAATATTTTTTGGAACGGGCAAGCTTGCACGCTTTTTAACGTCTGCCGGTTAATATTGGCGCCGAAAGTATTCAAAATCAGCGGGTTGAACAAATTCATCATCATCGCCAAAGCTTTGTTGGAGCTTAATACGTGTTCCAACAACAGCACTTGACCGCCAGGTTTGCAAACGCGATAGAGCTCTTTCAGGCCTTTTCTGGGTTTCGGTACCGAACAAAACACAAAACTGGCAATGACCGTGTCGAAGCTGTTATCGGCATAATCCAGAGCCTGCACATCCATCAAAGCCAGATCGACAACAATCTGTTTACGCTGTTGTTTGCGGCGGGCCATTTCCAGCATTTTCGGGCTGAAGTCGATAGCGGTGATCCGGCCATCATCAGGGTAAAACGGGAAGTTCTTCCCCGTTCCGACCCCGACTTCCAATATGTGGGCGCCGCTAGCCTGCGACCAGAGCTTTTTACGTAAACGGCGAAACAGCAAGCCTTCCAGAAAGCCTTCCAGGCCATCGAAATAAGGCGCAAGCCTATCGTAGCGCTGTCTGACTTTAGTGCTGTCCGCCGTCATGCCGGATTATTCTGCAAATTGCTGAATGCCGTCCAGGAACCAGCGGGTTTGATTGCTGTTTATGGGTTTGACGAAATGCCATACTTCTTTGATCGGTTCGGCTTTCGCGCCATCTTCGCTGATCAATGCGTCGAATAACACTACCGCTTCCAACTCCGAGCCGGCTTCGCGGACATCAATTAATTCAGCGTTGAGTTTCAGAACCTCAGTTTTGTTGCTGGCGCTGGATGCTTGCAATTGCTCTTGAATTTCCACAAATACCTTGTCCGTGGTTAAGCCGCGGATTTCCGCCAAGTCGCGACTATCCCAAGCTGCTTGCAGGTAGCGGTACGCACTTTCTGCGCCGCTCAAAAAGGCGCGCTGATCGAATCCGGCCGGCAGCTTGTTTGCATCGAAACTAGCGGCTTGTTGATATTCATTGTTGCTTAATCCTGCTGTTCTGCCTTTTTTGAACAGCACATCGGTATCGAAGCCGGAGCCGCCAGCTGCCGGTTGTTGAGTTTCGCGATAATAATTTTGCGATTCCGCTGGTTGTGAGTGAGCTGGTCCGTAACCGGTCGGTGCGGCGGGTTGCTGACGTGATCTGGCCGCAAACAAGCGATACAGCAGATAGGCGACGCCGGCAAACAGCAGCATGTCCATCAGATTGATGTTTTCGAATGCGCCACCGAAGAACAATGAGCCCAATAGTCCGCCTAAAGCCAAGCCACCCAGCATACCCATCAGGCCGCCGCGACCGGCCCAATTTTGTCTGGCTGTTTGATTTTGTGCGGCGGCTTGTTGCTGGCTAGCCGAGCGGGTAGGCTGGCTGCTGGCTCCACTGGGAGAGGTGGAGCGTTGAAACGGTGTGCTATAGCTCGGTTTGCTGCCGAAAGACTTTCCGCCGCCCATGCGTTTCGCCTGCGCTTCCTGGACACTGCCTAGCAGTAAGGCCAGCGCAATGAATAATGTTGCCAAGGTACCGATCTTTCTGTTCATAGGTGTTTGCCTAAAGTGAATAAATGTATTCCGATATTCGGGGTAAAATCGCGTAATTCAAGTAGAATAGCCTTTCGCATGGTCCTATACAACCGCCGTCTACTGATTAACGACATCCAACAGACATTCTGAAAACATAAATGGTTGCATATTTGCGTCAATTTCTAGTTATGTTTTTGCTGCTTTTGCAAGTGGCAGCGCCGCTGGTGCATGCCCATGTCGGTAGAGAAGCCATGCAGGGCGGCCTGCATTTGCACGAATTCGAGTCGCTGCATATCGACCATGATGGCGACCCCGCCTTGATGGCTGTCGATCACGACCTGCAAATTCAAAATAGTATTGTCAATCTGGGCTCCGCTATCAAGCAGCAGCAATGGCTGGACAGGCTGATGCCGGTTTTCTATCTGCTGGTTAGCTTAGTTCCCGATTTGGCAATTATTCGGCAAATCGATACCGTTAATTTTTTCCCTTATATTCCGCTGTTCGCGTCGGATCCCTTACTCAGCCACAATCCATCCCGCGCGCCGCCGCTCTGAAAGGGGTTGGCTTCGCTGTTGAAGTACGCTTATTTAACACGTAACAGCCCCGCGTTCTAAAAATGGTCAAATGCCCATTAGGCCTTTGGCTGCTCAGCCCTATTCAATTATTGCTTTGGAGTGCTCCATGAATGGATACCGTTATCTGAAATGCGGTTTACCTGTTTTACTGCTGCTTACGGCGCCTTGCCTTGCCGAAATAAATTCTGTCGGAGAGAGCTTGGCGGCGACTCGCGGCGAAATGTTTTCGGAAAATTTGATTGTCGAGCACATGGATCCTATCGAAACCGATCAATCGCTGAGCTTGTCGCAATTAGTCGAAATAACCTTGGAAAAATATCCGGATCGCCTGGTTGGCGAAGCCTTGGCCCAGGAAGCCAACGCCTTGGCCGAACGCAGTGATGCTTGGGTGGCCGGCTCCACGGCTGTTGGTTTAAATTACATGGATGATCGAATTGCCGACGACCTGGGTTCGCGTGAGGCCTCGGCCCAAGTCGAAATCACTACCTGGAAATGGGGGCAGCGCGATGCCGGCCAGGCCGTGGCGGAGCGGGCCGGCGTTTCCGCGCAAAAGCAATCGGCGGCGGTTAAGCTGGAAGTCACACGCTTGATCAGAGATGCCTTGTGGAATATGGAAATCGCCAATATCGGTTTGCAACAGGCGCAAAATGCTTTGTCGATTTCCGAGCAATTGATGAAGAAAGTCGAACGCCGGGTGGAACTGGGCGATTTGCCGCGCGCGGATTTGTTGCTGGCCAAGGGTGAATATCTGCAAAACCGGGCGTTGGTAACCCAAGCTGAGGCGGAGGTAATGCATAGCCGTAAAGCCTATGCCAGTTTGACTACGTTGTCGCGGGTGCCGGGCAATTATCAGGAAAAACTCAGCGATATTACCTCCGTGACCAGCAACCACCCGATGTTGGAAGCTATCAATGCCATCATTGACCGCAAACAAGCAGAAATTGAATGGACCAAAACCACCGATCCTATCAATCAACCCAAGCTCAGTGTAGGCGCGAAAAGCCAACGGGATGGCCGCAGCGGGCAAGACATCGAGAGTGTCGGCGTCGGCGTGGTGATGCTATTCGGCGGAGAGGCCTATAACGCGCCGGAAATCGCGAAGGTGAATCTGGAGCTGAACAATGCCAAGGCGCAACGCGAACATCTTTACCGGCAGTTGGAGAAAAATCTGCACGAAGCCGAGCATGCTCTGGAAGTGACGCGGGCGGAGCTGGCAATAGCCAACGAGTTGAAACAAATCGCCGAAACCCATCTGAAAATGACCGAAGTCAGCTTCTCGGCCGGCGAAATCAACCTGTTGGATCTCTTAAAAATCCAGGCTCGCAGTCTGGAAGCGATTCGCAATGCCAAATTGCAGGAGGTTAAATTACAGCGCAACATCGCTTTCTACAATCAAGCGGTAGGCATACAGCCATGAGGCGGTTAATCTTCGGCCTGTTATTGACGCAGGCGTTAAGCGTGTTTGCTCAAGATACGCAGATCAAAATTACTCAGCAGCAGATCGACAATTTGGATATAAAAGTTGCGCAGCTTAGCGCTAGTCAACAGATTCCGTTGTTTTACGCGCCGGGCAAAGTGGTGGTTCCGGCAGACCGGGAGGTGTTGATCAGTAGCAGCCAACCCGGTTTGGTCACCCAATTGCCGGTCAATATCGGCGACAAGGTACGCAAAGGCCAACTGTTGGCACAGTTGAACAGCCCGGAACTCGTCGGGTTACAACAAGCATTTTTAACCGCTGCCAGCGAACTGAATTTATCCGGCCAAGAGCGCAGCCGCGATCAAAAATTATTGCAGGAAGGTGTGATTGCGCAGCGGCGCTGGCAGGAAACCCAAATGCTGTACAGCAGCAAATCGGCCAAGGCCGATGAGGCCCGGCAGTTGTTACTGTTGGCCGGCATGTCGGCCGCCGAGATTAAAAGTTTGGGTCAAAACCACAAGCTGGACAATCGTTTGACTATTCGGGCGCCCATCGACGGGGTGGTGCTGGAGCGTCTGACCACTTTGGGTGCCCGCTTGGATATGCAGGCGCCGCTGTATCGGATTGCCGATTTGTCTGAACTGTGGCTGGAAATCAATATTCCGCAGGAGCGCTTGAGCGGGATTCGGCTCGGCGATTCGGTGCGTCTGAAAGGCAGCGAGATCACTGCCAAAATTAGCTTGCTGGGTCAAAGTGTCGATCGCGATAACCAAACGGTATTGGCCAGGGCGGTGATTGACGGCAAAGCCGAGGGTTTACGCGTGGGACAGAACGTCAATGCGCAGATCATGCAAAACAGCTTTGAGACCGGCTTCCTTGTACCTAATACCGCCATTGCGCAGAACGAAGGGCGCGCTTATGTATTTGTGCGCAATCAAGACGGATTTGCCGTGACTGAAGTGACGGTTACCGGTAAGCAGGACGCCAATTCCTTGATCAGCGGACCTTTGTCCGGCAACGAGCAAATCGCCATAAAAGGCGCGGTGGCCTTGAAAGCCAATTGGTTAGGTTTGGGAGGCGGCGAATAATGGCTGGGTTAATTCGCTTTGCGTTGACCCAGCGGCTGTTGATTTTACTCGGCGTACTGTTGCTGGTGGGCGGCGGTTATTATGCGGTCAAGCATATTCCCATCGATGCCTTTCCCGAGGTGTCGCCTACGCAGGTCAAGATCATCGTTAAAGCCAACGGCATGACGCCGGAAGAAGTGGAAGCACGGATTACCGCGCCGATTGAAGTTGAGTTGCTGGGCATTCCGCACCAAACCATGCTGCGCTCGTTGGCTAAATATGCGATTACCGATATTACGCTGGATTTTGAAGAAGGCACCGATATTTACTGGGCCCGACAACAGGTCGCCGAACGGCTAAACACCTTGTGGGGCAATCTGCCGGAAGGCGTGCAAGGCGGCATCGCGCCGATGACCACGCCGCTGGGAGAGATGTTCATGTTCGCCATCGAGGGTGGCGATCTCACTTTGATGCAACGGCGAGAGCTATTGGATTGGACCATCCGCCCTGCTCTTCGTACCGTAAGCGGTGTCGCGGATGTGAACGCGCTTGGCGGCTTGGTGCGTAGTTTCGAAGTGGTGCCAGACAATGTCCGCATGGCGTCTCGAAATATCGATATGCAGCAATTGATGGCAGCCTTGCAAAACAATAACCGCAATGACGGAGCCGGTCGGCTTACTGAGGGTGAGGAAGCGCTGATAGTGCGCGCCGAAGGCAGGATCAAAAATGAACAGGACGTTAAGGCCATTGTTGTGGCACAGCACGAGGGTTTGCCGATCCGCGTGGAAGATATTGCCGAAGTGCGCATCGGTGCGCTGACTCGTTACGGTGCGGTCAGCAAGGACGGTAACGGCGAAGCGGTCACGGCGGTCGTGCTTAGTTTGCGGGGTGCCAATGCCCGGCAAACCATCGAGCAGCTGGAAAGTAAGTTAGCGGAATTGCAACCGGGCTTGCCGGAAGGCGTGCGTTTGAATGTGTTCTATAACCGTGGCGTGTTGGTCGGAAAAGCGGTAAATACCGTGTCCAAGGCTTTGCTGGAAGCTATTGTGCTGGTGGTGGTATTACTGATTCTGTTTCTCGGCGATCTACGGGCGGCATTGACCGTGGCATTGGCCTTACCGCTCGCGGCTTTGGTGACCTTCATCTTGATGCACGCGTTTGGCATGTCTGCGAACCTGATGAGTCTGGGCGGTCTGGCGATAGCTATCGGGATGTTGGTGGACGGTGCGGTGGTGGTCGTGGAAAACGTGATTACCCAATTGGCCGATCATCACAAGGCGGAACGCTTACCGCGCCTGCACCTGATTTACCGGGCTACCCGCGAAGTGGCGGTGCCTGTGACGTCGGGCATTTTGATCATCATCATCGTGTTCTTACCGTTGCTGACCTTGCAGGGTCTGGAAGGCAAGCTGTTCGGGCCGGTGGCGATGACTATTGTATTTGCCTTAAGCGGATCCTTGATATTGTCATTAACCGTTATTCCGGTGCTGGCGTCGCTGTTGCTGAAACAGGTATCCCATGAAGAACCCTGGTTGCCGCGCAAACTGTTGCAGTGGTATCAGCCTGTACTGGTTTGGTGTTTGGCTAACAGCAAAAAAGTCTTTATCGGCGCCGGCGCCATGCTGGTGGCAAGCGTATTGGTATTCACCCAGATCGGCAGTACCTTCATGCCGACCATGGATGAAGGCGACATTATCGTGCAGCTGGAAAAATTGCCGTCTATTACGTTGCTGGATTCGGTGGCCTTGGACGGTAGAGTGCAGAAAAACATTCTCGAGCATATCCCGGAAGTACAAACCGTGGTGTCCAGGGTTGGCACCGACGAGTTGGGTTTGGACCCGATGAGTTTGAACGATACCGACACTTTTCTGATTCTGAAGCCCAAAGCGGAATGGCGCATGGAAACCAAGGAAGAGTTGATCGAGGAAATCCGGAAAATTATGGATCACACGCCAGGGATTGCATTCGGATTTACACAGCCTATCGAAATGAGGGTCTCGGAAATGTTGACCGGGACTCGCGGCGACGTGGCGATCAAATTGTTTGGTGCGGATCTGGATACTTTGAATCATAAAGCGGAGCAGATCGAGGCGGTGCTGAAGACCATTCCTGGCGCCAGTGACGTGTTTACCCGTAAAAATGAGGGTATGCAGTTCCTGCAGCTGAGTATCGACCGAGAAGCTGCCGGCCGTTTTGGGTTGGATAGCAATAGTATCGAAGACATGTTGCGTGCCCAGATTGAAGGTGTACAGCAGGGTATCGTGCAAGAAGGCGTTAAGCGCACCCCATTGTTGCTACGCGGAGAAAGCAACACCGCCAACTTCGATAATTTGCAGATCAGTTTGCCTAATGGCGGTCATGTGCCGATTACCGCAGTCGCAAAGATTCAAGCGGTGGAAGGGGTGGTGTCGATAGATCGGGAAAAAGGCCAGCGTTTTGTGGTGATCCGCTGCAACGTGGAAGGCCGCGATCTGGTCGGTTTTGTCGACGAAGCACGCAAGGCGGTGAGCGAGAGGGTCAAATTGCCCAACGGTTTTCACGTGGCTTTCGGCGGTCAGTTTGAAAATCAACAACGCGCTTCGGCGCGGTTGTCTCTGGTGATTCCATTGTCGCTGGGGTTGATTTTTTTACTGCTGTTTTCGACATTCGGCTCGGTGCGGCAGGCCGTGCTAGTGTTGTCCAATATCCCGCTAGCCATGATAGGCGGCGTGTTTGCCTTGTGGCTGTCCGGCGAATATTTGTCGGTACCGGCGTCTGTTGGTTTCATCGCCCTGCTCGGCATCGCGGTATTGAACGGGGTGGTGATGGTCAGTTATTTCAACCAGCTCTGCGCGACCGGTATGGAGGTATCCCGCGTGGTGATTATTGGCTCCGGTCGGCGGTTGCGGCCAGTGTTGATGACGGCCAGTATCGCCGCGTTCGGTTTGATTCCACTGCTGTTTGCGTCGGGACCCGGCTCGGAAATTCAGCGGCCGCTGGCTATCGTGGTCACCGGTGGTTTGCTGTCTTCGACCTTGTTAACCCTAATCTTGTTGCCAATACTCTATCGATTATATGGCCGTAACCCGGAGGCTTGTTAATGAGTCACGAAGCATTTTTATTGACGGTGAATTCGCCGCCGAGTCTGGAAGAGGCGCTGGTAGATTGTCTGTTGTCATTGGAATGGCGGCAGGGATTTACCAGTTTTCCGGCCAATGTTCACGACCATAATCAGCAGGGCTTGTCCTTGGCAGAACAGGTCGCGGGACATCAACGCAAAATTCGTTTTCAAATGTATGTGGAAAGACAAAACATTTCCGCATTATTGACTAAGCTAAAGGCGGATTTTAACGGTTCCGGACTTCATTATTGGCTGGTGCCGGCTATCGAACAAGGCATCATCTAAGCATAAAGCATGCAGAAAACGACTGGGGATGCTACAGTTCGGACAAACAGCAGTTAAACATTTTTGAATGAGCTATTTTTCTTGCCACACATAGCCCTATGAACATCTTTTTGCGACGCATTCCTGCTAATACCAGGCATACTGAAATTTCCGAGTTTGTGGCCCCTGCTTTGAAAAGCGGCTTATTCAGAAAATCCGGCCGTATAGTCGATGTGGAGATTCTGGCCTTACAGGATACCCGCATAGGTACTATCGAATATCACGGTGTGGTAACGCTGGATTCCGAGCTTTCCGTGCAAAGAGTTGTTAAAGGTTTAAAAAATCGCCGGTTTAACGGCAGAATGGTGGTGGTTAGGCCTTATTACCATCGTAGCTGGTACAACGACCCTCGCCAAAATCAGACGCCTGTGTCTGCCGATATTATCGAAAAGCGCAAGGGTGATCGCAGGCGCGGTAAGTATCTACAAGTAATCAAAAATGCGTCTGATCGTTTTAACAGTGAAGATGATTTTTTCCGAACCGTGCATCATCAACAGTTCTCCATTTCATTTATCGTGCCACCTGTCATGGAGGGGCCGATGATGGAGTGCCTGATCAGTTTTGAGGAAGAGCTGCTCAATAGTGATACCGGCGAGCATAAAATCACCAAATTTCTCACCGAAGCCGACGATGCCGATCAGCAAACCGCGCGCTTTCAGATTTACGCCGAGAAAATGGCTATTTCCGCCTTGCTGGAAAAATTGAAGTCCGAATTTGCCGGCTCCGGTATCCATTACTGGATCATGCCGGTGGTTGAGAAGGGTGAAATCTAGTTACTAAGCGGGTGCTTTAGCGATGGTTTGAACCAATACCCTTCTGGTTGGGAAGAGCATTGGTTCGGTATTGCATTAGATAATGACAGTTCTTACTTTTCCAACAACGCAAGTTTGCCGGGTTTGCCGTTCCACTCGTCGGCGTCCGGCAAAGAGTCTTTCACTTCCGTAATGATAGGCCATTGTTTGGCCAGTTCCGCGTTCAGTGCCGCGAAGTGCTCTTGACCTTCCGGCAGCTCGTCTTCGGCGTGGATGGCGTTGGCTGGGCATTCAGGTTCGCACAAGGTGCAATCGATACATTCGTCGGGGTCTATAACCAGAAAATTGGGACCTTCATGAAAGCAATCGACGGGGCATACGTCAACACAGTCGGTAAATTTGCATTTGATGCAGTTTTCGGTGATTACAAAAGCCATATTGTTCTTCCAAGGTTAGGTAAATGAACAAGTGTCCGTGCATAGCGGATACTGTATGGTAAAAATGCACCTGCCGCTTAACGCGGCAGGTGGCTGATCGGCAATACTAAGCAGGGTAAAGGGCCGACAAGGGCAGCCCCTATGATGCTTATTTGTCTTTGTTACGTTCCTTAACTTCTTTGATCACTTCTTCCGCGACGTTACGAGGGCAGGCGGTGTAGTGCGAGAACTCCATGGAGAATTGACCGCGACCTGAGGTCATGGTACGCAAATCGCCAATGTAACCGAACATGTCGCTCAGCGGTACATCGGCTTTGATACGCACACCGGTAATGCCTGCGTCTTGCGATTTGATCATGCCGCGGCGACGGTTCAAGTCGCCGATCACGTCACCGACGTGCGCATCCGGGGTGAATACGTCAACTTTCATGATTGGTTCCAGCAATTGCGGATTACCTTTCGGGATCGATTGACGATACGCGGCGCGAGCAGCGATTTCGAAAGCGATGGACGAGGAGTCAACTGCGTGGAAGCCACCGTCAGTCAGAATGACTTTGAAATCCAAGCAAGGGAAGCCTGCCAACACACCTTTGTCGATACTGGCTTTAAAGCCTTTTTCAACAGCAGGCCAGTATTCGCGAGGTACGTTACCGCCGGTAACTTGTGATTCGAAAACAAAACCGCTGCCTGGCTCGCCTGGCTCGATGACGTAATCGATTTTCGCGTATTGACCTGAACCACCCGATTGTTTTTTGTGGGTGTAGCTGTCTTCGATACGTTGGGTAATGGTTTCGCGGTAAGCAACTTGTGGCTTACCCACGTTGACGTCTACACCATGGGTACGGCGCAAAATGTCGACTTTGATGTCAAGATGCAACTCGCCCATGCCTTTGATGATGGTTTCGCCGCTTTCTTGGTCGGTTTCGACGCGGAAAGACGGGTCTTCCTGCACCATTTTGCCGATCGCGATGCCCATTTTCTCGTTGCTGCCTTTGTCTTTTGGAGAAATGGCAATCGAGATAACAGGATCTGGGAATACCATCGGTTCCAGCGTAGCCGGTTGATCCGGGTCGCACAAGGTATGGCCGGTTTGCACGTTTTTCAGGCCAATCAATGCCACGATGTCGCCGGCTTGCGCGGTTTCGATCTCGTTGCGGTCGTCGGCGTGCATTTCCACCATACGGCCGATACGCTCGGTTTTACCGGTAAAGGTGTTCAGCAGGGTGTCGCCTTTTTTGATGCGGCCGGAGTAGATACGGACAAAGTTCAAGGCGCCGAAACGGTCGTCCATGATTTTGAACACCAGTGCGCGCAATGGGCGGTCGGCATCGACGATCGCGTGCTCGCCGGTTGGGACGCCTTCCAGGTCGGTTTCAGGCTGTGGATTAACTTCGGTTGGGTTCGGCAAATACTCGATAACGCCGTCCAGCACCAATTGCACGCCTTTGTTTTTGAAAGACGAGCCGCAGAAAGTCGGGAAGAAATCCATCGCGATGGTACCTTTACGGATGCAACGTTTGATTTCTTCGATGGTTGGCTCTTCACCTTCCAGATATTTTTCCATGATGTCGTCGTCTTGATCAGCCACTTGGTCGATCAATTTCGCGCGCCATTCTTCGACTTGCTCTGCCATATCAGCAGGGACGTCTTGAATTTCGTATTTCAATGGGTCACCGGAGTTATCCCACACCCAGGCTTTACGGGTCAGCAAATCGACCACGCCGACAAAGTTTTCTTCTTCGCCGATAGGCAGGGTCATTACAACCGGTTTCGCGCCCAATACTTGTTCGACCTGTTTAACGACGCGATAGAAGTCCGCGCCCAATCTGTCCAGTTTGTTGACGTAGATGACGCGAGAGACTTTGGAGTCGTTCGCATAACGCCAGTTGGTTTCGGATTGTGGCTCAACGCCGCCGGAACCGCAGAATACACCGACGCCGCCGTCCAACACTTTCAAGGAACGATAAACTTCGATAGTAAAGTCAACGTGCCCAGGGGTGTCGATGATATTGAAACGGTGCGGTTGAAATTGGTTGGTACTGCCCGGCCAAAAACAGGTGGTGGCAGCCGATTGAATGGTGATGCCGCGTTCTTGCTCCTGCACCATGAAGTCTGTAGTCGCCGCGCCATCGTGCACTTCGCCGATTTTGTGGATTTTTCCGGTCAGCTTCAAAATCCGCTCGGTGGTAGTGGTTTTACCGGCATCGACGTGAGCGAAGATGCCGATGTTTCTGTAAAGCGATAGATCAGTCATGGTTATACTCTAAAAATGGACATAAAAACTTTTAAACCCCAGCACCATTGCCACGGTTGGTTGTGGATCACATAGCTGCTAGTCTAGCGAAATATGCGGCCGGTCTTCGCTTTGCAAGGGTCTGAGGCGAAATTCACACGGCTTCTTCAAAGACAAGGTCAATGAAAATCTTCACATTCTAACCGAAAAATAACAAAAAGCAGAATGTCAATTGTGTGAATTAGTTAAGAAGGCTATTGGAACGGATTTGCAGCTCCCGGAGTTGCATCAATACATAAAGCGATTGTAGGCAGGGGCAGTCTACACCTTGCCGCTGGGCGGCGCGCACCGCGTTACCGAGAATGGCTTCGGTTTCCATCGTATGTCCACGTTCAAAATCCAGCAGCATGCTGGTTTTGTACGGCGGCATATCGCGGGTCAGGGCAATGTGATTTTCGACAATATTGGCCGGTAGCGGATGGCCGCAAGCCTCGGCAATAGTACAGACTTCCTGCATGACCCGGCGCACAAAATTTTCCTGATTCTGCAATATCGCCTGAGTTGCCAGTCCGCCGGATAATACCGATAGCGGATTGAACGGCGCATTCCAGACGCACTTTTGCCAGCGGCTGGCGACAATATCTGCACTAACCAAACATTCGATGCCAGCCCGCAGGAACAAGTCGCGCAAATACTGCGTTTTCGGCTCATCAATCTCCGACAGATTGCCCAGGATCAGTTTGCCGTAGGCCAAATGGCTAATCTCACCGGGAGCCAGTCGGTTGCAGCAGATAAACGCCAAGCCGCTGATTAACAGATTGTCCGGAAACGCCAGTTGTATTTCTTGTTCAATCTCGACGCCGTTCTGAATCAGCACAATCGTCGTGTGCGGCGTTACTGCATCGCGAATCAGCGCAACTCGGTCAATGTCCGGGGTGACCTTGGTGCATAGAATCAAGTAATCCGGTTGACCTTGATACTCCGACGCCTGGCGTAAAACCTGGTTTGGCATGAATTGCCAACTACCCAAGGCATGGCTTTCGATACGGTAACCCTGCTGTTTGACAATAGCATAGTCGGAGCGGCACACCACCGAGACATCGGCACCAGCCTTAGCCAGCAAGCCGCCATAAAAACCGCCTATGGCGCCGGCGCCGACGATCAATACCTTGTTGTTCATGTTTCGTCAGCCAGAATCTGCTTTAAAAACGGAATGGTTAATTTGCGTTGCGCGGCCAAGGTGGCGCGGTCGATTTTTTCCAGGAGCAACCATAGCGCCGCCAAATCGTGAACGTAATGATTCAACAAAAACCGCCCAACTGTCGGCGGAATGTCAAAGCCCAGAAAATGGGCTTTATAAGTCAGTGCCTCGATTAACTGATCATCGCGCAAGGGCTGAATTTTTAAGGTCAGCCCCCAAGCCATCCGGGTTTTCAAGTCGGGCAAGGCAAAGCTTAAAAACTTCGGCGGGCAATCGGCGGCCAGCAGCAGTTTATGGTTGTTTTGCCGATGGGTGTTGTAAAACGCGAATAGCGCGTGCTCCCAATCACTATGGTCGGCAAGCAATTGAATATTGTCGAAACAGACCAACTCCAGGTCTTCCAAGCCTTCCAGCAAGGTCGGTGCCGGCAGTTTGTCAGCGTTAAAAGCCAGATAAAACGGATCTTTCCCCGCCAGCTTGGCTTGCTGACAACAGGCCTGTAATAAATGGCTCTTACCGCTACCGGCATCGCCCCAAACAAAAATCTGTTGCTCCTGGCCGTTTGTGGCCAAGGCCTGCAACTGAGTGACGATTTCGGTGTTATTGCCGGGAAAAAAACTGGCAAAGGTCTGATCGTTCTGAAACTCGAATTGTAAGGGGACTTGCATGCCGATTATGCTCAGGCTTTTTCCGCTTTGTAGACATACATGCCGGCGCCGAAGCACAGCAGTAGGCTGAACAACACTTCCAGCAGCGCATAAGGTCGTTCGATTTGACTGACATAAGCTTCGGCGACGCCATGCGCAAAATACGGCAGGCTTAAATAAGTCATCCAAGTACAGCTTTTCAGGTCGCGGTTCAATAAACCTTTAAATGGCAGCAATAGCGGTCCGACTGAGATTAACAATAGCAATGCGGTTGGTAACTGGTTGGATGGGAACAATAGCGTGTGCCAAGCCATCATTAACAAAAACAGGCCGAAAAAGCCGATCAAGGCCGCGTAATAGTAATAGATTCGTTGCATGAGAGCGGCAAATGGCCAGAGTGATGGAGTTAAAGCTGATCTATTATCACAAAGTCTCTGCAATAATGCAGTGCCACTGGTGTTTTAACCCACAAAGGAGATGATCATGATTAGAAAACTAAGCACCGCAACCGCCGCCTGTCTGTTAAGTTTTAGCGTGCTGGCCGCCGATAGTTATACCATCGATAGCCATCACACCTTTCCCAGCTTCGAAATCAGCCATTTGGGTTTTTCCACGCAGCGGGGTCGGTTTAACGAAACCATAGGCAAAGTGACATTGGATGCCGCGGCGGGTAAAGGCAGCATAGACATCAGCGTCAACACCGCGTCTATCAGTACCGGTTTGGCGGAGTTGGAAGAGCATCTGCGTGGCAAGGACTTTTTTGACACTGCGCAATATCCGGTGATGAGCTTCAAATCCGACAAGCTCAGTTTTCAAGGCGAGAAACTGGTCGGAGCGGACGGCATCTTGACCTTGCACGGCATCAGCAAGCCCGTGCATCTGAATGTTGAACACTTTTACTGCGGGATGAATGTCATCAGATTAAAGTACACCTGTGGCGCCGATGCGCTTGGCACGATAAAACGCTCGGAGTTTGGCATCGACAAATATGTGCCGGCGGTGGGCGATGAGGTCAAGGTACTTATCCAGGTTGAAGCAGTTAAGGACTAAGTTGCCAAGTGGTTTGAGCTATGCGGAAACAACTCTTTACCAACTTGCCAAACAGTGCGCTTTAAACCCTTGGTCGGTCACGGGAGATAGAAGTGGAAATAAGCCTGGCCAGCCCTGCCGACATCCCGGCGCTTTGTCATTTACTGAGCGAACTATTCAGTCAAGAAGCAGAATTCCAGCCTGATTATGTGGCTCAGAGTCGGGGATTGACGCGCATCATAGCCGACCCGAACATCGGCCATATTTTTGTCGCGCGACATGACAGCCAAATTGTCGGCATGGTTAATCTGCTTTACACAGTCTCCACCGCGCTGGGCGAGCGGGTGGCCTGGCTGGAAGACATGGTCGTGTTAAGTGATGTCCGCGGGCAAGGCGTGGGTAGCCTGTTGTTGGAGCACGCAGTGGAGTTTGCCCGGCAAAATGGTTGTCGCCGGCTTAGCTTGTTGACCGATGCCGATAACCTGCATGCTCAGCAATTTTACCGGCGACAGGGCTTTCGGGTGTCGGAGATGGTGCCGATGCGCTTGGTTTTTTGAATGTCAGTGCCATATTGCGCAAAAGAAGTACGCCTGATGGTCGAGGTCAATGTGAGGATGGGCAAGGATTATATTTATCCCGATATGTCCGTGGATTGCAGGAAAACGGCCAGCGATGTTTTTTCGGGCGATGCGGGGTTTTTGAGTCCATCGTCGGCGTGGGAATGATGATACGTAGGTCGGGTTAGTGCGATAGCGCGTAACCCGACAAATCGATGTCGACCTATAGGGTTACGCTAGCGCCAAACCCAGTCTACGTGGCTCGTGTTTTAGAACTCATATTTCAACGAACCCAATACGCTGATAGGTGAGCCGGGAATGCTGGTGTGACGTCCACCGGAGGTATTTGCGTAATAGTCCTTGTCCAACAGGTTGTTGATGTTCAATTGCAGCGTCAGCTTGTGCTGCCCGATACGGGGACTGTAAGCCGCCATCGCATCCAGTCGCGCATACCCGGGCAAGGAGCAGGTATTGGCGGTATCGCATGGACGGCTACCGACCGCAACCGCACCTAAACCCGCTTTAAAGGCATCGTTAAATTGCCAAGTTCCCCAGAGGCTGCCTTGATGTTCGGGCACATTCTCCAAACGATTGCCTTTCAAGCCGCTAAAACTTTGCACATAATTAACTTGCGTATAAGCATAAGTGCCTAACAAATGCAGCTGATCGGTAATTTGCCCCGCGAGATCCAGTTCTATGCCTTTACTCCTGATCTTTCCAGCCAGAATTTGATAGTCGGGATTGGCTTGGTTGGGGTCGTCGGTAAGCAGATTACCTTTAGTTAAATGGAAAAACGCCAGGGTCGATGAAAAGCGTTTGTCATGCGACTCTGTCTTAAGGCCTATTTCGTATTGCTTGCCTATCTGCGGCTCAAAACTCGTACCTCCGACACTCACGCCGTTGTTGGCACTGAAAGACTTGGTGTAACTGCCGTAAACCGACAGCCAATCCTGGACTTGGTAAAGAATACCTGCTCGCGGACTAAAAGCATTGTCCTCCCGTTCTATGCGTGCCGCTTTGGCCGCATCCAGGGAGGCCGTCGAGGCGATAGCACCGGTGGTGACGTTATCGTAGCGGCCCCCCAGCAAAATATGCAGCTTATCAAACAGTGTTATCTGATCCTGAGCGTACGCGCCCACCCAGGATTCCTCGCGATAAAAGAATCTGTTGTAGGTGGACAAGGCGGCAAAATCTACTCGCCCATAAACCGGATTGTATATATCGATAGAAGCTGCTGAACCGTTTGCGGACGGGGCCTCGGTCGTGGCATGGAAGCCGTCGACACCGACCAACAGATTATGCTTGCTGCCCAATATTTCGAATTTGCCGTTCAAATCGATATTGCCGGAATGCGTCATCACATCTTGTACACCCACCGAGGCCGAACGATTCAGTATGCGGTTGTTAGCCTGTAAGCCACCATTAAAAATGGCTGGGCCGCTCAGCGACCAATCTTTAAACAAGTAGCGCTGGGTAATTTTCCAATCGTCGTTAAAGTGGTAAGTCCAGTCGAAGCCGACCAGGGTACTTTCCACCGTTTGGCGCTGAAAACCGTCCTTTAGACTACGCGTGATTGGAATAGGTGCTGGGCGGTCGCCAATGGCGGGAATGCCAAAATCGGCGTTAAAGTTATCATGCTTGTATTCCAGTTCGAGATTGGTCTCGAACTTTTCATTCGGTCGCCAAGTAACAACCGGCGCGACAAATACCCTTTCGTTGCCGACAAAATCCCTGAATGACTGATTGTCCGTGTAAGAGCCATTGAATCGATAGAGCAGCGTCTTGTCGTCATTAATCGGCCCGGTGGCATCAAGCAAGGTGCGATATTGATCGTAACTTCCGAACTGTTGCTGTAGAGAATAGTACGGTGTATCGCGCGGTTTCTTGGTCACATAGTTCACCAAGCCGCCTGGCTCGATTCTGCCATACAGCACTGCGGCTGGGCCTTTTAGTATCTCGACTTGCTCGATGTTCGCGATGTCGTAAATATCCTGACGATTGAACAAACCATTGCGATAGGCATCGCCAAAGCCGGATCCTGCCAAGCCACGAATGATAAAATTGTCATACAGAAATCCGCCACCCGTGCGGCCCAACACGCCGCTGACATGGCCGTTGACCGCATCCGGTAACGTCATCACCTGTTTGTCCGCCAGCACAGCTTTAGGTACCACCTGAATCGAAACCGGCGTTTCCATGATCGGCGTATCGGTCTTGGTGGCGGTCGTGGCGTTGGGGCGGTTGTAATCGGTATTGTAGGGATCGGTGGCGTCGTAAACCGTCTGACCGATAACGTTCACCGGTTGTAACATCGT
This sequence comes from Methylomonas sp. MK1, assembly GCF_000365425.1. Classification (NCBI taxonomy): domain Bacteria; kingdom Pseudomonadati; phylum Pseudomonadota; class Gammaproteobacteria; order Methylococcales; family Methylococcaceae; genus Methylomonas; species Methylomonas sp. MK1. Next base: position 3,388,116 of record NZ_AQOV01000001.1, read on the forward strand.
CGCGTCCTTGCTCGCCGCCTTGATCGATACCGAACCGTCGCCGGCAATCGCAAAACTCAGGCCGCTGGCCGACAGCAGTTTACTCAGCGCCTCGTTTAGTGTCATCGTGCCTCGTAACGCCGGTCCGTTGCGACCAGCCACGCTATCGTGAGCGTAAAAAATTTGTATGCCGGATTGCGCCGCCAGTTTTGGGAGCGCCACCGCCAATTCCTGGGCCGGGATGTCAAAGCTGTAGGTGGTTTCGGTTGCCCGCACTTCGCAGGCTGAAGCCAACAAGGCGCCGAACAATAGCGGTTGGGTTAAACACTTCATCCATCTTCTCCTTTTGCGTGGGTTTTCAGAATGAAACGCACCAAGCCGAAAAAGACGCCAAAATTTATTCGGGAAGACGAGCGGGGTGCTATCGGAGGTCAGCGTCGTACCAATAGCGCTTGCCCCGGCGCGGGACGTTGAATATTGACCGGCAGGGTCATCGCGATCACATTCAGCGCGCCATCAAGGTTACCGATATGGAAGGTACCACTGACCTTCAGCTTGGCCAGGCTGGGGTCGGCCAGGGTCAAGCGCGTGTCGTGAAAGCGTTCCAGTTCGTTTAGTACTTCGTCCAAGCGGCGGTTTTCGAATACCAGTTGGCCGCGCAGCCAGGCAGTGAGATTGGCCGAACTGTCCGGGCTGTCCTGAAAATTGCCTTGTGAATCGTAGTTGAGTACTTGGTTGGCCTTGATTTCCCGGCTGCCGTTGGTTTCTACTTTAACAACGCCTTCCAACACCGCAACGGCTACCTGCCGGTTTTGCACCTTTACGTCGAATTGTGTGCCGATATCGACAATGGTGCCATTGCCGGCTTTGACTTCGAAGGGTTGTTGCGGATTGTGAGCCACGCTAAAAAATGCCTCGCCCTTAATCAGTTCGACCGAGCGCCGCCAACGGTTGACCCGCAGATTCAACTCGGTATCACCGCTCAGGTCCAGGCGCGAGCCATCGGCCAGTTGCACGGTCTGGCGGTCGCCGCGTTCGGTGACATAGTGGCTGCGATGACCGTACCAGCCCTGTTCGGAGAAAGTACCCACGCCCAAACCCAGCAACAAACAAGCGGCCAGTGCGAGTTCGGTAAAACGGCGCAGACGCTTGCGCGGGGGGCGGTAACTTAAGGCTTGCCGGCGCACCGGAAAATCTCCGCCCTTGAAACGATCCAGCTTGCGCCATTTGTCGGCTAATTGCCGGTAAATGCGTTGCCGGTCCTCGCCTTGCGCCAGCCATTCCCGGAAGGCTTGGCGCTCTTCAGGCGTGCAGGCAGCCGAATCCAGCCGCAGAATCCACTCTATGGCTTGCTGTTGCAGATCGGGCGAGGCTTCGGTTTTGGGCATGTTAAACAGGGGGCGATGGGTTGCGCTAAGCACAGGCATTCTATCCTTTAGCCGCCCGACATTCGCTGAAAATCTTGGAAACGGAGCGTTAGCGAAGTGAAGATTTTTAGTCCCCGATAGCCGTAGCGCCGGGCGGGTTTTCGCAGCGAAGCGGAGAAAACCTGCAAGGCATCGCGACACGGCGTTAAGTCATGCGAGAGCCTATGTTTCGACCCCTTGTTGGGTCGAAACGAGGTGACGCGGACGAATCGGGGCGCCGCAGGCATAAGCGGTCGCGTAATTTTTGCCGATTTTTTCCTGCTGGGAAGCTCGAAAAAATCTTTCGGCAAAAATAGCGACTCCCCGGTAAAATCCGGTATCAGAAACGATGAAAAAAACCCTCCAGCCACTGGCTTAGTCATCCGTAGAGTCGAAACGCAGCAGCACATGCTGCGCGGCGAAGCCGACTAGTCTTACGGAATTGCGTTCGGAAATTCCCAGCCGACGACCGATTTCCTTATGTGACAGCCCTTCCAGCCGGTACAGCACGAAGGCGTTGCGGGTAGTCTCCGGCAGTTCCAATAAAATCCGATTCAAGGATTGCAGCTCCTGTTCGGAAGCCAATTGATCCTCGGGCAGCGGCTCGGCGGCGGTTATGTCATGCAGTGCCTGGTCGTCGCCGGTTTCGACATGAAAACGCTCCCGAACACTCTGGCGGCGGTGTTGATCGACACTGAGATTCGCAATCGTGCGGTACAGAAAGGCCCTGGCATTGTCGATTGATTCCGGCTCGGGATGTTGCATCAAGCGCAAATACGCTTCCTGCACCAAATCCTCGGCCAACTCATTGCCGCCGCGCAGGCCGGCAAAGGCCCGGAGCTCCTGGCTATGCCGCTGAAACAGCCGATCGAACAGCGATGGTTTGGATTTAGGCACTAACAAGTCCCGATGGCGAAAAAGTTAATGGTTAAGCAACGTACCAAGCGTAGTCAGGCCAACTTCGGCTTGGCGGTGTTGACCGAACGAAATGGTCAGCAAAAAATATTCCATCCGGCCGAATTCAGGCATCCTGACGAGCCTGGTGCGCTACAAAGTCTATTTAAAACAAGGCTGTAGTTGTTTGAAAGTGATGATTGCCAATCATGAGCGGAAAACACTGCCACGGAATCGAATGCGGCAAATCACCTAAATTGGGTTTGAAAATGGGCTGAATCACTAGGCCGGTCCCGTACTATGTAATTCGCGTCGAACTAAAAGGTTTCGCCCAAAAACCGGAAGATCTCTTTGGTAGGGGAGTATGAAGAAATTCGGAAAAATCCCGTGAGATATGGCGATAGCCGTAGAGTAAGCCTGTAACTCGCCGCCGGGTTAAGGCCAGTACCGATAATTCAAACTAATCTAGCCATTTGCGATGGTCTTAAATTAAGGCTATGTTTGCGTTAATAGTTGCCGTTGCTCCGCTAGGGGTGGCCGGAGTCCAGCGGCTATGGATGGCGGGGTTTCTTCATGTCCTTGTGAACCGGATCCCGGCAATCCCTGCCGGGATGGAGACACATACGTTGAGCCTGATGGTGTAAGCCTAAAACTCCACCTTAACCGAGCCCAAGAAAGTCCGTGGTGCACCGGGCATGGTTTGGAAAATAAAATTACCGTAACCGTTGCTGGATGCGATGTATTCCTTATTCAACAGATTTTCTATATTGAATTGCCAAGTTATACGGGAAGGTCCGGCTTTGTGCTGGTACTTCAACATCGTATCGAGGCGGGTATAGCCGGGTATTTCGAAGCTGTTATCGACATCCCCCGAGCGCTTGTCGACCACGTAAACGCCTGCGCCAGCACTGAAGCCCTGTGCCCCCAGACCTGAAAAATCATAGGTGGACCATAAACTGGCGGTATTTCTGGGGATATTCTCCAGGCGATTGCCTGCTTTGCCCACGCCGCTGAACGGCGACTCGTTGCCGCTGGTGACGACCGCGCCTATGTAGGTGTAAGTTCCAATGATGTTCCAGTAATTGGTCAACTGCCCTTGCAAGTCTAACTCGATGCCTCGACTGCGTGCCGCGCCGATTGTGGCGTAAAAGCTGTTGTTAGGGGCCGGTAGTTGCGATTTAATATTGGTTTTGGTTAATTCGAAGAAAGCCAGATTGGCGCGCAGTTGTCCATCCAACCATTCGCCTTTCAAGCCAAACTCCATTTCCTTGGATTTTTCCGGGGCGAAGGCGGAGCCGTCGATAGGCCGTCCTGCATTGAAGGCGTTGAAACCATTAACATAATTAACATAGGCACCTAGCCACGGCACGGGGTGGTACAACAAACCTATGCGGGGACTAAAGTTGTCGTCGTCGGTGTGATTGGTGGAAACGCCTTGCGCATCATAGTTGCTGTGCATGGCATTGTCGAACCGCCCGCCCAGCAATAAATGCCATTGATTCCACAACGAGATTTGGTCCTGAATGTAAATGCCATACCACTCATTGACGGTATCGTTCTGTCCTCCCAGCGGCAGGTCCAGCAACTCGGTAAATCCGTATTGTGGGTTGAAGACATTGATATTGGGAGCGGTCGTATAAGCGCTAAACAGATTTCTGTTCTTGGAATGGTAGTAATCCGCACCCAGCAAAACAGCATGTTTCAACGGTCCCGTCTCGAAATGACCGGTTATGTCCACGGTGCCATATTGATTTTGAAAATCGTCGCTGGTCTTGATAAAACCTCTAGCCAAATTACCCAGAAGATCGACGTTTTCATTCGAAGAAGTCTGTGCGGTTAAAAATGTTTGGTTATGGGTTGAATATTTTGCCCGCACTTTCCAGTCTTGATTAAACTCGTGGGTCAGGGTTAAGCCGCCGGTATAAGCCTCTTTGTCTGCAAAGTCGGTCGGTTCGTTGCCGGAAAAATGCAATGGAATTTTGCCAGGAATCGCTCCGGACTGTTGTAAGCTGTAAGGGATCCCGGAATCGGCGACATCTTTGATGTTCTGATACATAAAATCCAGATCCAATCGGGTTTTGTCGCTAATGTTCCAAGTCAGGCTCGGCGCCACAAAGTCGCGAGTGACCGGATGGTTATCCCTGAACGTCGCGCTGTCCAAATGTTCGTAATTCAGACGATAGGCCAATGCACCGTCTTCGGTGATTTTATTGGTGGCATCCAGCAAAGTGCGGTAAGTATCGAAAGAACCAAATTGCTGTTGTAGCGAATAATAGGCATCTGTTCGCGGTCGTTTAGTAACGATATTGACTAGACCGCCAGGTTGGGCACGACCGTAGAGCATGGCCGAAGGCCCTTTCAACACCTCAATACGCTCGGCATTAGCCAGTGAAATGGGCGTATTGGGTGTTAATACGCCGTCACGATAAATATTATTGGTATTGGTGAAGCCGCGAATGTAGAGATTCTCGTCTTTATCGTTACCAAATCCCCAGCCCTTGGCAACGCCGCTGACGTTTTTCAGGGCATTTTCCAACCCGATGGCTTGCTGGTCGTCGATGATGGCTTTGGGTAGCACTTGCACGGAAATGGGGGTGTCGAACAAAGGCGTATCGGTTTTGGTGCCGGTCACGGCGTTGGAGACTGCGTAATCTTTATTGTAAGGATCGCTGGGATCGCGCGTGCCTTTGACCAACACGGCCCCTAACATCGTCGCATCGTTGCTGGAGGATGTCGGCTTTAGTGTTACGGTGCCATCGTTATCTATGCTGTAAGTTAGACCGCTACCGTTTAACAGCTTACGAACGGCTTCCTCGATAGTGTACTCGCCTTGCAACGTCGGACTGGTTTTGCCGGCAGTAGATCGTTCCGCATACAGCATCGCCGTGCCCGATTGCGCGGATAGTTGTTGCAGGGCTGCGGCCAGGGGTTGGGCCGGAATATCGAAATGGTGTTTGCTGTCGTCGGCGTAGGCTTGCGCCGAGATCAGCGCGATGGCTACGCCGAGGCGCTTGATGGTCAGTGTCATACTCCATGTCTCCTTTATTTGGGGTTCATGGGCATAGACGCGGAGGAGAAAAAAAACCGCCAAGCAACTTCAATTAATTTATTGAATTGAATGGAGGTAGAACGTTTTAATGCTTGCCCGCAATCGCTTCCAACACAATCTCACGCTCACCGATGCGTTTAATGTTGACCGGTAGTAGCGTGGCCACCGCATTCAACATCCCGTCCAGTTGCTCGGTGCGGAAACTGCCGTTGACGCGTAGCTCGGCCAGTTTCGGATCGGGTAGACGAATCAGCACGTCGTGATAACGGCCGATTTCCGCCAATACCTCGACCAACCGCCGACCGTTAAAAATCAATTGCCCTTGGCGCCAGGCCGTCGCGGCGGCAATATCGCTTGCGATGACCGGCACGAAGCGATGATCGTCGCTATACGCCAGTTGTTGTCCCGCATGCAATTCGCGATGTTCGCTCTGAACGGACATTTCCACCACACCTTCTTGCACCGCGACACTAACCCGGTCGGCTTGCTTGTACACATCAAAAGCCGTGCCTATGTCGCGCACGCTAAGATTGCCCGCCTGCACACTAAACGGCCTGTCGGCATTGTGAATGACTTTAAAGAACGCTTCGCCGCGTATCAACTCAACGCGGCGTTGGGCATGATTGAAATGCACCCGCACTTCGGTATCGGTATTCAATTCCAGCTCGCTACCGTCGGATAAGGCCACCACCTGTCGTTGCCCCTTAGCCGTGTTGTAGCTATGCGGCAGGCCGTACCAGCCTTGCGGCGAAAATATTGCCAAGCCGACGCCGAATAGTAGTGCCGCCGCTGCGCTGTATGCCGGCCATTGTCGCCAAGTGGAATGGTGAGTTTGCGGTCGATAGCGCAAGGCTTCGTCACGGGCACGAAACGCCTGATCTTTAAGCGGCTCCAGCCAAGCCCAGTGCGCTTGCACCTGCCGGTACGCCGCTTGATGAGTGGGATCGACCGCCAACCAGTCCGCGAAAGTACGCTGGAGTTGCGCGTCCGCGGGCGCATCGCGCAATCGCAGTAGCCAAGCTATTGCTTGGTCGCGCGCAGTTTGGCTAATGGAGTCGATGTCTGACACGCTGAGTGATTGAAATGTGGTTATCAAAGGGACAGTTTACCGGACTTTGTAATGGGCGGGCCAGGCGGCAATCACCGCCAATCATGATCCGATTCTGCGCTGAGCTTGGCGCTGATATGTTGCATCGCCAGCATCACATAGCGTTCAGAGCAACGTACTGAAATGCCCAAGCGCTTGGCTATTTCGGCATGCGAGCAGCCTTCTATGCGGTATAACACAAAGGCATGGCGGCGCAATTCCGGCAATTCGTCCAGCCAGATGGAGAATTTCTCCAATTGTTGATGAGTTTGCCAATAATGCTCGGGCGAAAGGCGCTGGTCGGCAACATGCTCGATGTCTGCGTCGGGTTCATCGAAGCGTGCGCGCGTTTCGCGGCGGCGATGTCGGTCAACCGTTAGATTGGCGGCGGTCTGAAATAAAAACGCCCTGGGGTTTTGAATGGTTTGCGGCTCGGGATATTGCGATAGGCGCAGAAAAGCTTCCTGCACAATATCGTTTATATCGGGTTCTCGCGGCCAACGGCCGCGTAAAAAGCTGCCGATTTCGTGCGCGTGTTGCAGAAACAGCGTGTGCAGAAATCCTGGTGATTCTTTGGACATTGAAGGCATTCGTGGCCGGGGCAAGTAAAGATGCTTTTCAGCAATAACCAAGCCAAGCCAGCCGTGTTGTCATTAGATACCGCGCGTTAGCGCGACTATGCCGTCGGTAGTAATGTTTTGGCGGCGCTTAAAAACAAAGTAGATACGTGATATGACCTGTTTTAAGCGGGAATTGCGGCATATGCCGCAGTCTTTGGCAGAGTCCTTGCCTTAAGTGAGCTGGTGACAAGTAATCGTGACCATTAACCCGGCCCTTAAATATCGTCGCTCCCGCGAAGGCGGGAGCCCCGCGGCTATATTGGATTCTCTGCGCGGTTTAACGGCTTCAGGGAATTTAAGGGCTGGGTTAATAATTACCTTCGATCTCTTGTCTTAGTCGATGGTTAAAGAGACTAGCCGCACTTTCTTTTGCATCGGATCGGTCCAGGCGACAAAAGCTTGCTTGCCGACGCGGGCCATCGCCAGGTATTTGCTGGGCCATTTCGGGAAGCTGCCGCGATACACCGTGGTTTGCCGGCTGACTTTGCCGTTGGTCGTCACTTTGGCGACTCGTAACTCATCTTCTGGCCCATTGCGGCCGCGCCAGCTGACCAAGGCTGAACCGTCGTCCAGCAGTAAGGCGTTGGTATAGCCGCTGGCGTCGGCATCCAGCTCGATAGGTGAATTAAAATGCGCGCCGTTGTCAGTGGAGAAGGCCAGTTTCACCCGGCCTTTACCGTCGGCGGCGGTGAACCAAGCGGCCACGCCTGCGTTGGGAGCCAGGTCAATGGATGGCCCATTGCTGGGGCAACCGCCGATCACCCAGCCGTCCGCATGAACGCTAGCGATTTTCGGATCACCGCCGGCTTGCCAGCGCACGGCGCTAATATCGCGAATTTCGCCGACAGCATGGTCGCGATAAACGGTGACCAATTGTTCGCCCAGCGCGTCGGTAAAACTGCGGCAGCAGGAGCAAACATCGTCATCCAGCGTTAGCTCCGGGCTGGCGCGCCAATTTTTGTCGATTACGCTCGCCATCAGTTGGTAGCGGTTGGTTTTCTTATCGGCCGCCGGGTCGTGGCTGGCGTTGCGCATGTCGGTCCAGACCAGCGCCAGTCGTGCATCGGGAAGTGCGGCCAAAGACATTTGCGCATCGTAGATACGTGCTTCGTCGCCATACGGCTTTAACGGCGGCGACCACGTCAAGCCGCCATCAATCGAGCGCGCCAGATAAATATCCGCCGCGTATCGGCTGGCCGCACCTTGGGTATAGGGCATCCAGGCAGCGGCCAGGCTGCCGTCGCTCAGGCCCAGCACTACCGGCGGGTCGGCCAGTTTGCCATCGACTTTGACCACGGTTAACGGCATACTCCAACCTTGTTCTTCCAGCACGGCAAATTTCGCCTTACTGGTCCCCACATCGGTTTCCACCCAACTGAGCAGTAACTGCCCATCCGCCGTTTTTTCAAGGTGATGCTGCTGGCTAAAGCCCGACACCGGCAACTCCAGCTCGCGTAACGGCAACGGCTTTGCCGACACACCCTGGCAGATGCCGCAATACAGTAAAAAGCCGGCGACGGACTTTAAAATTAGCGTGATTTTGGACATGGCAGGCTTCTCGACAACGATGACATAGCTGAGCAATTTAGCGGGTTTGAGCTCAATATTCCACTCGAATCGAGCCGATAGCGGTCAGCGGCGCTCCCGGATAAACACCCAAACCCGGCGCGACGTTGGAATCGGGATCGGTGGATTCGTAGTAGCGCTTGTCGAGTAGGTTACGAATATTAAACTGCGCGCTTATTCGCGAGCCGCCGACTTTTTGTTTATACGCGACGAAGGCGTCCATCCTGACATAACCGGGCATTTGGAAGCTATTGGCGTTATCGCCTTCGCGCGTGCCGGCGGCCACACCGCCCAGACCGACACTAAAGCCATCCCGCGCCGCATAGCCGTTCATGTCGTACTTAAGCCATAGGCTGCCGGAATGTTCGGGGACATTGTTCAAGCGGTTGCCCTGGGTGCCGCCGTTGTAGTCCTTGATGATGCGGGCATCGGTAAAGGCGTAGCTGCCGATCAGGCTGAAGTTATTGCTCAGATACCCGGTCATGTCTAACTCGATTCCTTGGCTGCGTTGTAGATTGGCAATTTTGTCGTAGAGATTGGCCGTGCTCAGGTCGTTGACCAGGATGTTATCCTTGGTCAAATGGTAGTACGCCAAGGTTGCCAGCAGGCGTTGATCAAACAATTGGGTCTTTATGCCTGCTTCGAATTGCTCGCCGATTTGCGGATCGAAGCGGTTTCCGTTCGAAGCCGGCGCATTATTGGCGCCGAGCGAAGTTATCCAATTGCCGTATACGCTCAATTGATCAAATGCTTCGTAGAGTATACCGACTCGCGGGCTAAACCCCTCGTCTTTGCGGGTGTTAGGCTTCACCAGTGCGTCGGCGTCCGCAAAGCTGGCGGCATTGCCGCGTCCGGTTTCCGCCCAGTCGTAACGGCCACCGCCCATGATATGCAGTCTGTCCCAAAGCGTGATTTGGTCTTGGAAATAAGCACCGTACCAATTGTTGTATATCACGCTGCGATTCAAACCCGGCTCGGAATCGCTCAAGTAAGCAGCGTCGAATGTCGCCGGCGAGATGCCGTAACTGGGAAATGGGTTATTGATGTCGATTGCCAGGGCCGGATTCGCGTCAACCCATTGTCCTGAAGTGCCGTATCGGTTAAAGGTGCGGTAAAAATCGAAACCGAACAATACGTCGTGTTTGGTTTCGCTGATCGCGAACTTGCCGGTAACATCCAGGTTAGTCGCGTAATGTTCTTGCTCTGAAGTTTGCCGAAAGATGTTGCGTTGCAGAATGCCGGTGGCTTGATTCAACGCTAAGCCAGGATCGAAAGCCGGCGCGGGGTTGACGAAGCTAGTCGTGCTGTCGGATAGGCTGGCCAGGAAACGGTTATGTATCGCCCAATCATCGTTAAAGCGATGGTTAATTTCGCTGCCGACTTTGGTGCTGGATTGATCTCCTATCCGTGTATTCGGATCACCCAAGTTGCGACTGATCGGGATGTTGGCCGGACGTTTGCCTAGCGCGGGAATCCCGAAATCCGCCGGTGCGTTTTTTTCGCTGCCTTCAATATCGACGGTAATGTCGGTAGTGTCGCTGGGGCGCCAGGTGATGCTGGGATTGAACAGCATTCGGTCCACGGATACAAAGTCGCGGAACGAGCCGTTGCTTTGGTACGCGCCGGAAAAGCGGTACAGCAGCGATTTATCGCCATTAATCGGCCCACTGGCATCCCATTGGGTGCGATATAAATCGTAGGAGCCAAACTGTTGTTCCAAGGAGTAATAGGGGTGGTCCAAGGGTTTCTTGGTAGTCAGGTTGATCATGCCGCCCGGTTCGGTCCGACCGTAGAGTTGCGACGGGCCTTTAATGACCTCGATGTTCTCCAAATTACCGGAGTCCATGTCGCCGAAATAGCCCCCGTCTTGTAACAGGCCGTTCCGATAGATGTTATTAGTATTAAAACCGCGCACAATGAAACCGACACCACCGCCTAATGACGGCTGGGGACGCACGCCGCTAACGTTTTCCAACACCTCTTTAACCTTGCCCGATTTTTGGTCGTCCATCACCGATCTCGGTACGACCTGAATTGAAATAGGCGTTTCTACCAGCGGGGTGTCGGTCTTGGTGGCGGCAAAGGCGTTGGTTACTGCGTAATCCTGGCTGTAAGGGTCGGCTGCGTTGGCATACTGGCGATTGCCGGACACCGTGACCGCTGACAACGTTGAAACGTCATTGTGTGAATCCGGCGCTTTTTGTAGCGTAATAGTGCCGTTACCGGTGGTACCGGCTACCACGCCGGTGCCGGCCAGTAGTTTTTGTAAAGCTTGCCGGGCCGTCAATTGGCCGCTGACACCGGACGATTTCAAGCCTGCCGTCATTTCCGCCGGATAACTAAGCTGTACGTTGGCGGTGTCGGCAAATGCATTTAATGCGCTGCTTAAGCTTTGCGCGGGAATGTCGAAAGCGATGTTTTGTTCGGCGGCAATCGCGGTCGGGGTGCTCAGAGCGGCGGCGATTGTCAGAGACAAAGGCCAAAGGTTGTATTGGGTCGGCTTGCCCATGCAAGGGGCTTTGCGGAACGGATAAGATGCCATTAGATTCTCCCTAAGCGAATGAATTGATCCCCCGAACGATTGGGGGTGCAATGGAGACGGGCGAAATGAGTTTTCCCTCAGCTTGAGGTAAAACTATTTTTTGAGTCAAACACGGTAAGGCTGAATGACGGCGGGCTTTGTCGGGTGTTTTGGCTAGGCGATAAGCTTTGCGACGCTCAAGCGATCAGTACCAGCCATGGCGTTAATCGATAAATTCGTATCGGCAGTGTTTGCTGTAAAGACTCCAATGCCTTATCAGTATCGCGAATATCGAAACGGCCGCTGACTTTCAGGTTCTGCAATGCCTGATTGCGGATTATCAGGCTACCACGCCGATAGCGGCCAATTTCCGCAATCACCTCCTTGAGCGGAGCGTTGTCGAACGAGGCGCTGCCTTTTAACCACGCCGTGGCGTTGCCGGTTGGCTGGTGGCTGACTTCGCCTTGGTGACGAGCGTCGACCGCGATGCTGTCATTGGCATTTAAGGTGGCCGGATTTTGCCGATCCCGGCTGACTTCCACCACCCCGCTCACCACGCTGACAATGTCGCTGTCGGCGTTTTCTCTAACCACGAAACGCGTACCCAATACCCGCGTGTTGCTGTAGCCGCCATCCACCTGAAAAGGATGTTGGGGGTCGTGTTGCACTTCAAAAAACGCTTCGCCCCGGGCTAGCTGGACATGGCGCTGACCATTACGCATGTTAACGTTAAGAGCGGTGTCGGAATTTAAAGTGACTTGGCTGCCGTCGCTGAGTTGTACGGTTTTTATTTCGCCGACGGCGGTGCAGTAGTCCGCCTTCCAGCAGCTTAAAGCCGGCCGATAAATAATCGCGGCGATGACCAGGCTGGCGGCTGCGGCTAACAACGGTTTGGCACCGGGGGCGATGACTAAACGCCGCCATGGGCTTTTGGCCGGTTTATTACATCGCAAAATTTGCGGCGACAATGTTGTGGCGTCTAGCGTTGCGTGGAAATCGGCATCCTCCCAAAATGCAGCGATTTCGGCATAGGCCTCGCGGTGAGCCGGGTCGGCTTGATGCCAGATTCGAAATTGTCTGCGCTCATCCACCGTTACCGACTCGGCGCGCAGTCGCACAAACCACGTCGTCGCCTGCTCGCTAATGGCATCGGGGTTATCAGAGTCTGCGGGCGGTTGGTTTTCGGTCATGGCTGCATTATACGGCGCTGGGGTAGGCGTATGCCTTGGAATAACGGTAAGACGGTTAAGGCGGCAAAAACCTCAGTCGGTCCGATAGGGGCGGCCAAAATGATTGCCTAGCTGTTTGCGGCAATACATCAAGCCTTTGACGATGTGTTTCTCCACGGCGCTCTCGGAAATATCCAGAACACTAGCCACTTCCCGATAACTCAATCCATGAATTTTATGCAGGATAAATGCATTGCGGCAGCGCGGCGGCAATTCGTAGATGGTTTGGTGCAACAGGGTGCGCCATTGCTGATCGGCTAATTCGCTTTCCACTCCGGCCAGTTGCAGCTCATCCAGATGCCGCGTCGCTTCCTGATGACGCTCGATGACTTTATGGTGGCGCAGGTGATCCATCGCCAGATTGCTGGCGGTGCGGTATAAAAATCCGCGCGGGTGGTCTATGGGCGTATCGTTGGCGGTGCGGGCCAAGATCAGATAGCTTTCTTGCAGCAAATCTTCCGCGGTTTCCGGGCATTTGACTATCCGCAGCAAATGGTGCAGCAGCTCCTTGCAATGCAGTCGATACAGCGAGCTGATGTCCGGGGTCATGAGGCGGGGCTGGGCTTTAGTCGTTTGAGAAGCTCTGTCCTATGCCTGATTCGTGCCAGTAATGATTCAAATGCCGACCAAGGCGCCGAATATCCTGCCTTTGCTGGTCTGGAGTCAAACTTGGCGGCTCGCATTCACACTATCCGAACAAATTTTACCGGTGTTGAATGGGCTATATAGCGCACTTGGTGCGGCATATACCCTATTTTTGACGGTGACCGGTACGTTACCGATACCGGAAAGTGAAATATGGGTACTGATTTGCGGATTAGCGAAATGCCGAGTAAAGCGCTGGAGGAGCCGGCGCCTGCAATGTAAGCATCAGTCGATTAGTTGCAATGAATTTTCATCTCTTACCTCCTGTTTTATGCCTGTCGTGCGTCAAAACAACGATAGTCATCATTTAACAACAGCGAGGGAAATTCATGACGTTGAAACAAACATTTAGCGGCGGCCTGTTTGGACATGCTTCGGCACTGGTTTTAGGGGCTGCGTTGGCGGTTTCCGGCACCGCAGTTGCAGAAAGCGCCAGTCGGGCTTTCAGTATCCCCGCAGGCTCTCTGTCTACCGCGCTGAATCGCTTGGCGGAATCCGGCGGCTTGCAACTGGTCTACGACACGGCAATCACTGAGGGTTTGCAAAGCAAGGGCCTTAGCGGCAATTACACCCCGGAAGCCGCGTTGCAACATCTGCTGGGAGGTAGCGGTTTGAGTTACCGCATCGCGGAAAACGGCAATATTTTGATCGAAAGACCGGCTTTGAATTACAAACAGGACCCTACGGCGTTGCCGGCGGTGAATGTGGTGGGCAAAGCCAGCAGTAGCTTTGACGGCGAAGACCCCTACAACACCGATTACATGAGGCCGAACGCTATAACGGCCACCAAAACCGACACCCCGCTGATGCAAACACCGATGTCGGTGAAAGTGGTTCCACAACAGGTTTTAAAGGATCAACAAGTCATCACCGTTGACCAAGCGCTGAGTAATGTCAGTGGTGCGACCAGCGGTGCCGGCGGCACCGGAACGTTTTTTTTACGTGGCTTCGGTAACTACAATATTTATCGCGATGGCTTTTTGAATCAAAGCCAATGGTCTCACACCGAAGACTTGGCCAACGTCGAGCGGGTCGAAGTATTGAAGGGGCCGGGTTCCATACTCTACGGACGTTCGGAACCAGGCGGATTGGTCAACTTTGTTACCAAGCAGCCACTGGATACGCCATATTACAGCCTACGCCAACAATTCGGTTCGTTTGATCATTACCGTACCAATATTGATGCCAGCGGACCACTGACCGCTAACAAAGATTTGGCTTACCGTTTTAATTTAGGCTATCAATCCAATCATTCCTTCCAGGAATTCGGCGGCAACGAGCGCCTATTCGTGGCACCTAGCTTGCGCTGGAATATCTCTGACAAGACTGTTTCAACCTTTAAACTGGAATATAGCGACATTAAGGAGACAGGTAACGGAACAGTGCCTTTGATGGGCAATCGTCCAGCACCTATCCCGCGCTCAAGAAATCTTGGCGATTCGTGGAATCTTCAGGAAGATGAATATGTAATGCTGTCGTTTAACACTGAACATGCTTTCAATGACAACTGGAAGTTGCGCCATCGTTTCAACTTCAGCAACCATCAATTGACGATGTCCGGACAATTTCCCGATGGCAACTGGGCACCCGTTGCTGCGAACGGCGATATAACGCGCAGCTTCTGGGCGCAAAACCTGGATGGCAAAGATTATCAACATAACTTTTTCAATGCGCTGGAACTCACCGGAAAATTCAATACCGGCGTTCTGAAGCATACTTTGCTGGTTGGCGGTGACTACTACCGTGCCGATGCCAGAGCAACGATGCACGGGTTTAGCGGTTTTAGCACCGATACCACCAATATCTATAACCCGGTTCATTTGGCTAACGCTTGGACAGTCCCACCAGAGCAAGTAAATACCCAAAACTACACATTGCCTTGGTTTGGACTGTACGCACAAGATCAAGTCGAATTACCTCATAACGTTCACCTGATGGGAGGCTTACGTTATGACAGCGCCGAAATTTCAACCTCTGGGGGAACGCCTGATTCCATTGTGTACAGCCCGACAACGAGTGAAGACCGTGTGTCACCTCGAGGGGGTGTAGTATGGCAGCCAATACCCGAAGTATCAGTTTATGGCAGCTATACCGAAAATTTTGGTGCTGCAAACACTTTGAATCAAGGGATTCCATTACCACCGCAAACCGCTCAACAGTGGGAAACAGGTATTAAGACTGAGCTCTTCGATGGTCGATTTATGGCAACACTGGCCTATTTTGACCTGAAAAAACAAAATTTACCGATGCAAACTTCGCCACTTACCACCAAAGCTATCGGCTCGGCGGAAAGTAGAGGCATTGAGTTCGATTTTAGTGGAGAGATATTGCCGGGATGGAATGTGATTGGCGCCTACGCCTACACCCCATTTGCTAAAACCACTAAGGATGCGGCTACGGCATATGACGCTGATTTTAATGCTGTCGGGATTAACGCCGGAAACACCGGGCTACGTTTGAACAACGCCCCCAAGCATAACGGTAGTTTATGGACGACTTACGAGTTACAAACCGGTGCGTTGCAAGGTCTGAAATTTGGTGCAGGCATGAAAGCTCTTAGTCAGCGGGAAATTGGGTATAACGAAAGTGCTCAGGCTCCAGGATATGCAACGGTCAATTTGATGGCAAGTCAAGCCTGGCAGGTTAGCAAGTCAAAAATTACAGCGCAATTGAATGTCGACAATCTGCTCGATAAAACCTATACGGCGTCCATTTACAGCTACGGACCTACCTATTACGGCGCTCCACGTACTTTTATGGGTGCTATCAAAATAGAGTACTAAGTTCAGAAGTTGAGCCGGGTTGGGCTTTTCGGCCCGGCTTGATATTTCAAACTTGCCTTGTCGCTGACAAAATCCAGTCCAGTAGCGTATCGCGGTTAACCGCGACTATGTCGAGACGCTGTTGTGGGAGATTAAAATACGAATCGGGCCTGTAAAGGACTGTGGCGGAAGGATAACGAATTGGTTTTTGCGCGGGCCGGAGAGAAGCGGGGGTCTCATTGGAAGGGGCTTCGAATCATCCCTGCCTGGATAAAAGCGTTTTTCCGCGCTTTTATCCAGGTATCCCTGGCGTCTTGTTTTCCATGTTCACGGGGGAGAGAACTTAAACATCCTTGACACCGGTGTTTATGTAACAATATCTATGCCAAATATTGCAGGTCTTATGGTTTAAGGGGTTTTCGATAGAATCGATGGTCGTCATCTTAATTTCTATGTTATTTGCCGCAATTAAGGTCTTGCTTTGCGGCATTTCCCGCAAAAACCGGAGTTGGTCAATTCCGGGTTCAATCATGGATAATAAACGTCTCAGTCACAACGCTCGAATCGCCCGTGAAGCATTTCCGCCATCCGGCCCGCTATCGCCAATTTTGGCGCCAACCCAAAGCGGCGCTTTCTTTGTCGCAACGTTGCAAGCGCGGACTGGTTTATGCGGCGCTGTTTTTTGTACTCAGTTCGCTGGTGCTGGTAGGCGTATTGCGGTACCTGCCCGCGCCGACGTCGGCATTCATGCTGCATCAGCATGTTGACGATCTGGCCGAAGGCCGGCGCTATAAGGGTATTGATCAACGCTGGGTCAGTCGCCGGCATATTTCGCCGCACGCCTTTGCTGCGGTGATCGCATCCGAAGATCAATTGTTCTATCAGCATAACGGCTTCGATGTTGACGCCATCTCCAAGGCTTTTAACCAATATTTGCGCGGCGGTAAACTGCGTGGGGCCAGTACGATCAGCCAGCAAGTCGCGAAGAATTTGTTTTTAAGTCCGGCCAAAAACTTCGGCCGCAAGGCCTTGGAGATTTGGTTTACGTTGTTGATCGAGGCGATCTGGGATAAGCCGCGGATTCTGGAAATGTATTTGAATATTGCCGAGTTCGGCGACCATTTATTTGGCATAGAAGCCGCAAGTCGTCGTTATTTCGGTATTTCCGCCCAGCAACTATCTGCCAATCAGGCCGCGCTGTTGGCCGCTACGTTGCCGAACCCGATATTGCTAAAAGCCGATCAGCCCAGCGCTTATTTACATAAACGCCAGAGCTGGATATTGGGTCAGATGCGGGCTTTGGGGAATTGATTTCGTGTTGCTTGTGTTTAATTCTCTGCATCTTCATTGTCCTGCGCGTCTTCTTCAATGGACGGCAGGCCGGATGCATCGGCAATCAGTTCTTTCAGATACTTGTATAACAAGCGCGCCGACTTGGGCGGTTTGGCTTCCTTGGCTTCTTTCTGTGCGTTGCGCTGCAACTGGCGTAGGTGCTGACTATCCGCAGTAGGAAATTCTTCAATAAATAGGGTCAGCTGTTGATTGCCATTGGCTGCCAGCAGCTGGTCGCGCCAGCGCTCGGCCTGATGATGTTCTCTGACCGCATGGGCGCTGCGATTTTTCATCCTAGCCAATTTTTCATGAATTGCGGCAGTATCCAGCTTTCTCAGTTGCGCGGTGATGTATTTCAACAAGCGCTTTCTGGCGGAGTTATGTCCCATTTTCCCGGCATCGCGCATGGCTTGTTCTATGCTCTCGGGTAATTCGAATTCGGCAATGTGCGCAGGGGATAGCGCGCAAATTTCTTCAGCCATCGCAAAAACTTCAGCTATTTCCTTTTTGATGCGGGTCTTGTTGGGGCGTATCGCGTAATGATCACCTTCATCATCTTCGCTTTCGCCGTCGTCATCGGGTTCGTCGTAATAATCTTCTTCTTCGAATTCTTCTTGGTAATCTTCGTCGTTCATGTCAAACCATTGCTATTAAGAAAAGCACGAACATCACTACCATCAACAGGGGCACAATAACGCTGGGCCAATCGGAGGGTGTTTGTTTGCTGCGCGCGATTGCGGCTTTGATGCCGGGCTGCATCCAGAACAAAAGCAGCAGCGCCAGAGCGCCGAGTATCAGGTTTTCCCAGGTTGACAGCATGATGTGACCGCTTTGTTATGAGTGAGGGACTTGCTACTCGTCATTCTAACAAACCTTGCCATGCAATAAGGCATTGCTTGCTGCGACAAATTAAAAGTTGTTTCTCTGGATTTATCGCTAAGCGATTATTGCGGCTGGGTAAATTCAGTTATTCACAGAAGCTGTGGATAACTCTGTGTATTAAATGTCGAAAGCCTTTGCTGTTCCCCGGTAGTACTGGGCTGCGGTCAAATTGTACAGCATTAAGTCACTATGATTAATAGATAATAATCAATAGCTTACAAATGATGCTTTGTATTTCAACGGGTTATTTTGTCAAGCGTTTTATGGTCTTGCCGTAAACAGTTTAATGTGCATAACTTGTTTACATGCTAAGCAAATTTGCTGCCAAACTGCATTTTTTGGCTAGGCTTTAAGCGGGTCAGCTTATATGGTCTGCGCAAATTTGCGATAATGGCCGGTTTTTAAAAAAGAGTCATTTCATGTGGTTTAAAAATCTTGCCGTCTACCGTTTTACCGAGCCATTTACTTTGGATGCTGTTGCTTTGGAGCAAAAACTGCAACAACAGCCGTTCCGATCTTGTGGTAGCCATGATGAGTTCAGTTTTGGCTGGACTGCGCCGCTAGGCAGGGCCTCGGACGCACTGGTGCATGCCAATAACGGTTTCTTGATGTTATGCGGCAAGAAGGAAGAAAAGGTCGTGCCGGCATCGGTGATCAACGAAATGCTGCAAGAACGCATCAACGAAATCGAAGAACGCGAGGCCCGCAAATTACCAGCGAAAGAGCGTAGTCGGATCAAGGACGAATTGATATTTGAACTGTTGCCGCGGGCGTTTTCGTTTTCACGGAAAACCTATGCTTATATCGATAGCCAGGGCAGCTGGCTGGTCGTGGATGCGGCATCGGCTAAAAAAGCCGAAGACATGCTCAGCCAGTTGCGTAAATGCTTGGGGTCTCTGCCCATAGTGCCGCTCACCGCCACCGCCAAGCCGGCTAGCGTGATGACGCAATGGTTGATCGACAACACATCGCCGAAAGATATTTTGATCGAAGACGAGTGCGAGCTGCGTTCGCCGGAAGAAGAAGGCTCGATTATTCGTTGCAAACGCCACGACTTGGCGTTGCCGGAAATCAAGAATCATCTGGATAGCGGCAAGCAAGTGATTAAGTTGGCGATGAGCTGGGCCGAACGCATTTCGTTTGTATTGGACGAGAGCTTGGCTGTCAAGCGGCTAAAGTTTCTTGATCTTATTCAGGAGCAAGCCGCCGATATCGAGGCATTCGACGAAGTCGAACAGTTTGATGCCGATTTTTCTATTATGACTGCGGAACTTGCTCAGTTTTTGCCGCGTCTGCTTGAATTATTTACTGCTGAAGGTAACGCCTAATGAAAACCCGTTTGTTATTCAGTTTGCTGCTGACAGCCAGTACGGCGGCGTCGGCGCTAACGCTGCCGGCACCGGATAGGCCGGGTGACAGCCTGATAGGCAATCCGCCGCATGAAGTTAAATATGTCGCGGCGAAGCATGAAGACACTCTGATCGATATCGCGGTAAATTTTCGGCTTGGGCAAGATCATATCGTATTGGCCAACCCCTATGTGGACCGCTGGTTGCCCCGCGAAGGTACGCAGGTGCGCATCCCCAGCAGCTTTTTGTTGCCGAATGCACCAAGAGAAGGGATCGTGGTTAATTTGCCGGAAATGCGGATTTACTATTACGCGGATGCCGGCCGGGTTGTGACTTATGCAATCGGTATCGGCCGGGAAGATAACTGGAAAACGCCGCTGGGTAAAACGAAAATTACCGGCAAAACCGACAAGCCTTCCTGGACGCCGCCGCCATCCATTATTGCCGAGCATTTGGCTGATGGCGATGTGCTGGATCCTTATTACCCGCCTGGTCCGAATAATCCCTTGGGTTTGTATGCGTTTAAGTTAGGGATACCCGGCTATCTGATTCACAGTACTAATGTTGTTAATGGCATTGGCATGCGGGTGAGTCATGGTTGCATGCGGATGTATCCTGCTGACATTGAGCAGTTTTTTCCAATGGTTAAAGTGGGCACCACGGTCAATATTGTTAATCAATCGATCAAGGTGGGCTGGTATCACGATACCTTGTACATGGAAGTGTATCCAGAGTTGGAAGAAACGCCGGCAACCTATGAGCAGCGCTTGCATACGGCATTGAATTTGATAGAGCAAGCTAATGGCGGGAAAATGCCGGTAATCAAAGGTTCTGTTTTAAAAGCGGCAGTAGAAAAAGCGACTGGTATTCCGGTGGCTATTTATGAGCGTCCTACCCAGACGCCTCCTGTGGTTCAAAGCCAAGCGGCACCTGCGAAATAGAGGCAATAAAAAAGCCCGTGGCCTTGCGGCTCACGGGCTTTTTAAAATCAACAACAGCAATAAAGCTTATTTGTGTTGTGATTTTTTGAACATACGGTCCAATTTGCTGTTGGTATCTTGAGCATATTGGGCAGCACGGTTAGCAGCAGCTTCAGCAGCAGCAGCTTTTGCAGCAGCTTCAGCAGCAGCGGCTTTAGCAGAAGCAGCGTCAGCAGATGCAGTAGAAACTTTGCCTTCCAAAGTGCCTACTCTTGCGTCCAAAGCTTCCAGGTCTGAAGTGCTTGCGCAACCGGTTGCCAAAGCTGCAATTGCAACAACTGCTGATAATGTAATAGCTCTCATCATGGTTTTCCCCTTGATTGTGGTTTCAAAAAATAATAAATGAAAAACGGTGGTAATTGTCCAACATTTTTTTGGATTTTACCAACATTATTTCACCGTTACGAGTGTCCCTTTTTCTACCCATTGACTTAACTGATCGATTTGATCGTTAGTCAACGCGATACATCCGTGTGTCCAATTCATGGATCTGTGGATGGACAGACTACCGCTGCCCAAACCATGAATACCGATTTGCCCACCGAGATCGGTATTTTGCGGCGGAATTTGTCCGGCAGAATGCGCTCTGGCAATAGCTTCGTAAGTGTCGAGATCGATTTTGCCTTTTTTCAAGGCATTATCGGCATTGTCTACATTGGGATAGGTCAAGCCGAAGAACTTACGGAAGGCGCTTCTTTCGTTGATCCAGCCGATCCGATAGTTACCGAGCGGCGTGATGTCATCGCCGCGATGATTTTTTTCGCCCGCGCCATTGCGGCCAATGGCGATATTTTCCAGCACGGCAACCGTCTTGTCGCCCTTCCTGACTTCCATGCTTTGCGTCTGCGTATCGACCAGCAACCAAACATCCTCGCCAGCGAAACTGCGCGCCGATACGGTACAGCCCATCACAATCAAAACACCTAATAATTTTTTCTTTATCATGGCAATCTGTAAATAATCAAAGTTTTGGTGTAATTTAACCCTTTCGAAACGAGGTATTACAAAGGGTAGCATATGACAACAACAATCACCAAAACGACTCCCTACGATGATCAAAAACCCGGCACATCGGGCTTACGCAAAAAAGTCAAAGTCTTCCAACAACCCAAATATCTGGAGAATTTCGTCCAATCCATCTTCGACAGTCTTGAGGATTTTCAGGGCAAAACCTTGGTGATTGGCGGCGATGGCCGCTACTTTAACCGTAAAGCCATCCAGATTATTATAAAAATGGCGGCAGCCAACGGTTTCGGTGAGCTCATTATAGGCCAAGGCGGCTTGTTGTCCACTCCTGCCGCATCGAATATTATCAGGAAATACAATGCGTTCGGAGGCATTGTTCTATCAGCTAGTCACAATCCCGGCGGCCCTGAAGAAGATTTTGGGATTAAATATAATGTCAGCAATGGCGGCCCGGCTCCGGAAAAGTTCACCGACAAACTGTACGAGAATACCAAAACCATCACCGGCTATAAAAAAGCGCGCTTCGGCGATGTAGATTTAGACGTTATCGGTGAGGTCGAAAAAGGCGGCGTGAAAATTCGGATTATCGATTCGGTAGCCGATTACGCTGAATTAATGGCCAAGATATTCGATTTCGACCTGCTCAAACAAAGCATCCATAACGGCTTCATCACGCTACGTTTCGATGCGATGCATGCCATCACCGGTCCGTACGCCAAGCATATTCTGGAAGATACGCTGGGCGCAGCACCTGGCTCGGTATTTAACGCCGTGCCGCTGGAAGACTTCGGCGGCGGCCATCCCGATCCGAATATGGCTCATGCCCACGAACTTTGTGACATCATGTTCGGCGCCGACGCACCCACTTTCGGCGCTGCCTCGGACGGTGACGGTGACCGCAACATGGTCATGGGCGCGAACATATTCGTTACTCCCAGCGACAGCTTGGCGATTATGGCGGCCAACGCCAGGCTAATTCCTGCTTACGCCAAAGGTATCAGCGGCGTGGCCCGCTCGATGCCGACCAGTCAGGCGGTTGATCGGGTTGCCGACAAACTAAGCCTGCCTTGCTACGAAACCCCAACCGGCTGGAAATTCTTCGGTAACTTGCTGGATGCCGATAAAATTACCATCTGCGGCGAAGAAAGCTTCGGTTCCGGCTCCAATCATGTCCGTGAAAAAGACGGTTTGTGGGCGGTGTTGTTCTGGTTGAATTTAATCGCGCGCAAACGCGAATCGGTAGAAGACATTGTTCATGAACACTGGCAAAAATACGGCCGCGACATTTACTGCCGTCACGATTACGAAGCGGTCGATTCAGACATCGCCAACGGCATTGTCGAGCATCTGCGTAGCCAGTTAAGCAGCTTGCCCGGTAAAAGTTGGGGCGATTACGAAGTCAAGTTTGCCGACGAATTCAGTTACACTGATCCGGTCGACGGTAGCGTCAGCAGCAACCAGGGTATCCGTATTGGCTTTGTGAATGGCTCGCGTATCGTGTTCCGGCTGTCCGGCACCGGCACGGTAGGCGCGACTTTGCGTATTTATTTGGAACGCTACGAGCGCGACGTCAGAAAGCACGATCAGGACGCTCAGATTGCGCTTGCTGAATTAATAGCAATTGCCGAGCAGTTGTGCGAAGTCAAAAAACGTACTGGCAGAACCGAGCCTGACGTTATCACTTGATCGATCCCGGCGGAATAAAACGTTAGGTCTGGCTTAACTGCCTAGCCTAACGGCTCTGTCCGTACGCATCGCGCAAAATCTGTTCTGCGTCACGACCTGCCTCCGCCAAAGCTTGAGCTCTGGCGATGGATAAGCCCAGGCCGTGCCCGGCGCCTATGCCTACAAATTGCCAAGTCTGGTCATCGGCAGCTGTTACCGAATCAGGACAAGAAGGTAGCTTCAGGGTATTGCGAAAAATCTCGCAACTGAGCAGCTCTTCGCTGGTCGGATAAAATAATCTGATAAACAACTCGCCATCTTTGTGCCGTTCGCGGCGAATATCCAGAATTTGATTTTCCGTAAACACCCGGCGTAACTCCTCGCTTGAGAGCTGCCTTTGCCAGCGCTGATCGCCGCCGTTAGCAAACGGCAACCAGTTCAATCCGGATTTGGTCGCCAACTGGTCCAAAAGCTGCATTAACACAATATCGATATGGCTGCTGCTACGACGTGGTTTGTCCTCATGCAACTCGCCGAGATAGACCATGCAATGCGTGGTATCGCAAAGCGAGCTTGATTCATTGTGCCTATGGTTACCGTGACTGCCATTCCAGGCAATCACTGCCCGCATCGCTTCGCGGGCACTGCCAACCAGATTTTGGGCCTCGGCAGCCAACACGCCATCGACATAACTATCGACATCGGTTTCCAGCACCGTTGGCCCATGTTCGTCTGTTTGTCGCAGAACACCTTTCACCACCCGCTCGGATCGGCTGCCACGTGCGCTGGAAACGATCCTGATTTGCCCGCAAACCGTAAAGCGCCCGTGCTGTTTAGCCACTAACGGACAGTCCGGCTCCGCACTCCAACTATCTGGATCGGTAGGCGTTAACAAACTAACCCTAACCGCAGCAAAACGGGCCGGATAGTCGTGCTGCCAGTTTCTTAACAAAGCTGCGGCTTTACTTAATATTGCCGCGCCATTGACGCCGCGTTGCCGAAATATCGCCAGAAATACCGGATGCGCAACCGGCCAGGCCAGCAGTAAATGGCCAGCCAAGGGTCGGCCGTCAACAGTCGAAACCGTGCCGGTTTTTGCCAGAACTTGAAGTTGACGCAACATTTTTTTGTCTTGCTCGTTTTGCCCCGCCAAGGTGGAGTTGGGCAGAATGCCGTTTTGACTCAGGCCGTGAAAATAATCGGGCTTGGATAGCAAAGCCGCCCTCATAGCCAAGGCCAATTCCGGCAAATTAGCTTGTAACGAAAAATCGCCCTCGGCGTTGCGTTCACCCAGATAAGAGCGCCAGATTTGCGGATCCGATGGCGCCACTTGAGCCGGAAGTTTTTGCTCTTTAATCGGCGACAATAACAGGCGATAGCGCTCGATTTGAAATTGCTCGCGACGCTGCAATAGCTTTTCAGTCTCGCTCGCCGCCAGTTCTGCACCCAGCAAATCAGCATCGGCTTGTGCCAATGCCGCAGCATACGGAATTTTCAACAGCGACCCAGGAGGTAAACGACTGGATTGATCCCCGCTGCTCGTCAATATCCGCCCGGACAGTAGGCTCATCAACAGATACGAGCTATCTCCGGCATCGTCGAACGCCACGCCCAGTATTTCAGTTAATTTTGCCGACACGGTACAAAGTTCTCGGGGCCAGCCGGCATTAACCACCAATCGCGCCAATACCGCCCGGTCATTGCCATCTAATTCGGCGCCCTGCCTAACCCGATTCTTAATGCTTTGTAGCTCAAGTTCACTGGGTAAACGTCCGGGTTCGAGATCAGCCAACTCGCCGCTGAAATGCATCGCCCCGGCTTCTTCTGCCCAAGCCGGTAGACGACCGCCACAGCTGCGATGACTGGCTTCGTGAAACAGTTCGTGACGCAGATACACCGCTTCGCTCATCCCGCCCTGTGGTTGTTGCCGCAGATAAATACTGCCTGGCCGCCAGCCCCCGGCATGACTGCCGCTAAATGCCCCGCTAGTCAACGCGGGAAACACCCGCACCGGATCATCCTCGCTAGGTATCTTGTAGCCCTGTGCCGCGAGTTCGCTAGCGGCAACAGTTGCGGTTTGCCGTAATTCAACTTGCTGTGTTAGCGCCCCGAAAAACAAAATAGCCGCACCAACATCAAACAAATATTGCCGCCTGATGCATCGTTTTAATGAAGCATTCATTGGTAGTTGGAGGTTTAAGCTGAGCATGGGTAATCCCGCAAATTGCCGAATAGCGAAGATAGACTAAGAAGTGTCTAAATACTGGATTTTACGATTTAAATTGACAATCAGTCGAATCAGCCTAGAATGCAAGCCAGCTAGAAAATACGATTTACCCTTTGTTTACCAGCTCGATGTCTCTACAGTAGTCCTTCGTCCTAGTTTTTCATTAAGTAATTTCCACATTTACCAGCGTGACCCGCCTTACTTTAGCTAAGGCTTTATCTAAATTTTTATAGGACTTATTATGTCTACAATGACAACTGGCGTCGTAAAATGGTTTAACTCTGACAAAGGCTTCGGCTTTATCGAACAAAAACAAGGCCCTGACGTTTTCGTACATTTCAAAAACATTTTGAACCCAAACAACAGCTACAGAACGCTGGATGAAGGTCAACACGTACAATTCAAATTGGGCCGCGGCCCTAAAGGCCCTCAAGCCGAAGAAGTAACCATCGTTTAAAGATTAAGCCGTAGTTGCCAACAGACACCTACGGCTTTTTTGTTAGATAAAGTGGAAATCAATCGCGGTTTCCACTTTCGTTCTCCCCGTTTCATTCCAGCACACTGGGTAGCTTTCAAAAGCTTCTAGCAAAGCATTCAGCAGACTAAACTTTAATTGTCTGCAATGGTCCAATAGCCATTACAAATTTCAATCAAGCAAAGAGGTGAATCATGTCGTTAAAAAACGAATTCGAAAGTTTGCTCGTTAATCTGGATTCGGTTCGCGAAGAACTGCAACTGAAGCTGCATTTGGCTTCCATGGATGCCAAGGATGAATTTGCAGAAGCGGAAAAACAGTGGTTGCAGATTAAAAGTAAAGCCGCTGAAATTGCCGACGAGTCGATAGAGACTTCCGAAGAGTATATCGCCAAGGCCAAAATTGTTGGAGAGGAGTTGAAGGAAGCTTACCAGCGAGTAGCCAAGCGTCTTTCCGAGTGAGCTGCCTAAACTCAAAAAGCTACAGCTTTAATTGATTTAGTGCAAGCCTTGCCGTTAGTGCAGGCTGGTTAATAAGGTTGTCGTCTTTGGGTATGCAAGACGTTGGTACAGGTGGTCAGCAATTTTGCTGACCATTGCGGCTTGAAACCAGTGAACTCAACGTCAATTTTGCAGTGTGGCTAAGATATTGAAGTAGCGTCGCGATTTCCGCTGTAAATCCAGCTATTCCTCAACTGTCAGTAACTGTTGTCTTGCCAAGCTTCGATCCACAATTCTGGCAATATTGTTGATCAACCGGAACAGTGGTTTCGCATGCGGGACATGTATTGGATGACTGGGTTTTGTGTCCGCAGGTATTACAAAAATGAGTATTTGCGGTAATGTCGGCGCCGCATTGCTGACAGGTCAGTTTTTGTTGGGGGAGAAACCTTGATAACATTTCAACCAGCTTGGCAACGGTATCGACCAAGTAAGTTGCATGGCTATACGCCCTGACCACAAACCAAATACTGACGCTTACGATCAGAATGATCGCGCTACTATGGTAAATCGTTCTACCTAAGCTATCGACGAACGGCGCCAATAACTCCCAAAACAACGCCTGCACTGTAATCAAAATCAACAGAGCGGTTAACGGTTCCGCAATGCCTTTGGCAAACGACAACGCACCGCCGCTATTGGGAATGGCTTCTATAACGTAGCCGGCAAAAAAATAAAACAAAATTAATGCCGCCAGCCTGGCGAAAAACCAGACTAAGCCCGCAGCCTTGAATACACCAGCCACTTCCAATTCCGTCATTACCGGTACTAGCGTAATTAATTTGCCTATTGTCAGAATGCTGGCAATCGTAATGAATAGCTGGGCGGCCCGCTGCCATGCGTTGCTCGATGAGGAAATCAAAGAAAACATAGGCGTTTCAACTCCTGTTTGTAGGGGACCGAATTTGAATCAATCATTAGCTCGTTGAACGAGCGTGATTCCTTAGGTAGAGAATAACATACAAAAAAGCGGATAACCCTCGCTGCTAAAACCGTAGAAGTTCAAACACTGTCTGGCTATTTACGGCTCGTAGACCACAGTCGAAAAACGGTTTTTTGCCTTATCTAAATCCTTTACGGTACTATTCAGTGGCAATGCGCAATTGATTTTCCCTTCTCTCAAACGACATCATGCCCCCCGAACAATTCCAACAAAAACTCTTTAGCTGGTTTGATAATCATGGCCGCAAGGATTTGCCATGGCAACGGGACATTAATCCTTATCGAGTTTGGGTGTCGGAGATTATGTTACAGCAAACGCAAGTCGTCAGCGTGATTGCATATTTCAATCGCTTCGTCGCCAGATTTCCAACGGTGCAAAGCCTGGCAAGCGCAGAGCTGGACGAAGTCTTACAGCACTGGTCCGGGCTTGGCTATTATGCGCGTGCCAGAAACCTACACAAAACGGCACAAATCGTTGCCGACAATGCCGGCATATTCCCGCAAACCGTCGCAGAACTCAGTGCCTTGCCCGGCATCGGCCGCTCCACTGCGGGGGCGATACTCAGCATTGCTTGCGGGCAAAGTCAGCCCATATTGGACGGCAACGTCAAGCGCGTACTGGCGCGGTTTCACGCCGTGCATGGCTGGCCAGGCGACAACAAGGTTGCGGGGCAGCTTTGGCAAATTAGTCAGCGCTATACGCCGACGCAAAGAACCGGAGACTATACGCAGGCGATGATGGACTTGGGGGCCACGCTCTGCACCCGCAGTAAGCCGCTATGCGACATCTGCCCTATCGCAGATAGCTGTCAGGCCAGGCAGATGGGTGTAATAAAACAATTGCCAGGCCCCAAGCCTCGCAAGGATGTACCGGTCAAACAATTATATTTCCTGCTGTTATTAGACAAGGAAAACCGGATATTGCTGGAAAGGCGGCCGCCGACCGGTATTTGGGGCGGACTATGGAGTGTGCCGGAATTTGCCGATCCGCAGGCTTTGCAAGACTGGTGTCTGCAACGCAATTACCGAATCCATGCCTCGCAAGCTTTACCAGGCCAGCGCCACAGTTTTTCGCATTATCATCTGGACTACACGCCGTTCCTGGCGAAATTGGAAAACCCCATAAACAATGTGATGGAAGGCGAGCGGGCGGTTTGGTATAAAACCGCAGAGATTACTACTTTAGGTTTGCCGGCGCCGATCAAGCGTCTGCTGCAACAACATTTCACAGAGGATCAAAATGACGAGAATGATTAAATGCGTAAAACTGGGCATTGAGGCTGAAGGTCTGGATGCGCCGCCGTTTCCTGGTGCCAACGGCCAACGCATTTTCGATCATGTATCGAAACAGGCCTGGAAGGACTGGCTGGCGATGCAAACCATGATAATTAACGAGCAGAGGCTATCCAGTTTCGATCCGGCCGCAAAAAAAATATTGGAAGCCGAGCGTGAGAAATTTTTATTTGCAGGAGGGTTCGAGTTGCCGGAAGGCTATGTGCCGAAAAAATAGTGCCGGGTGGGCTTTAGACGCGTTGTCAGATTGGTAGTATTAAAAGGCCATCTGTACGGCTTTTGTATAATGTTAATGCGGTTAAAACATTGACAAAATGGCTGTGACTGGAACGCTCAGGATGTATATCAAAAACTATCCTCCGGAGAAAAGTTATGAGCGCAACTGTAGCAAATCAGATTCATGCCTTGCGCGCCACTCTCGGCGATCATGTCCTGATCGGTAAAATAGTGGATGTGTTTTATGCAAAAATGCTGGACGACTATCGGATTAACCGCTTCTTCTTCAGCCGCCCGGCTGCTGAGCAGGCCGGTGCCCTAAAAGCTTATTTGAAAGCTTACTTCAATAGCTTCAATAGTGCCGATGAGAGAGTATTAGAGGCATTGGACGGGTATTTTACGACAGCGTTTGCCCGCACTAACGCCAAACCGAGTTTGGTTACCGGTAACGATTTTGCCTTCCTGCTGGATATCGTTGGCGGGCAAGAGATAAGAAGCATCACGTTGTTAACGCCTGCCCATTGTTTTTTGATGAAGCTCGGTCCTGACGATTTCCATTACGACATAGTGATGGAGCATTTGGTCGCCTCTTTAAAACAATTGAATATCTCCGAAGATTTGGCTTATCAAATCATGGCTTTGGCGGAGAAAGGTAGAGATGGTTTGTTGGCTAGAGGCGTTGAAGTTAAGAAAGCCGCTTGAATAGCGTTTTAGTAGCTCGGGTTTCTCTCTCTTAGGGATTGCCTAAGAGAGCATTATCACTAGCTGTCGTCCTTGATCATTGCAACAAGAAAATCTACGAAGCTATGAATGGCTAAGCCGGTGCCCACTGCGCTTGCCATGTTTGCCAGTAATTTGCCGACAACGCCTAAAAGTTTTTCAAGCAGTTTGTGGCCGCCGATAATTTCTATTCCGTAGAGCAAAAATTCGCCTAAAAAATGATTGATGACGGCGAGCTTTAGATTTAGCTGGGTTCCCAATAAGCCTTGCGCTAACAAAGTGTGGGTTTCGGCACGTTGCAAGCCGTCTTTTAACGCCGAAAAATTCGGATTAAGTTCCATCCAGGCTTTTTTATAATCGTCGCGAAATTTCGGTTGAAAATACTCGCCGTTATTTATCACCTTCTCTAAAAATTGCTGCAGAGCATCAACGAAATTCAGCAACCTTTTTCTGTCATCCTCGCCAGCCCCAAAGACAAATTTTTCCACTGCTGTTCCTTCTATATGATGTCGGCGTTCTCACCGAAAAAAAATTGCAGGCTGACTTTTAACCCGCTCACGAATTTTGCGCTTAGCAAAATAAGGACTATTTCTTTACATACAGGTCGGTAATCGTCCCCTCTATCATTTCCGCCGCAAACGCAAAGGTTTCGGATAAAGTTGGATGCGGGTGGATGCTCAGACTAATGTCCGTCGCATCCGCACCCATTTCCAAAGCCAGCACGGCTTCTGCGACTAATTCGCCCGCACCAGGCCCGGTAAAGCCGGCACCAAGAATACGGCCGGTGGTTTTGTCAGTCAGTATTTTGGTAATACCTTCGCTACGGCCCAGCGCCAAAGAGCGACCACTGGCGGCCCAAGGGAATACGGCTTTGTCGAATTCCACACCTTGCTGCTGTGCCTGGGTTTCGGTTAAGCCCATCCAGGCTACTTCGGGATCGGTATATGCTACGGACGGAATGGTCAGCGCGTCGAAACCGGCTTTATGGCCGGCAATGACTTCGGCGGCGATTTTACCCTCGTGCGTGGCTTTGTGGGCCAGCATCGGATTGCCGACGATGTCGCCGATCGCGAAAATATTGCTGACGTTGGTGCGACCTTGCTTGTCCACCGGAATGAAACCACGCTCGTCAACATTGACGCCCGCTTTGTCGGCATCGATCAGCTTGCCGTTGGGACGGCGACCGACTGCCACCAATACCGCATCAAAAACCTCCGACTCAGGTGCATCCTTGCCTTCCATAGTGACCTTAATGCCGGCATCCGTGGGCTCCATGGCTTTGACGCTGGTTTTCAGCCACAGATTCTCGTATTGCTTTTTGATCTTGCGTTGCAGCGGTGTAACCAAATCTTTGTCGCAGCCGGGGATAATCTGATCCATCAATTCCACGACGCTGATTTTCGAGCCCAATGCGTGGTAAACAGTCGCCATTTCTAACCCAATAATGCCGCCGCCAACGATCAATAATTTTTCCGGTATCGATTTTAATTCCAACGCATCGGTTGAATCCCAAACACGCGGGTCGTCGTGCGGAAAGCTGGGGATTTTGGTCGGCTGCGAGCCGGCGGCGATGATGGCGTTGTCGAAAGTGATGGTTTGCACGCCGGATTCGCCGGTTACGGTCAAACTGTTGGCCGTGGCAAATTTACCCACGCCATGGATTACGGTGACCTTGCGTTGCTTCGCTAATTTGCCGAGGCCTTGATTCAAGCTTTGGCTGACGCTTAGTTTCCAAGCGCGGATTTGGTCCAGATCGATGTTAGGCTTACCGAAACTAACGCCGTGTTCCGCCATGGCATCGGCTTCGTGTATCACTTGCGCGGTGTGCAGCAAAGCTTTGGACGGGATACAGCCCACATTCAAGCAAACCCCACCCAATACTGGGTAGCGTTCGACCAACACGACTTGCTTGCCCAAATCGGCAGCGCGGAACGCGGCGGTATAACCACCGGGGCCGCCGCCAAGTACCAGAACTTCAGCATGCGTGACAGAATCGCTCATATCCTTACTCCTACAATAACAGCCGGCGAATGTCGCCCAGATAAGATTTCAATGCTTCCATAAAACGTGCGCCTTCGGCACCGTCGATGACTCGATGGTCGTAGGTAATATCCAGCGGCAACATCAATTTCGGTTCGAACGCGGAACCGTTCCAGACCGGTTGCATTTTCGAACGGGTGACGCCCAAAATCGCCACTTCCGGCGCGTTGACGATAGGCGTGAACGCGGTGCCGCCGATGCCGCCCAAGCTGGAGATGGTCATGCAGCCACCTTGCATGTCGGCCGGTTTCAATTTGCCGGTTCTGGCCAGTTCGCTTTTCTCGGCCAACTCATTGGACAATTGGAAAATACCTTTCTTATCCACATCGCGGATGACCGGTACGACGAGACCATTTGGCGTATCGACGGCAATGCCAATGTGGAAGTATTTTTTGAAATACAACTTGTCGCCTTCCGGAGATAGCGAGCTGTTGAAGGCCGGATATTTCTGCATCGCAGCGACCAAGGCCTTCATGATGAAGATCAGGCCGGTGACTTTGACGGCGTCCTTCGCCAAGCCGGCGTTGACTGACTTGCGGAAGTCTTCCATCGCATCGATAGCCACCTCATCGTGATAGGTCACCAACGGCAGGTTTAACCAGACGCGGGTCAGATTTTGACCAGTCAGACGCTTGATTTTGCTGAGCGGTTTTTCTTCGATTTCCCCGAATTGGGTGAAATCGACCGCTGGAATAGCCGGTATGCCTGCGCCGCCGCTGGTCGAACCGCCGGAGGCCATGACTTGCTTGACGAAGTTTTTCACATCGTCTTGCAGGATCCGACCCTTACGGCCGCTGCCGGTTTGGATCTTGCTCAGGTCCACACCCAATTCGCGGGCAAAGAGTCTGACGCTAGGCGTGGCGTGCGCTTTAAAACCTTCGTTACTTGTTGCGACTGGTGCAGCAGGTGCTGGGGCAGGCTTGGTCGGTTCTGCTTTTGGTGCTTCCGCAACCGGAGCAGGGGTTGGTTCGACTGGGGCTGGCGTGGCTGCCGGCGCCGGTTCGGAAGGAGCCGCAGCGACTGCTTCGCCGGCTTCAAGGGTGGCGATCAGCGTACCCTCGGAGACTTTATCACCCGGTTTAATGTGTACGGTTTTAATGGTGCCGGCCGCGCTGGAAGGTAAATCCATAGTGGCTTTATCGGTTTCCATCACCGCCAAAGTTTGTTCAACAGCGACCACATCGCCGGGTTTGATCAGTACTTCGACGATGTCGATTTCAGGGACGTTACCGACGTCGGGGACCTTTATTTCAATTACAGAACTCATATGTCGCTTTCCGTTAAATCAACCAAGGAGCGGTTGCGTCAGGGTTGATGTTGTATTTCGCGATTGCCACTTCGACCTTGGCGGCATCGAATTCGCCGGCTTGCGCCAGACTATGCAATGCGGCGATGGTGACGTGGTGCCGGTCCACTTCAAAGAAACTCCGCAGTTTGGCGCGAGTGTCGGAGCGGCCAAAACCGTCGGTCCCCAGTACGGTGTAAGACGCTTTTACCCAAGGCCGGATTTGTTCGGCAAATGCGCGCATGTAATCGGTGGCTGCAATAATTGGACCTTTGCTATTGTCCAGGCAATGCGCGACATGCGTGGTACGCGGTTTTTCGGTCGGATGTAAGCGGTTCCAGCGTTCGCAGGTTTGGCCGTCGCGAGCCAATTCGGTAAAGCTGGGGCAGCTCCAGATATCGGCGTCCACGCCCCAGTCGTCGTGCAGCAATTTGGCGGCTTCGATCACTTCGATAAAAATGGTACCGGAACCCAATAACTGCACGCGCGGTTTTTTGCTGTTCGGGCCTTTTTTGAACAAATACATCCCTTTCAAGATGTCGGCTTCCGCACCTTCCGGCATGGCCGGCTGGTCGTAGTTTTCGTTCATCAAGGTGATGTAGTAAAAAATGTCCTCCTGTTCGACATACATCCGGCGCAAACCGTCCTGAATGATCACCGCTAACTCGCAAGCGAAGGTGGGGTCGTAGGAATAGCAGTTGGGTACGGTAGCTGACATCAAGTGGCTATGGCCGTCTTCATGCTGCAAGCCTTCGCCATTCAGGGTGGTTCTGCCGGCGGTGCCGCCCAGCAGGAAGCCGCGCGTGCGTTGATCGGCTGCAGCCCAGATCAGGTCGCCGACGCGTTGGAAACCGAACATCGAGTAATAGATAAAGAACGGAATCATCGGCACGCCATGTGTCGAATAGGCAGTACCTGCCGCGATCCAGTCGCACAAACCGCCCGCTTCGTTGATGCCTTCCTGCAACACTTGGCCGTGCTTGTCTTCCTTATAAAACATCAATTGCTCAGCGTCTTGCGGGGTATAGAGCTGGCCGACTTGCGACCAGATACCCAGCTGACGGAACATGCCTTCCATACCAAAGGTGCGCGATTCGTCGGGTACGATAGGCACCACGCGTTTGCCGATTTGCTTGTCCTTGACCAGTATGTTCAGTATGCGCACAAAGGCCATCGTGGTGGAAATTTCGTGCCCTTCGCCGGTGCCGTCCAGTAGGGTTTTGAACGCCGATAAAGCGGGGATTTCCAGAGGGTAAGATTTGGCGCGGCGAGCCGGCAGGAAACCGCCGAGATCGACGCGGCGTTGACGCAGATAATTCAGTTCGGCAGAGTCTTCCGCAAAACGCAGGTAAGGCAGATTGATCAACTCTTCGTCGCTGACCGGCAATTGATAGCGGTCTCGGATGTATTTGATCGATTCCATGCTCATCTTCTTCTGTTGATGGCTGGTGTTTTGCGCTTGTCCCGAATCGCCCATGCCGTAACCTTTGATGGTTTTGGCCAGAACTACAGTGGGTTGGCCGGTATGGTTGACAGCAGCATTGAATGCTGCGAAAACTTTGATTGGGTCGTGGCCGCCGCGATTCAATTCCCAGATGTCGCGGTCAGTGTAGTCTTTCACCAATTCTTGCAATTCCGGGGTGTTGAAGAATTTTTCCCGGACGTAAGCGCCGTCCTTGGATTTGAAGGTTTGATAATCACCATCGACGCATTCCATCATGCGTTTTACGATCAGGCCATCTTTATCGCGGGACAAGATAGCATCCCAACGACGACCCCAGATAACTTTGATCACGTTCCAGTTCGCGCCGCGGAAGTTGCCTTCCAGTTCCTGAATGATCTTGCCGTTGCCGCGTACCGGGCCGTCCAGACGTTGCAGGTTGCAATTGACGACGAAAATCAGGTTGTCCAGTTTTTCGCGGCCGGCCATGCCAATCGCGCCTAGGGTTTCCGGTTCGTCAGTTTCGCCGTCGCCCAAGAAGGCCCATACTTTACGACCGTCGGTATTGGCAAAGCCGCGATTTTGCATGTAACGCATGAAGCGGGCTTGGTAAATGGCCATGATAGGGCCTAAGCCCATCGATACGGTGGGGAATTGCCAGAAGTCGGGCATCAACCACGGGTGCGGATAAGAGGATAAGCCGTTGCCGCCGACTTCCTGCCTAAAGCTGTCCATTTGTTCTTCGCTCAAACGGCCGAGCAAGAAGGCATGAGCGTAAGTGCCTGGTGCGGAATGGCCTTGCGAGAAAATCAGGTCGCCGCCGTGTTTGTCCGAGGGCGCGTTCCAGAAATGATTTTGCCCTACGTCGTACAAGGTAACCGCGGAAGCGAAACTGGCGATATGGCCACCAACGTTGGTGTATTTATTCGCGCGCAATACCATCATCATTGCGTTCCAGCGCACGTAAGAGCGGATGGTGCGCTCGATGTCGGTATTGCCGGGGAATTTAGGTTGTCGATCTATCGGGATGGTGTTGATGTATGGTGTGTTGGCTGAGAACGGAATGTCCATGCCGGCTTGTCTGGCGGTACTGAGCAGAGTTTCAATCAAAAAGGTGGCGCGGTCGCCACCTTCTTTTTCTATCACCGCTTGCAGTGCCTCCATCCATTCTAGGGTTTCAGCAGGATCAATATCGTGTTTGGCGGCAATATCGGTATTGTTGGTCATTACGGAACCTTGGAAAACGTTGGATTAGCTTAAAAAGGATACCCGAAATGACTGGTTTGAGCATACTTTTTTAGCAATCCGCTGCCAGCAAATCTGGCTAGAATCCAGGTAAAACCTGGATGTGGACAAAAACCGCAGCGGATTAGTTTTTCCAAACCGGCAAAAGACTATTGCATGGTTAGAATTGAATTGGGTTTAATCCGTTTCAGCCCTTAAGTACAGGTGGCTTTGCAAGCCGACATGACGTAAAATTTGTGCCAGTACTCATTTTTAAGGAAATCCCTATGCGTAATCAACTAGTTAAACCCTTGGTTGCCTTGTTTCTTTCTACGGCAAGCATAGAAGCTAGCGCTGGGCTGGTCAGTTTTACCTCGACTGAGTTCCAGCAAACCCAGGATGGACAGCTTTTTACCTTCACGATTGATAATGCGCCTTTGGCTGATTTAGTGACCGGCAGCTTCACTATCCATGCGCGTGGAGATTACTCCATCAACGCATCTACTGCCAATCCTGAGAACATCGCTGTTACATTCGAAAGCGTTATCAGCAATCTGAAATTCGCCCCTATTGCTCCACCAGTTAACTCTAGTTCTGTCTTTGTCGACGCCAACAATTACAGCACGGTTACAAACGCCGATTTGGTCGAGTGGTCGCGGAGCACGCCGCTACCGGGTGCTTTATTGCAGAGCTGGACACAGGACAACAAAATCCTTATCACCTTGGCACTATCACCTGATGTGACCGCGGACTTGAATGCTGGACAAGGCAGCAACCCTTTTGTCCAAGCCACTATCACGTATACGACTTCGGCAGTACCTTTGCCGGCTGCAACATGGCTGTTTTTGTCTGGTCTGATTGGTATGGTAGGGTACGGAAAACAGCGCAAAGCAGATTAAAGCTTGTTCCCAGGCAACAAAAAGCCGGCTTATGCCGGCTTTTTGTTGCGAAATGCACTTGATTAATGAATAACGCTATCGGGGTGTTGCAAATCAGGCAGCACACTGCTGATGCCAGTATTGAGCAATGCGCCGGTATCGACGGTAAAGCTACCAACGTCGGTGCTATCGCCATCACCATCTGTTGCACTAAAACCAAACTGTAATTGCAGGTTTTGTGGCGCTACGCTGCTATATTGCAGACCTCCCACCGCGAGTTTGCCAAAATTAACCTGGATTTCCAATCTGTCATAACCACCAACCACATCAATCGGGTCCGTAAGCCCACCTCCAGCAGGCGTGCTAAATACAACCGTTCCAGTATCAACTTGGGTTAGCCCCCTATAAGCTGTCCAGGTAAAAACATCCAAAGCACTACCAACATCGGCTTCATTGAGTTGTACCGAGTTTACTAATTGCGGGGATGTAATATCGAAACCGCCGACAGTACCAAATCTGTAGGTTATTACTTCCGATGTATCCAAAAATCTATCACCCACACCGACGTCATTGTTTGTTGAGTCGATAAACAGGTTGCTGCCCTCAACAAGTAGAGAATTCCCTACAGCAACTTTTCCGGCACCGAAAGCCAGCGCGGCACTACCAAAATCTAGCGTGGTGCTCGGCGCAGCAGGCAAATCCAAAACATCGTGTAATTCCAATTTGTACGCACCATCAACGGCGCCGTTAACTGTCGGCAGCAGCGAAAATACCATGCGGTCAGCACTGAGGTCGGCAAATGTGGTCGTCAGGGCACCGTTATCGACAAAAGCATAAAGCTCTTGTAACTGGTCGCCGTTGCTATCGACAATCAAATAAGAAATACCGTCTGCTCGAGACGTTAACGCCCCATTATTGTTTATCAAATTTACACCACCGGCACTTCCAAAGCCATCAAAACCCAGATCGTAATCAATCA
This sequence comes from Methylomonas sp. MK1, assembly GCF_000365425.1. Classification (NCBI taxonomy): domain Bacteria; kingdom Pseudomonadati; phylum Pseudomonadota; class Gammaproteobacteria; order Methylococcales; family Methylococcaceae; genus Methylomonas; species Methylomonas sp. MK1. Next base: position 3,425,268 of record NZ_AQOV01000001.1, read on the forward strand.
AGCCTGTTAATGTTTGACCTGCGGCATCTTGTAAATTCCCGTTGCTGTTTTTGACGAAGGGTGCGTCATCAAACACGTTCGCGCTAAACGTCGTATTTGCGACCCTACCGTCCTGATCGGTTAACGTTGCGGAAAATGTAAAGCCAATAGCCGGCGATTCCGGCGTGCCCGTGTTTATGTGGGTCAAAGCGTTTAGCAAGGTGAAGGTGTAACTGCCATTGTTCACAACTACCTGATAAGAGCCGTCGTTAGCTGTCAGGGTTTGCGTATTACTATCCCAAGTCGCTCCAGTTGCCGACAAAGCTACTGATAACGGCGTTTGGCCGTTAATGCTTAGCGTACCGGACTGAGAAAGTAGCTGGCTGGCACTGCTTTCGTCCACAATGACATTAGTAGCGCTGCCGACTATCGGGATAGCGGCAGCGGCCTGGTCCGGATTCAATATCAAAACTTCCGGCACAATCGGCGTAAACGCCACCTCAGGCCCCGTGGTATCGAAACCGTTAGTGACAGGTGCCACGGGGTTGAGGTATTCGACAGTAACCGGCACATGGCCTTCGTTACCTGCTCCCGGTGCGCCTCCGGCACCCGGCGCTCCGCCGGCGGCGGTAGCTTCGGCTATTGCCGTCGGATCGGCGCCGGCCAGTAAGGCGGCTTGAATTTCTTCGGCGGAGAGTCCTGCCGGTTGCGGGTTTTGCGCGGTCTGAGTTGCGTCGCCCAGTTCTTGCAATACGGCACCCAGTTGCATGCTGTCATTGCCGCCCATGTCAACGAAGGAGCCGTTGGCAAGCTGTATCATCACCGTGCTGCCATCGGCAGTAGTTAAGAGATCGGTCGGGTAAACGCGGTCGCCCACCTGCAAAATACGTTTACTGCCGTCGGCGGCAATGGCGGTAACGGTGCCGGTTGCGATTTTAACGATGCCGATTTCTTTGGCCATGCTTTGCTCCGGAGATTATTCCAAGTAAATAACGTGATTTAGTGGCCGAATAATAAGCTAATTTGAACAAGTTGACATAGTACCTTGGTTCGAAATTTGCCTAGACGAGTCGTTAGGAACTGCACGACAACATGGAACAGCCAGCGCGCTGCTTGGCCCAGTCGGGCCGTTTGGCGGCAAAACTCTGTTTATCCGTTTGTTCGGAGTAAGGGCGTCGAAGCACTTCGAGCAATTCCCGGACTAAAGAAAAATCGCCTTGTTCCGCCTGGTCAATAGCCAATTGCGCCAGGTAATTACGCAATACGTATTTCGGATTGACCGCATTCATTGCTGAACTGCGCTCCAGCGGTAGTCTAGCGTCGCGCTGACTGCGCAGGCGATAAATGGCGAACCAGCGGGTGGCTTGCTCCATGATGTCGTCGGTCAACGGTTCGTAGCTGGTGCGTTGCAATAGTGCTAAAAATTGCGCCGGCGAATTGGATTCCGCGCTTACATCGACATCGGCCAGCTGCCGATAAAACAAGGTCATATCGGTTTCAGCGGCTTGCATTAGCTGCGTTAGTTCGTTAACCAAGCCATCGTCTTCGCTGGGTTCGAACGTTGTTAGACCCAATTTGGCGGCCATCATCGCCTGCCAGCCGGCGTCGAAGGTTTCGGTGTAGGCCAATAAGGCTTGCTGCAAACTTTCGGCACGCATAATCAAGGGGTACAAAGCGTTGGCGAGTTGTACCAAATTCCAATACGCAATTTTCGCCTGATTACCGAACCGGTAGCGGCGGCCTTGCGCATCAGTGGTGTTGGGGGTCCAGTCCGGATCGTAATTTTCCAGCCAGCCGTAAGGACCATAATCGATGGTCAAGCCCAGTATCGACATATTGTCGGTGTTCATCACCCCGTGCACGAAACCGACCCGCTGCCAGTGCACGATCATTTCGGCCGTCTTGCGGCACACTTGTTTAAACCATTCCAGGTAGACGGGAATCGATGGCTCACCCAGCTCCGGAAAATCGGTGCGAATGGTGTAATCCACCAGTTTTTTCAGCGAATCGATGTCATCGCGCGCGGTGAATATTTGAAAACTGCCGAATCGGGTAAACGACTGTGCCACCCTGCACACCACCGCGCCGGGTTCCATTTGCGGATTACCGTCGTAAAACATGTCGCGCACGACTTGCTTACCGGTCAGGATTACACTCAAGGCGCGGGTGGTCGGCACACCGAGATGATGCATGGCTTCGCTGCACAAAAACTCGCGTATTGAAGAACGCAGAACCGCCAAGCCGTCGGCGCTGCGGGAATATGGTGTAACGCCCGCGCCTTTTAGTTGTAAGGTATAACGTTGGTTATGCTGATTAACGACCTCGCCCAAGTTGATAGCCCGGCCATCGCCGAGCTGACCGGCCCAGTGGCCGAATTGATGGCCGCCATAGCACATCGCATAAGCTTCCATGCCTTTTGCCAATCGGCTGCCGGCAAATACTTGGCAAAAATCTTCCGATTCGCAAATCTCGGCGGATAAGCCCAAATCTTCCGCGACTTCCCTGGAATAAGTAACTAACCTGGGTTGCTGCGCCGGTGTCGGATTGGCCCTGGAATAGCAAGCTGCATAAACTTGGCGCCGAAAATTGTCCGGTTCGGGATCACCAGGCAACTCGCGGATAAAACGATTGTCGAAGTTCAGATTATCGAGGGCTGAATTGTGGTTTTCGGTAGGCATGATGACATCTTATCGGTGGCTAAAAAATTTTCGAATCGCGGCTGGAACCGGCTAAGATAAGCCACTAACAGCTAGTTTATACCAATCAACTTTTCAATTAGGGAATACAAATGAAGAATTTTCTTGCAAAACGCGGACCACGCGCTTTTGGCTTTAGTTCACTTCTATTAGTCGCCAGCCTTGCGACTACGCAATTGACCGGTTGCTTTACTGTCGGCCAAGAGTTTTCCCCCGTCAGAGTGCCGGAAATCAAGGTCGGCCAAACCCGTAAGCAAGATATTACCGAAATGTTCGGCACGCCTTGGCGCACCGGCATGGAAGATGGTAAGCCTACCTGGACTTATGGGATCTACAAATATGCCTTGTTCGGCGGTAACGATTCACAGGATTTGTTGATTCGCTTCGACGCGCAAGGTGTAGTGCGGTCTTACACCTTTAGTTCTACCCGCAAATAATCGTGGTGGCCGGTGCTTGCCCGCGGCATTTTAGCGGTTTCGCTGTTATTGGCGTCCGGTAGCGGCGTAGCGAAAAAGCTTTATAAATATCAGGATGCCCAGGGTAACTGGTATTTTACCGATCAGGCCCCGGCATCTAATCAGCCGGTAGAAGTCAGACAACTAAAAGCCGCCAATCCTAGACGCGTTTGGCTGGAAAAAACCGCGGATGACTTGCAGCCGAGTTTTTTTGCGCTGAACGCCTATCCGGGGCCTATAGAGTTGGCAGTCGATTGGCGAGAGCGGGAAAATGTCCGCGCCAATCCGGATTTGCCGCGCCGCTTTGTCGTTGAATCCGGACAGTCCGGCAGCTTGTTTTCGCTTATTCCCAACGAAAGCGCCGGATTTTATAGTGTCAATCTGCAATACAGTTATGTGGTTGGCCGGCCGTTACCGGGCTATGTGAGCCAAACGCTTTATAAGCCACCCTTGCCCGCCGGCGCGCAGTTTCAAATTACCCAAGCTTTTAATGGACCATACAGTCATCACGATTCACAAAACCGCTATGCGGTAGACATTATGATGCCGGTTGATACGCCGATTTACGCGGCTCGCGGCGGTATCGTATTAGAAGTGGAAAACGATTACACCGGCAATGGTACCAGCCAGGCTTTTGCCGCTAAGGCCAACAGCATCAGGATCTTGCATGAGGACGGCTCCATGGCCGTTTATGCGCATCTGGCGTTGGAAAAGGCTCAAGTCTCGCCAGGAATGCGGGTGGCCACCGGACAGTTGATCGGTTACTCCGGCAATACCGGCTTGACGACCGGGCCGCATTTGCATTTTGCGGTGCAGATTAATCACGGTATGGAGCTGATTTCGGTACCGTTTCAATTCGCCGATGCGGAGGGGCTGGCAGTGGAGCCAAGGCTTGGTCTGTGGCTATATGGGCCTTTGCAGGTAAACGGCAATTAGCCTTCTGCTGCGGACCTAAAAAACCGGAAACATCCGCGACCGGCGCATTTGGCTTGATACATGGCATTATCGGCGTTTTTCAACAGGGTATGTGCTTCCAAGCCGTCACCCGGATAAACGGCAATACCTACGCTGGAAGAGATATCCAGGGTGTGTTGTTGAATCACAAATGGCTGATTCAAACTAGCCAAGATGTTTTCCGCTACCAATCCGGCCGCCGATTGTCTGTCTAATTGACTGAGCAAAATCACAAACTCGTCGCCACCCAAGCGCGACACGGTATCCGTTTCGCGCTTTACGCATGCTTCCAGGCGATTCGCCACTTCCTTCAACAATAAGTCGCCGACATCGTGGCCGAAGCTGTCGTTGACCGGCTTGAATTTGTCCAGATCCAGATAGAGCAAGGCCAGCAAACCGTGCTCGCGTCTGGCCTGAGCGATAGCCTGATGTAGACGGTCGATCAGCAAGGTGCGATTGGGCAGATCGGTTAGTGCGTCAAAGTGGGCCAGATGATGAATGTGTTGCTCTATGGCTTTACGTGCCGTTATGTCCATCATCGTGCCGACATAATGAGTAATTTTGTCATCCGCGCCTTTCACGGCGCTGATGGTGAGCCATTCCGGGAATATATTGCCGTTCTTACGCCGATTCCATATTTCGCCTTGCCAGACGCCCTTGCTATCGATTGATTGCCACATCTCTGCAAAAAACAGCGCGTTGTGAATGCCGGAATTGAGTAAATTCATTTTTTGACCGACGGCTTCTGCGCTGGAGTAGCCGGTAATTTCGGTAAACGATTTATTCACCTTTAAAATCACGGCATTGGCATCGGTAATCATCATGCCCTCTTGCGATTCGAAAGCCGTAGCGGCAATCCGCAGTTCGGTGTCCAGGCGTTTACGTTCGCTAATGTTTTGCACGAAGGTAAAACTCAGTTCCAAGCCATTGTGAGCGATGTAGTGGCAGGTGAGCTCGACAGGGAAAATCGTGCCGTCCTTACGCCGATGCCGACTTTCGTGGCTGACGATTTCGCAGTCGCGCAAACGCCCCCAAATGCTCGACCAGGCACTGGCCGGAAAGTCCGGATCGAATTCCCAAGGGCTCATACCCACCAATTCGTCCCGCGAATAGCCCAAGGACAGACACGCGTAATCATTGACGTACGTCACCATGCCCCTGGGATCAAGACAGAAGAAAGCGGTCTTGCTTTTATCGACCATGGTTTTGGTCAGCCACAACTCGTTTTCGATCTTCTTTAGTTCGGTGATGTCATCGTATACCCCCAATACCCCGATGGCTTCACCCAGACTGTTCCGCAGTGGCGCTTTGGAGGTTCGCAGCAGAATCTCCCGGCCATCGGGAGTGGTTTGCGGCTCTTCGTACGCCAGCTTAGGCACATTGGATTGCATTACGAGGCGGTCATCGGCACGGTAGATTTCCGCCTGATCCCGCCAGGACAATTGGCTATCGACTTTGCCGACAATGTCTTCAGCCCTGGCCAAGCCGCAATCTCCAGCAAACTGGGAGTTACAGCCGAGATAGCGCGATTGCGGATCTTTCCAAAACACCCGCGTGGGTATGGTTTCGATCACCGACTGCAACAGGCTACGCGACTCGGCGAGCGCGTTCATTGCTGCGATGCGTTTGGAAATATCGTAGAGCAACACCAACTGCATTTTATGATCGGCTCCACCTATACGTGTGGCGGTGGCCATTACGTGTTTGGTCAGACCGTTTTTGCAGCGGATTTTGATTTCCAGGGGCTGAAATTCAAGGTCGTCATTTTCGAAGCGCTTTTGCCATTCCGCGCTGATCGTTTCACGGTAAACAGGATCGGGGAAGGCCTGTAGTCGCCATGCGGATAGGTTAGGAATATCCCGGAGCTCGTAGCCGAAGACCTTGGTAAACTCCGGATTCAGCATTTGCAGATTGCGCTTGTCGTCGAATAGTGCCAGCGGAATGGGCAGTGCGGTGACGATAGTACTCAACTGGCTATTATCGTCGTTCAAACTGCTCAGTTGATCTAAAAAGACAATAATCATGGCGCAGATCAACGAGGCGACAAGCAGCGATGCGACCAAGCCGGTGAGTAGATAATCGAAGCTGATTTCGCCTTTCAGCAGCAAATCCATCATCGCCACAATCGATTCGGTGAGCACTGTCGCCAGAACCACCGAAATCAGCCAAAGCTGGTATTTATTGATACGCTGTAAACGGCTGAGAAGGATGTATTTCAAACTAGGCTTTAGGTACTTATTCGGCTGAAAAGCTCGGCCATTTACGAGATTATTTGTACGCTAAAGCTTACATGCTTGTAAGCTTGTTGCAAAATTTTTCGGGAATTTTTCCTTTTTTTAGTCTATGGCTATGCAAATGGCGGTCAATGATCAGCTTTACCTCTACGCTGAGTGACGAGGATGAATAAGGCAATCAAGCAAAATCCGGCTCCGGCATAAAATGTAAATTCGGCGCCGTAGCTATCCCACAGCAAACCCGCCATGACGCTAGCCAACAACATGGCGATACCGCCGACCAGATTGAAAAACCCGTAAGCGGTGCCGCGCAGGTCGGCCGGCGAAGTATCGGCGACCATTTTTGCCAGCAAGCCTTGGGTCATGCCCATGTGTACCCCCCAAAGTCCCACGCCGGCCAGCACGATTCGCCAGTCGGCGCTACTAGCCAGCACCAAGTCGGCGGCGATTAGCACGACCAGTCCCCAGCCCAGCAATTTGCGATGCGATACGCTGTCGGACAGGCGGCCGAATGGGTAGGCCGTGGCCGAATAAACGATATTCATCGCCACCATTGCCAAGGGTAACAGCGCAATTGGAATACCGCTTTGTTGTGCGCGCAGCACCAAAAATGCCTCGCTGAAACGCGCCAGCGTGAACACCGCGCCGATAATCACTACCCGCCAATAGCCGGCATGCAAGCGTTGCAGATTGGCGCGTTTGATCGGATTACCGTGTTGCGAACGCTGTATATGCTTGGGTTCCCGTACGCCAAACAGCAACATCATGACCGATAACAGGCCAGGAATAACCGCCACCCAAAATACCGCCCGAAAATCATTAGCCCACAGCAGCATTAGCGCCACGGCCAGCAATGGCCCGAGGAATGACCCTACCGTGTCCAGCGATTGCCGTAGGCCAAAGGCCGCGCCGCGAATTTCCGGCGGGGTAATGTCGGCGACCAGCGCGTCGCGCGGGGCGCCGCGTATGCCCTTGCCGACCCGGTCCAGCAAGCGCGCCGTCAGGACCATACCGCTGCTGCCGGCAATCGCAAACAAAGGCTTGGTCAAGGCTCCCAGGCTATAGCCGATCAAAGCCAAGCTTTTGCGCTTGCCCAGATAATCGCTGAGCACGCCGGAAAATACCTTTACGATCAGCGCGGTCGCTTCCGCAGCGCCTTCGATCAAACCGATACTTAAGCTGCTGGCATGCAAAGTGGTGAGCATGAATATCGGCAGCAGGCTGTGGATCATTTCCGAGGAAATATCCATCAACATACTCACAAAGCCCAATGCCCAAACGCTTTTGGGGATTTGTCGCCAGATGGGTTTTGCGCCGGAGTGCGTCATGGAATTTAATTTTGCCGTTCGTTTATAGGAAATCAGTGCGTCTAGTTTGCTGTAAAACACGCTGCAAAGGTGGAATTTTATCGTCGCAAGGTCAGAGAGATTGACAATGCCCGTTAGCGATGTAAACGTAAGGCCATTTTTTGAACGGGAGGTTTTCATGATGCGCGGCTTATTCTTTTTGGCTTTATTGTTCAGTTCCGGTTTGCAAGCGGCATTGCAGGAACAAACCGTCAGTTATACCGCCGGCGATACCACGCTGAAGGGCTATCTGGTATGGGACGATGCAAAGGGCGAAAAACAGCCCGGCGTGTTGGTGGTTCACGAATGGTGGGGCTTGAACGACTATGCCCGGCAGCGCGCCAAGATGTTGGCTGAACTGGGCTATACCGCGCTGGCGGTCGATATGTACGGCGACGGCAAATCCAGCGAGCATGCCGCCGAAGCCTCAACCTTCGTGAACAGCGTCGTGGAGCGGGCCGGCGTTTCGCAACTGCGTTTTACGGCGGCTTTAGCCTTTTTGCAAAAACAAGCCAGTGTCGAGAAGGGCAAGATTGCGGCTATAGGCTATTGTTTCGGCGGCGCGACAGTCTTGAATATGGCGCGGCTGGGTACCGATCTGGCGGCGGTGGTGAGCTTTCACGGCAATCTGGCAACGCAAACCCCGGCGCGGGCCGGGCAGGTGAAGGCGCGGGTATTGGTGTTGAACGGCGCGGCCGACGAATTCGTCAGTGCCGATAGCATTACGGCTTTTGAAAAAGAAATGACCCAAGCTGGTGTGGATTATCGTTTTGTCAACTATCCCGGCGTGCGCCACGGTTTCAGCAATCCCGATGCAGACAGGTTGGGCAAAGCCAACAATTTACCTATTGCTTACAATGCCGACGCGGATAAACAATCCTGGGAAGCCATGCAGCAGCTGTTTCGCGAAGTTTTCAAGCAATAGCTAGTCTTGATTCAAATCGCCGGCAGTCGGCGCGTAGGCTCTGATAAACACGCTGACGGCACGTTCGACTGTCGCTTTAACTTCTTTGGCTTTCAATTCCCGGCGGGCGTTGAACAAGCCCGATTCGTACACTTCCGATTCCAGTAGGCCGCGAAAATGCGCGGCCGCCACATTAGGATCGGCACGCCGCAACTGGCCGGCATTCATTGCTTGTTCGAAAAATTGCGCGGTAAATTGCATGCCTTTGGCGGGGCCGTTTTCGAAAAACAGGCGGCCGGCTTCCGGCTGATTGGCGGCTGCGGCGATCAACATGCGCCGGGCCGCCAAGCTTTTTAAGGTCAGAAAATTACTCATCACACCTTCGCCGAAACGTTGCAAAGTTGCCGTCAAGTTGTCGGAAGGTTGCAATAGCGCCAGGACCTGGTTGACCTGGTCTGGCAGCGTATCAAGAGGCGCACTGCCGTTGTTCGGCATCAGCAACGAAAATAATTGCTCACTGTGGTGATCTGCGGAACGCCGCGCCAATTCCAGGAACAGCTGTTCCTTGGAGCTGAAATAGTTATACAGCGTGGCCTTGGAGTGGCCGGCGGTAGCGGCGATTTCTGCCATGGTCGCTTGTTCGAAACCGACTTTTTCAAACATGATTTTTGCTGCATCCAGAATGGCTTGGCAACGTTCTCCACTTTTCTTTCTCATGGAACCTCCCTTATTCAAACGTGTCGGCTGAGTTTCGAGCGATAGGCCATTGTTTGGCTTATTCTAAACCCGATGGTTCAGTTTTAAATTGTCGTATAGACTTGGAGCTGAGTAATGTTTGCCGAGATTTTTCGTCATGATGACACACCTAACGCGTTCTATTAGCTTTTATACCCTTCATTCCCAGCGCGGTATGGCACGCGGCTCATTACTTATCGGGATTTTTACCGTACTGGCATGCTGTGCGATGCTTATAGTTTGGTTGTTAAGGCTGGAAAGTCCAGGCGCTTCCGCTCCGGGGAAAGCAGTGCCGGCGCTAACGGTGACGCGGGCAATGCCGCAATGGCGGCAATGGCCGACAACCATAGAGGCTTCCGGCGCGATTGCGGCCTGGCAAGAGGCTGTCATCGGTGCGCAGCAGACCGGATTACGGTTAATCGAAGTCAATGTCAATGTCGGCGATCAGGTAAAACGCGGTCAACTACTGGCCCGCTTCGATGCTGATATGCTGCGCGCCGATCTGGCGCAATTGCAGGCCAATCTGGCACAGGCACGGGCCACCGCCGCGCAAGCCGAAACCAACAAACAACGCGTGCTGAAACTAAAAAATGCTGCAACGCTCAGTCAACAGGAGGTGTTGCGTTACGAAACCGAAGCGGAAACCTCTCGAATTCAGGTCGATGCCATCAAGGCCCAGTTGGCAGCTAAGCAGTTGCAACTAAGCTATGCCGAGGTGCGGGCGCCGGACGACGGCGCGATTAGCGCGCGAATGGCAACCCTGGGCGCAGTGGCCGGCAGCGGGCAGGAATTGTTTCGGTTAATTCGGCAAAATCGTTTGGAATGGCGCGGTGAATTGACTGCCGGGCAAATCGCGCAAATCCAGACAGGGCAATCGATTCAACTCATTTTGCCGGACGGCAGCGTTGCCCAAGCCAAGGTGCGGCAACTGGCGCCGGCCATGGACGAGCAGTCGCGTCTGGGCGTTATGTACGCCGATATCCTGCCAGGCAGCCAGGCGCGGGCCGGGATGTATGCCAATGGCCGAATCGAATTAAATCAACGTCCGGCACTAGTGGTGCCGGCCGCCGGCGTGGTTATCCGCGACGGACGCAGTTATGTGCTGAAGCTGCACAGCGATGCCGATACCTCGCCGGTTAGCTTACAGTCAGTCGCTACCGGCCGGCGGCAGGGCGTGGAAATCGAAATTGTCCAAGGCTTGAACGAAACGGATCGGGTGGTGGTAGAGGGCGCCGGTTTTCTCAACGATGGCGATCTCGTGCACATCGCGCCGGCGAGGGTGGATTGATGAGTTTTGCCTCTTGGTCGATTCGCAACCCCATTCCATCGATTTTACTGTTTATCTTGCTGTCACTGGCCGGACTGCGCGGTTTACAACAGCTATCCATACAGAGCTTGCCGGATCTGGATTTACCCAGCGTTATCGTTAAGCTTAGTCAACCGGGCGCGGCGCCTGCACAGCTGGAAACCGAAGTGGCGCGCAAAGTCGAGGATTCGATTGCCACATTGTCCGGTTTGAAACATATCCGCACCTCGATTACCGATGGCTTGGTGCAAATTAATGTCGAATTTATCCTGGAAAAAAAGCTTTCCGATGCCTTGATAGAAACCAAGGACGCGGTGGACCGGGTGCGCTCGGATTTGCCGAGCAGCGTGCTGCAACCCAGTATCAGTGCGGTGACAGTGGGCGGTGCGCCGATTTTGACCTATGCGATTGCCTCGACCAAGCTGGACGAGGAAGCCTTGTCCTGGCGGGTGGACGATAATGTCAGCAAGGTCATGTTGGGCGTGGCCGGCGTAGGTCGCTTCGAACGCTTGGGCGGTGTGCAGCGGGAAATACAATTGGAAGTCGACCCGGTGAGGCTGGCGTCGCTGGGGGTTACCGCGACTGATGTCTCCCGAGCCTTGAAACAGGTACAGCAGGAATCTTCCGGCGGTCGGGGTAATTTGGGTTTGGCGGAGCAATCCGTGCGCACGCTGGCCACGGTGCGGCAGGCCGACGAATTGGCGGCTTTGCCCGTGGCAATTGCCGGTGGCCGCGAGGTGCGATTGGATCAAATCGCCACCGTTCGCGACACCGTTGCCGAGCGTACGCAATTGGCAGCCTTGGACGGCAAGCCGTTGATCGGTTTCAACATCTACAGGGCCAAGGGGTTTGACGAAACCCGCATCGCTAATGATGTGGAACAGGCCTTGGCGCGGATGCGGGAAGCCGATCCGTCCCTGAGTTTTACCCTGATTTCCGGTTCGGTAGCGTATTCGCAAGAGCAGTATGAAGGCTCGATGATGATGCTCTACGAAGGGGCGCTGTTGGCGGTGCTGGTGGTATGGTGGTTCTTGCGCGATTGGCGGGCGACTTTGGTGTCGGCTTCGGCCCTGCCTTTGTCGATTCTGCCCACCTTTGCGGTGATGCATTGGCTGGGGTTTTCCTTGAATATGCTGACCATGCTGGCTTTGGCTATCGTGGTCGGGATCTTGGTGGACGATGCGATCGTGGAAATCGAAAACATCGCCCGGCACGTGCGGATGGGTAAAAGCATCCGTCAGGCTGCCGCCGAGGCGGTTGATGAAATCGCGCTGGCGGTCATCGCCACCACCTTGACGCTGGTGGTGGTGTTTATGCCTACCGCGCTGATGAGCGGGGTATCGGGATTGTTTTTCCGGCAGTTCGGTTGGACGGCCGTGGTGGCGGTGCTGGCGTCCTTGCTGGTGGCGCGCTTGCTGACGCCGATGTTGGCAGCGTATTTACTCACCGAAGCTCATCATCCGGCCAGCATCGATGGTAGATTGATGCCCATTTATCTGAGTGCCGTGCAGTGGACATTGCGTCATCGCCAGGCCACGATGCTGCTCTCTACGCTGTTTTTTATCGGTGCTGGCTTATTGCTGCCCTTGATCCCGGCCGGTTTCGTACCACCCGCTGATCGCGGCTATACCACGGTGCAACTCGAGTTGCCGCCGGGCAGTTCGATAAACGATGCCGATCGAATTGCCGAAGCGGCGAGAACTGTTCTGCAAGCGCTGGCAGGTGTCGAGCACATTTTTACCGCGGTCGGCAGTAGTCAAATAGTCGGTGGCGGCGTGACCAGGCCGGGCGAACAACGCAAGGGGGCGCTGACCTTAACCTTGAGCGAGCGCGGGCAGCGGCCGCATCAATCGCAGATTGAACAGGCGGTGCGAACGGTATTGCGCGAAGTGCCCGGCGCCCGCTTTTCCATTGGCATTGGTGGCCCTGGCGAGAAAATGTCTTTGATACTGTCCAGCGATAATGCGGCGGCTTTAAAAGCCAGTGCGCAGGCATTGGAGCGCGATTTGCGTACCGTGGGTACCTTAAGCAGCATCAGCTCCACCGCGAGCCTGGAACGGCCGGAGATTGCGATTCGGCCGGACTGGCAGCGCGCTGCCGAACTAGGCGTGACGGCCGAACTGATCGGTGAAACGGTGCGCATTGCCACCAGCGGCGATTTCGATGCCCAACTGGCCAAGCTGAATCTGGATAACCGCCAACTCGCGATTCGGGTAAGGATAGCCGATACCGCGCGGCAGGATTTACAGGTGCTGGCCAATCTAAGGGTTAGGGCCGGGGATAAGCTGGTGCCGCTATCCAGTGTGGCTGAGTTGTCGCTGGCTAGCGGCTCAGCGCAGGTGGACAGGTACGACCGGCGGCGTTATGTCACCGTCAACGCGGAATTGGGGGGTATGTCCCTGGGTGAGGCGCTGGCCGCCGCCAAGACTTTGCCGGCAGTGACGAATATGCCGTCCAGCGTTAAATTGATTCGTACCGGCGATGCGGAAATTATGGCAGAACTGGTTAGCAGTTTTGGTATGGCGATGCTGACCGGCTTATTGTGCGTGTTTTGCGTGTTGGTGCTGCTATTCAAGGATTTCTTTCAACCCCTGACCATCCTGTCGGCGATACCCTTGTCGATGGGTGGCGCGTTTATCGCCTTATTGCTGACCGGCGGCGAGTTGAATATTCCGTCGATGATAGGCTTGATCATGTTGATGGGCATCGTCACCAAAAACTCGATCTTGTTGGTGGAATATGCTTTGCTGGCGATGCGTGAACACGGCCTAAGTCGGCACGAGGCTTTATTGGATGCCTGTCATAAACGCGCCCGGCCGATTGTCATGACCACGGTGGCAATGATTGCCGGCATGTTGCCGATTGCGTTGGGTTGGGGAGCAGATGCGAGCTTTCGTCAGCCGATGGCGGTGGCGGTGATCGGCGGCTTGATCAGCTCTACTCTGTTAAGTCTGCTGGTGGTGCCGGTGGTGTTTACCTATGTCGATGGTGCTCGGCAAAGTCTGGTAAAACAGTTTTTCGGTAGTGTCTCAAAGGGCGAATGATTTCGCCCTTCACTCGGCGTTAACGCGTGCCGAATACCACGATGGTTTTACCGTGTGCGGTGATTAAGCCCTTGTCTTCCAGCTCTTTCAATACGCGTCCAGCCATCTCCCGGGAACAACCGACGATGCGGCCGATTTCCTGACGAGTGATATGCAACTGCATGCCGTCCGGATGGGTAATCGCATCCGGCTCCTTGGCTAGATCCAACAGCGTGCGGGCGATGCGGCCTTCCACGTCCATAAATGCCAGGTCGCGGTATTTGCGGCTGGTGATCAACAAACGGGTCGAGAGTTGTTCACCGAGTACGGTCAGAATCTCCACGGCCTGATCGCGCAGTTCGGCGTTTAGCAGCAATTTGAAGCGTTCATAACCAATTTCCGCCATTTGGCATTTGGTGCGGGTTTTCACCAGTACGCTACGAGTTTCGGCGTTTTTGAACACCCCGATCTCGCCGACGAAATCGTGCTTGTTCAAATACGCCAAAATCAATTCGCGGCCTTCCTCGTCTTCTACGCTGACGCTGACCGAGCCATCGACCACAAACAATAGTTTGTCGCCGACATCGCCAGGGCGAACGATGGTGATTTTGGCTGGATAGCTCCTAACATGGCAGAAGCGTAAAAAGGCGTCCAGGGCAGATGGTGAAATCTTGTTTTGTTTAACGAAGCTCATAATTTGTAATAATTCTGTGAACTAGATTGGTTACCCTATCAAGGTGCAGTAGTTTTACAAAAAAATCAAGACATTTGACGGGTTCGTTGTAAAATTCCCGACAATTTTGATTTTGGTTGGGATATGTCATGCAGGCAACGATTAAATGGGTCGACGGTAGATTGTTCGTCGGCGAGTCCGGCAGCGGGCACACGGTGGTGATGGATGGACCGCCGGATCACGGCGGCCGCAATCTCGGGGTGCGCCCCATGGAAATGCTGTTGTTGGGCGTGGGTGGCTGTTCGTCGTTCGACGTCGTGGATATTCTGCAAAAAGGCCGCCACGAGATTGTGCATTGCATTGCCGAATTGACTGCGGAGCGGGTGGACAGCGTGCCGGCCGTATTCAGTAAAATTCATTTGCATTTTAAGATAACCGGTAAAAATCTACCGGTTGCGGCAGTGGAACGGGCGGTGAAATTATCTGCCGAAAAATATTGCTCGGCTTCCATCATGTTGGGTAAAGCGGGTGTGGAAATAAGTCATGATTTTGAAGTTATAGAGGGTTGATCGGTTGAGCAAATTACAGTTACACGGGTTTAATAACCTGACCAAATCGTTGAGTTTTAATATTTACGACGTTTGCTATGCGCCGAAAGAGCAAGAAAAAGCCTACATCGAATACATCGACGAAGCCTATAACGCCAAGCGTTTGACGCAGATTTTAAAAGACGTGGCCAATATCATCGGCGCGCAAATTCTGAACATCGCTCATCAGGATTACGACCCGCAAGGTGCCAGCGTCACCATGTTGATTTCGGAAGGGGCTGTGATTCCCGCCGGCATGAACTCCGAGTCGCCAGGCCCCTTGCCCGACACGATCCTGGCGCATTTGGATAAAAGCCACATCACTGTGCATACCTATCCGGAAAGTCATCCGGATACCGATATTTGTACGTTTCGAGCGGACATCGACGTGTCGACTTGTGGGCAAATTTCACCGCTGAAAGCCTTGAATTATCTGATTCACAGCTTCGAGTCCGACATCGTGATCATGGACTACCGGGTACGGGGTTTTACCCGCGACGTATCCGGGCAAAAGCATTACATCGATCATAAAATTAATTCCATCCAGAATTACATCGCGGAAAGCACTAAAGAGCTGTACCAGATGATCGACGTTAACGTGTATCAGGAAAACATCTTCCACACCAAGATGATGTTGAAAGAAACCGAACTGGAAAATTACTTGTTCGAGAAGGAAAGTAATTTCAGCGACGAAGAGCAGGAAGAAATCCAAGGCATGCTACAGGAAGAAATGGCCGAGATTTTTTACGGCCGGAATTTCTCTTAAAAAAACGCTAGCTCAAGCAACAGCCTCAGCAGTAACAGCTACTGCTGAGGCTGTTTTGTTTATGGGGCCGGCTTACGAGGAGCTTGCTCGCGCATCTGTTCCTGGTGTTGCTTGCGCAAGTCGTCCATTTTCTGCATTTGTTCCGGGCTTAACACCTCTTTCATCCGGCTGTGCGACTCTTCGTGGATGGCGCGGAATTTTTCGTGCTGCTCTTTAAAAATCGCTTCCAGTTTGGTTTTTTGCTCAGGGCTGAGTTGCAGCAGTTTGTTCAAATGTTCTAGTTTGTGGTCTACCGGCTGGCCGTAGTCGTTTTCGCTTGGATAGGCGAAGGCGGTTAACGGCAAGGCCAGGAAGATGGCGAGGAACAGGTTTTTTCGCATGGGCTACTCTCGAGTTAAGTTGGTGTGGTGCTTGATGTGCGAGCAAATTGATGCCGGAACGCCGGCAAAAGTTCACTACTCTGAAAAAGCCTTGGGATTATGTGAGGCCGCGCAGTCGATGCTGAAACGTCTGGGTGGCTCGGACAGCTCTAGTGCCGTTAATTGTCCGCCCCACAAACAGCCGGTGTCTATCGAATAACAGTTATAGCCGTCGAAATAGCCCAGCGTCGACCAATGACCGAAGATGATGCGCATATCGATACTTTTGCGGCCCGGCACTTCAAACCAGGGTAGTAAATGATCGGGCTGGCTGCCGGGCGCGCCTTTCGGCCCAAAATCCATGACGCCGTCTACGGTGCAATAGCGCAGCCGGCTGAAACAATTGATGGCAAAGCGCAGCTTTTCGGTTTTCAGCAAATCGTCGCGCCAGACCACGGGTTTGTTACCGTACATGGAGCGGAAAAACCGTTCGTGATCCGGGCTTTGCATGGCCTGTTCGGTTTCACGCGCCATGCGCAGCGTGGTTGCAAAATCCCACTGCGGCGGCAGGCCAGCGTGCAACATGCAAAATTCATCATTGTGATGAAACAGTTTTTGATGGCGCAGCCAGTCTATAAGCTCTTCACAATCCTCGGCTCTTAAAATGTCGCCCAGCGTGTCTTTTTTACCGGCCTTGCCTAGCGACACCACGGTCGCAATCAAATGCAGATCGTGATTGCCGAGCACGGTAACGGCCGCCGAGCCCAAACCCTTCACAAATCTTAGCGTCTCTAGCGATTTAGGGCCGCGGTTGACCAAGTCGCCGGCCAGCCACAGTTGATCCTGATTCGGATCGAAGCTTATATGGTCCAGTAAGCGGCGGAACTCGTCGTAGCAGCCCTGAATGTCACCAATTGCATAAATCGCCATTAGTGCAGGGTTCTGGGTATCGATAAAGTGAATTTGGGAATGGCTGCGTTAAAATTTTCGCCGGCGTCCGACTGCATTTGATATTTGCCCTGCATCACACCGACCGGAGTTTCTATCATCGCCGCACTGGTATAGCGGAACGAGTCGCCGGGGCTGAGGTGCGGGTTTTCTCCTACCACGCCGTCGCCGTTTACTTCCTGTACCTTGCCGTTGGCATCGGTGATCAACCAGTGCCGCGTCAGCAATTTGGCCGGGGTGGAACCAACGTTGGTGATGGTAATGGTATAGGCAAACACATAGCGGTTCTGTTCGGGGGACGATTGGGCCTCGATATAGTAAGGTTGGGCTTCAACTAAAACTTTGTTTTTTTCGCTCATTGATAGATGATGTAAATCAGTATTTGCCTTATTTCAACCCAACTCATACCCAAACGCAAGCAAGCAATCCGATGAATATCCGCAGATTTCTAAGTGCCGGGCTAATCGCCTGGTCCGTGCAGGCGCTTGCCGAAGACAATAAGGATTTATTTGCCGCCGCAGCCACCGGCAGGCTGGAGCGGGTCGAGGCCCTGTTGGCGCAAGGGCTGGACGTCAATGGTAAGTTGGAAACGGAGCGCACAGCGCTTATGGCGGCCAGTTTTAACGGCAATTTGCGGATTGTCAAGGCGCTGCTGGCTTATGGCGCTGACGTTAATCTGGCGGATAAACTGGGCTCCACTGCGCTAACGGATGCGGTAATGTTCGGCAGTGCCGACATTGTTGGCGTGTTAATCGCCGCCGGCGCCAACGTCAATGCCGCCGATAGCCAGAGTGTGAAAATACTCGATAAGGCTAAAAAGCTTGGACGTGAAAACATCGTAAAACTGTTGGAAGCGGCCGGCGCCAAGGGCTCGGAAGCCAAGGTAGAAGAAAAAATCGAAGGCGAGCCCAAGCCCGCAGAAGAAAAACCGCCGGAAGAACCTAAAAAATGATGTAGCACGTCAAACCGCGTTTCCGCATTTGCATCTATTCAAACCCCGTTAAAATTATCAGAATGACAGACTCACAAAAGCCACTACACATTCACATCCTCGGCATTTGCGGCACCTTCATGGGTGGCCTAGCGTTAATCGCTCGCGAATTGGGCTACACCGTCAGCGGCTCGGACCAGAACGTCTATCCGCCGATGAGCACGCAACTCGAAGAACAAGGCATCCGCTTGATGAACGGCTATAAAGCCGAAAACCTGGATTGCAAACCCGATTTGGTGGTGGTGGGTAATGCCATGTCGCGCGGTAATCCGGAAGTGGAAGCTGTATTGAACTTAGGCTTACCGTATATCTCCGGCCCGCAATGGCTTGCCGAGCACGTGTTGCAGCACAAATGGGTGCTGGCAGTGGCAGGTACCCACGGCAAGACCACTACCAGCAGCATGTTGGCTTGGGTGCTGGAATACAACGGTTTCAAACCGGGCTTTCTGATCGGCGGCATTCCGCTGAATTTCGGCATTTCCGCGCGCTTGGGTGAGTCTGATTTTTTCGTCATAGAAGCCGACGAATACGATTGCGCCTTTTTCGACAAACGTTCGAAATTCGTGCATTACCGGCCCAGAACGGCGATCTTGAACAACCTGGAATACGATCACGCCGACATCTTTGAAAACCTGGACGCGATCAAAAAACAATTCCACCATCTGGTGCGCACCATTCCCAGCCAAGGTCTGATCATCGCGCCGGCTTGCGAACAACATGTTACCGAAGTGCTGGAAACAGGCTGCTGGACGCCAGTTGTGAAAACTGCGATCGACGGTGAGGGCGATTGGCAAGCGCACTTGTTAAAAGCCGACGGCAGCCGTTTTAGCGTCAGTTTTGCCGGTGAAGAGCAAGGCACGGTTGATTGGACCTTAACCGGCCGCCACAGTGTCTATAACGCCTTATCGGCCATCGCCGCTGCTCGGCATATCGGCATTCTGGCAAAAGACGCGATAGCGGCTTTGCAGCAATTTCAAAGCGTGAAACGGCGGATGGAAGTCATCGTCAAAAAAAGCGGCGTCACGGTCTACGACGACTTCGCGCACCACCCGACCGCGATAAAGACCACTCTGGACGGTTTACGTCAACAAGTTGGGAGCGAAAAAATTCTGGCCATCGTCGAGCCGCGCTCCAACACCATGAGGCTGGGCGTGCATACTCAATCCTTGGCAGAATCCTTGGGTCAGGCCGACCAAGCCATCGTTTATCAGCCCGACAATCTGGGCTGGGATTTGAGCCAGCTACTGAAATACGCTAACAACATTGAGATTTGCAACAGTCTGGAAACCATCATCGCCACCATCAAAGCCCAGGCTGGTGGCGTCTGCCACGTGTTATTGATGAGTAACGGCAGTTTCGGCGGCATTTACAAACGTCTGCGAGACGAGTTGTAAGCCATGAGCAACCGCGTCGAAATCCGCTACTGCACCCAATGCCGCTGGTTGCTGCGCGCGGCCTGGATGGCTCAGGAATTGTTGAGCACGTTCGAACAGGAAATGGACGAGTTGGTGTTGCAGCCGGACACCGGCGGCATTTTCGAAGTGCGCGCCAACGGCGAATTAGTCTGGTCCCGCAAACAGCAAGGCCGGTTCCCGGAAATTAACGAGTTAAAGCAATTGGTCCGCGACCAAATCGCCCCGGAGCGCGACCTGGGGCATGCCGATCGCAAGCCCGCGCCGCAGTCTTGATCCCGCTGCGCAGACATTAAACAGGGCCAAGGCTGTCGAGATCATGCTCCCGGAAGACGACGCCACCATCATCAAATCAAAAGACGACGATCTGACCCGGATCAAACCGCGCCCCTATCCGCAGATATTGGCCGACAATCCGGCATTGGACGGTAAATTCAACGACGATTATTCTTTGCGCGGCGCCGTGGGGGTGGGCGGCGGCGGTCAAGTGTTGCTGGGTTTTGATGAACGTATCGGCCGCGAAGTGGCGATCAAGGAATTGCTGGATCAAGCCGCGAATCAAGATGCTGAATTAAACGCGCGTTTTCTACGCGAGGCCCGCATCACAGGCCGCCTGGAACATCCGGGGATTGTGCCGGTTTACGATCTGGGCAAGAAACAAAGCGGCGCGCCCTATTACGTGATGCGCTTGGTACGCGGCGATACGCTGGCCAAGGCACTAAAAGCCTGCAATGCCGAAGTGTTAGCCGAGCATGCTCTGGCGCGGCGCTTGAGTTTGCTGGACAGACTGATCGACGTTTGCGAAGCCGTGGCTTATGCTCACTCAAAAGGCGTGATTCATCGAGACCTCAAGCCCGGCAATATCGTCCTGGGCCCGTTCGGCGAAACCATCGTCCTGGACTGGGGTTTGGCCAAGGTCGAAAACGAAGCCGATCTGGCGCCGCTGCTGCATGCTGCATCCACTCAGGCTGCCGACGATGGGGATCTGACCCGGATGGGCGACATTCTCGGCACCCCCGCCTATATGGCGCCGGAACAAGCCAATCCCGATTTCGGCATCGTGGATACGCGTTCAGATGTGTTCGCGCTTGGGTGCATTCTCTATTATCTATTGGCCGGCCATCCGCCGCTGCGCGGCAGCGCCGATGAGATATTGGCACAGCTTAGCTCGCTGGCACCCATGCCATCGGCTCGCGATCCCAAATTACCTGCGCCGTCCGAATTAATCGCCATTTGCGATAAAGCCTTGGCCAAGGACAAATCGTTACGCTTTCCCAATGCGGCAAGCCTAGCCGACGAATTGTGCGCCTATCGCGACGGTCGTTTGGTGAGCGCCTATGCCTATTCACGCGGCGAGCTGGTGCGCCGCTTCATCGACCGCAACAAGGTCGTGTTGGCGGCTAGTCTGGCGGTATTACTGGCGATTTTGATCGGCGCCGGGCTGGCATTCAAGTTTGGGGTAGAGGCGCACAAAGCCCGAAACTTGGCTGTCGCCGAGGGAGAAATCGTCAAGCAGGAGAAACAACAGGTCGAGCGTGCGCTGGCCGATGTCACCCGCATTTCCAACCAGAACCTCACGGCCGCTAACCAAATCGCGGACAGCATCTTGGGTAACCTAAACGAGATGCGCATGGGTATGCAGCAAGCAGCCGAGTCCCTGCGTACTAATGCGGATTTAGCCGCATCCAGCGGCTTACTGGATAGCTTGCGGCAACGTTATCCGCGTAGCGAAAGTTTTGCCACGACGCGCGCGCCAGGCACTATTGTTGCTGTGGTTCCGGCCAAATATCGACAAGCGCTGGGTGCCGATACCTCGCAACTTGAGCACAACCGGATGACTTTGGAACGGGGCGTGCCGATTCTGAGCAGAATTTATCAAGCCCCGGAAGGCTTCCCCGCCGTCACTATGGTGGTGCCAATCAAGCAGGGTAAAACCATCCCGGGATTTATTTCCATGCGCATCAAACCTGTCGATTTTCTCGGTGGTCTGCTAGTCGAGGATAATCACACCAAAAAACGCATAGTGTGGGTCGTGCAGGATGATGGCCTGCTGCTTTACGATACCTCTCCTCAGGAGATTGGCCTTAATTTGTTCCGTGAGGAGCGCTTCAATCAAATACCGGAACTTCGGCAGCTCGCTGCTCAAATCGCCGATCAAGATGCCGGAGTGGGCTATTACCAAAGCCAATCAGCCGGTCAATCCGAGCCTTCGCGGCAGATCGCGGCGTGGGTAAGCTTGCGTCCGGCGGAGAATCGGGGGTGGAAAGTGGTGGTTTTGGAGGCTTGGTGACGCGTCTGTTTTGCAAAGCGCCGCCCCCGGAGCTTGTAGAAGGTGTTGCGAAAGCATTTAGTTGACGTGTTCGGGGATTAGGTCAGAGAGAACCTTGAAGGTTATTACACGTGATAAACCCCCGGCTGTGCCGGGGGTATTTGCTATGTCAAGCGTCTGATTTCGGCAAGCTAGCTTGGACCGGTGATTTTTTCCAAAGCCCGCCGCCGGCAAAACAGTTCCAACCCCAGCGCAGCCAATTCAACAAGGCTGCGGCCATCCACAACGACCAAGCCAGCATCAGAATCCGGTAGGCCAGTAAAGGCAGGCTGACTACCGTGGCAATGGCCAACTGCGGACCATTGCGATCCTGATACCAATTCAGCAAGGTCGCCGAGGATTGATTCCCGGCAATTTGCATATCTGGATTACCCAACAAACCTTGCTCGACCGCTATTGCTATCAGCAACAAGGACAGCAGCGTCAAACCGGCCAAACAGATTTGCGCCAGATTGAACCAGCGCGGCCGTTCCGGCGCATGCTCGGCGCGGAAACCCAGAGCAAACAACCAGCCCACCACCAAAAATGCCGCGGCAATATGCAGCTGGCTCAAGCCGATCAGCAACAAAAACCACTGCCAATGCTTTAGCGGCGTGATACTTAGCTTACCCAAGCCCAGCGCCAATAAGGCCAACACTATCAATAAGCCCCAGATCAACGCGGCCGGCCCGAACTTCGGCCCAAAGGTCCACAACAACCAACGCTCTTGCGGCATTAGCAATTGAATGCGGCTGTTCACGCTGGCAACGCCGAGATCAACCAGCGGCGTGCGTAACAGCAAACCGGGTTCTTGCGCTGTCTGCCAATTCAACACAATTTGCTGAGTGCCGGGATGTATCGGCAAACTCACCACAGCGCCTTGCTGACGAATCGGCTGACTCACGCCGTCTATCGTCACGCTTTGCAATTCCGCCTGCTCCGGCAGTTTCACGGGGTGTTGTCCGCCTTTGGAGGTGCGAATACTCAAGGTCAATTCCACCGTTTCGCTGCGTTGCCCGGGTTTGACCGCCAATTCGCTGCTATCGATAGTCAAGGTCGCCCCGGCCACCGCTTGCGGACGGCTGATAGTCAGATTGACCCGCTCGCCCGGCCAGGGCCGCCATTCCGGTAGCCATTGTCCCAGTCCATCCTGATGATGCACCACCGCGATGCCGTCGGCCTGCAAATGCCAGATAGGGCTAACATCGGCGCGCCAAACCTCGTGCCATTGCGGCGTATCGGCGGCCTGCAATGCCAGTTGCTCGGTTTTAGCCAATGCGGACTCCCATTCCATAGTCGCCTGGCCGGCCGCCATGTTGACTAATACTTTCCCGTCCTTGACCCGCACTTGCGGACTGGTGACGGCTTCACCGGGCAACAACGGTAGCTCCAATAACACCGGACTGAGCGCGCCGGCCAATTGCTCGACTCGGGTGGTTACGCGCCAATCCAAGCCCAAATGCAGCGTTCTTTCCACCCGTACAAACGCCGGCAACGCGGTTTGTTGTAGCTTATTTTTGGGCCCGCTATCGAGTTGCAAGCGGCTGAACTCCAGTTGCGGACCCACCTTGCCGTCTTCATAAAAACCGTCCACCCGCCAACCGTCGGCATTGACGCTGGCACGTTGCGGCGGCAATGGTAACGGTAAACTGAATTTATCCTGCGCGGCATAACGGCCTTGTATCACCACCTTGTGCACGCCTTGCGTCACCATCAACCACAAGCTGCCGTCGTCCTGTCTGATCAAGGCTTGCGCCTCACTGCCATCGACAGTAACCTGCTCTGGAAACCATTGCTCAAGCTGAGCCGGTAGCGGTATCGCCAGATCCTGTTGTGCGTGCAATTGCAGCTCGATGCGCAGCAATTCCGGCTTAACCGATAATTGCATGTCGGCTATCTGCGCGCAGTTGGGCAGACATTGCGGTGCTTGCAGCAAGCGGGTTTTCAATTGCTCGAGCATTGGCGCGTCAGGCAGATCGGCATAGGCCTTTTCGCTGGGCGCCATCAGCAGCGGCAACAGCAACAGACAGGTCAAATTCGGCAAAGCCAAGCGCCAGTTGCTGGCGATGGCACCGAGCATTTTCAAAACCAAAACCGCCACCAGCATGGCTTGGGCAAAGTGCAGCAACATCATCGTAAACGGCGACAAATACCAGAGTCCGATTTGTTGCCCACTATCGACCGCGCCGTTCCAGCTCAAATCCACCTTCTGCCAACCCCAGTGTGGCAGACCGGGACCGGTTTGCAGATTGGCTTCCGGATCGATGCGTTGCAAACTGGCAGCGCTGCCGCCGTAAGAACTCGACATCTTGGATTTAGCTGAATACTCGGGCTCCGTTTTGGCAAGTTCCCTTATTTCCGGCTCCGGCGCCATCGCCGAATCCGCCATCTGTTCTACCTGCAACGCCATCGGTGCAGCGGCAGCCACCGCCGAATGCAGGCGCTGAATGGACTGCCCCGGCAGTTCCAGCTGCGGGTAAATACCGATGCGAACCTGCTCTATCATGAACGGAATGGTCAGCATCAGCAGCGCCAGCCAACTGGCGTTGCGATACCATCTCAGCCATTGCGCGAAACCACCCGCCGGCAATACCCGTAACAGCGCCAGTACCGCCAGCACGTTCAACCAGATCAGACGCGGCGCGTCCGCCTCATGCCAAATCAGCGTCAAACTCAACAAGGCAAATGCGCCCCATCGCGGCGACCAGATGCGCCCCACCGCCAATCCGGCGATCAGGACCAGGAACAAGTCCAGCAAAGTCCAGCGGTTCAACCAGCTATTCGGCACATTATCCACGCCACTGACCGCCAGCAAGCGCCAGCCGGGCGGAATGTTGAGTTCGGCCTGTACCTGTTGAAAGCGCTGCTGCCAGCCGCTGGCATTGAGCGAACCCAAATCGGCCTCGATTCGGCTGTCGGCATTGAGTTGGATGGCGCCGCGCCGGACTTCGACACCTTCGCTGCCATCCGCCAGTCGGGTAATTAATTGGCTCTGACCGTCCAGTTGCACCTGGCCCAGACCCAGTTCGGGCAGCGCATTTAAACGCCACTCGCGGCTCATCGTACCGGTAATTTTATCGCTGACGGTATAGCCGCCGCCTTCGAAATCCAGCCACAGCGTGCGATTAAGTTTGAGTTGATTCGGCTCGGGCTCCGGATCGCCTCGACGAACCACTTTAAACGCCATGCTCTCGCCCTGCTTGAGTTGATAAGTGGGTAGCTGCTGCCATTCGGCGGGCAGATTAGTTTGGCTACCGTCTATCGCGGTCAAATTCTCGATCTCCACCAAGCGCAAGGCCGGCACGGACTGGAACGCCCACAACTCTTCCGCCGGCCAGTTCTGGTCTGCTACGGCCAAATCCAGTTGCGTCAGGGTTTGCGGGTGACGGCCATGAATATCGATACTCCAGCGCCCCGGCCGCACTTGCACCAATAGTCGCCCGTTACCGTCCAGACGAGCGGGCAATGGGCTATTCAGGGTCACCGGGATAAAGTTAGGCAACAAGGCATAAGGAAACTCTATCTCCCGCGCCTTGCCGGATACTTCCAAATCCAGACGCGTGATGACTTGCAGCGGCACCTCGTCCAGCACCTGCCGGAATACTTGCAGGTCTAGCCTATCCAGCTCGCGGTCGGCTGTGTCGGCGTTCGCGGTATGCAGCCACAACGCACCTTGTTTGATGGGCGGATAAGCAACCGGCTTATCTTCGACGCTGAGCTGAATCAAGCCGCTGGCCTCGGGCAAGGCTAATTGTTCCGGTAAATTTTCCCAGAAAAATTCGCCGCTAATCTGGTAGCGACCTGCCGACAATTGCAGGGCAGGCTTACCGTCTTTTTCCACGACCGGCTGAGTTTGTTTGTTGACGGTGACGGCTTGCGGCCAATGTTGCGTGTCGCCCGGCAAGATAATCCAATCCTTGCGGTACACGGTCCAATCGGCAACGAAGCTGCCATGCTTGGCTTGTAAATTCAGGTGTAGCGCACCCGGCCAGGAGCAGCGTTTTTGTTGAAAATCGTCGAAGAAAAACGGGCAACGGTACTGGGATTCATCCGCCAACACCCAGTTGACCCAGGGCTTTAGCGGTTCCGGAACATCTTGCATGTCCAGCGCCCTTGCCGTCTGCAACGACGCCTGCCCAATCAATAGCCACAGCACAAAAACGATGCGTCCCATATTATCCTCCAGCCGTAATCCCATATAAGGGACTTATAAACATCATAGAAAACTCTCTCCCTCTGCACCCAGGGGCATAAAGGAATCTATGTATCTTAACATTCGCCATGCTTATCTAGCGTGGGAGCGACTTGTCTTCAGCCCTAGGGCTAAAGCTCGTGAAATCGACCAAGCTCAGGTTCTTGCTTTTGAGGCGGGCTAAGACATTGCACAGTCTGCTTCTATGTGTACAAGGTAAGCGGTCTCAGTTGTGTTCGATTATTCCAGCGAAATCTCTATTAGCGTAGGTAGGCCGTAGGCAAAACCACGACATTCAAGCTCCGATACCATAGGCCAAATTGATTACGCTGCTTGTGATTGATTTCTAAGAGGACCAGCCGACTAATGACCCTAAGTAGCTGAGCTCCGATAGCATTACCACTGCCCAAATCAGGATGCTGATGCCGGCTGCGGCTGCGGCAATATCTTTGATGATGCGTATTTTTTCATTTTGCCGGGTTTCCACGAAATCGCAGAGGGCTTCTATGGTCGTGTTAAACATTTCGCATATCAGCATCAGGCCGGTGGCGGTAAGTACCGAGATGAAATCCACCCATTGGCGAAAATAAAAGCATACGGCCAAAATCAAAACGGAAAGCACGACTTTATAGGCCACACTAAAATCATACACAATCGCGTAGCGCAGACCTGACAAACAGACCTTCAATTTTCTTAAAGGGTGATAACCGCTTTGTCCGGTATTAAGAAATTTGTTTCGCATGACTCACCTTATGAAGATACCGCCGTTTTGCAGCAGATTAATTAAACCCAGCACCCACAGCAAGCTCAGCAAGGCGCCACCTAGTACATCCGAGGGAAAATGAACTTGCAGATAGACCCGAGAGGCGGCAACCAGGGATACCGTCAAAAGAGCACATCCCGTCAAAGCATAAAAGTTAAGCCCCAGTTTGTCGGGTTTGAGCATCCACCATAAGGCCGTAGCAAAGGCAACGATTTGCGCTGTGTGGGCGCTAGGGTAGGAGGCGTCCAAGGGGATTTCACCCACAACGGGGAAAAAATCGGGGCGTGGCCGGGCGAACCAAAGTTTGGCGAGACGGCTGAACAAGGCAACACCGGCTAGGCTCAAGACTATCAGCCAAGCCTCTTTGGTTCGGCTATTTCTCGCCAGAACACCGCTTACCACTGCGGTTATCGGGGCCAGAACAAACAGCGAACCAGCCCAAGTAATCACTGCAAAAAAACGATCAAGCAAGACACTTCTAATGCCGTGCGCGGTACTCAGCAGAAAGCGATCCCATTGGCTCCAGTGCGCACTGAAGCGCTCGATAAAAACCATCACTGTGATTGCCGCTAACCAAAATCCAAACGTTGGGAGATATTTCAAACCTAAAATTTTCATCGTTTTGCCTCCGCGTTGGCCAACTACTATTAACCCGGCCCTTAAATACCGTTCGCCTGTATGCCCTTGAGGATACTGAGATTCTATGGTTTTTTGTCAAGCAGCACCTTCGAGACAGTCGAAGAGCCAGCCAGCCTGGGCTTCGGCGAGCTCAGCCCGAACGGAATGCCAGTGATAAATAGGGCTGGGTTAATAACTCGGCCTTTGAGTCTCGCTGCTTCCGTGCAGTCGGGAATCCTATTGATACCATGGATTCCGGCTTTCGCCGGAAACATCTACCTCCACACCGCGGCTTTTCGCTTCGCCTGTAGTGCGCCTTGGCGTATTACCGACAAATTGTTTGGAAAACGGCAGGGTTTTAGTCGGTGGCAAATTATTTTTCACTTATTTAACAGTGCTTTATGTGTGTTGGGTGGTGGCATTTTAATTGCT
Organism: Methylomonas sp. MK1; assembly: GCF_000365425.1. Classification (NCBI taxonomy): domain Bacteria; kingdom Pseudomonadati; phylum Pseudomonadota; class Gammaproteobacteria; order Methylococcales; family Methylococcaceae; genus Methylomonas; species Methylomonas sp. MK1. The sequence goes on from NZ_AQOV01000001.1 coordinate 3,452,949, forward strand.
AAGCAAGAGTCGCCGGTACAGGCAGGGTTGACTTGGCTGCCTGGTTTGGCCGGTATTCTTTATTAGTCATGAGGTGTTGATATGTTCGAAGCCATTGTATTGTTCATACTGAGCGGCCTGGTCGCTGCGTGCGCATACTCGTCTCAGGGTTGCGGACTTTCCTTTTTCGGCAAACTATTCCGTTCCGCTAAAGGCCAAACGCCAGCGACGTTGACCAGCCAATCTCTCGCTATTGACAGCCCAGAGCCAACCTCTAGTTTTCTGGAGCAACTGCAAAGCGAAATTGAAGCCACCTTATTCCCGCGTCCTACCGACTCGGTATTGCGGCGTCATTACGATGCCCTGGTAGCTGTGGAAGTGAAAAATCGGTTGAGCTTTTTTAGCTGAGAGCCGAGGATTCTATATGCAGCCCGTCCGGGCTGCATATAGAGTCAGTCCTAAGCTTGGTCTCAGAGCCTCGCTGGTGTTAGCGAAAAATCCCCGCATTTTTTTCTGACTTAGAAATTGACATTAATATTGGTTAGCCAGACGTGATTGGTCACATCGGGCGAGCCATAGTTATGGATGTATTGCAATTGATAGCCGGTATCGACATTCAAATTTTTTGTCACTTTGTAACCCACTCCGACATAGCTGCGATTTTGGTTGATACCGGTTTGCACTGATCGCGCCAGTCGTCCCTCGTCTATCGAGTTGAAGTACACAAACAGCTCATCAAGCGCGATTAGATAAGCTTGGCTGTCCGGTATTGAATAGACTAAACGGAATCGGTGCCGCATGCGATGGCCGACGTCGCCTTCGTGGGCAAAGAAGCGTTGCTCGAGACGAAACCGGTATTGAAAATTCAGTTGTGGCGTCCAGTTGTCTATCCACTGCACCTGCTGCATCGCATCGTTAGTGGCCATTTCAAAGTCGGTCTGTTCGCTATATTCGCCTTGCCAGGTGTAGCCCAACCAGAGTTGCAATTTGTTAGTTAGCTTATAGCCGAGCAGCGGGCGGACAATAATTTGATTAAACAAGGTATTGTCGGTTTTGGTGCGAGGTGCCAGTTCCAGAAAAGCCAAATAGGGGCTGCCGCCGAAATCGGTTTGGTAGGTATTGCTGATCCAGGTGCTGAAATCGTCTTGTACAGGACCTGCCTCTGTCGGAAGCGATGTCAGCGTAAGGCCGGTGAACAGCAGGGCTAAGTGAGTTTTTTGCATGTTTTTATACCGAAGAACTGGATCTGAAACGAACTGCGTCACGGTCAGCGAGGCTTTGCGTGTGAGGGTGCACGGTTTATCTGCTGGAGATAAGCTTATCTCAATTCTTGATAAATGTGCTTAATCAGGACTGGTATTCTGCGTGTTGCGCGGCAGGCTAGTTTATAAGTTGTTTGATTCAGGGTGTCGAGCGCAAGTCATCTACTTGCTGGAATGCGGCTTAATGTAGGAACGGGAAACCCTAAAAGATTATTCAGGCTGGGTTGCATTGCAAATCAGCGGGTTGCCAAAGAGACCGGCAACAGCAAAAGATATAGAGCGGTGACGTGGTGCGGAGCGGAGAATCGACAAGCCCTCCGGTTGCCGGAGGGGATGTGTCAGCGAAATGAATGCGGCTTAATCGGTCAATCCGCTTACACCTTCAATAGACCAATTTTCGAAATCGTTTGCTCCGGAGGTGTCGTCGCCTTTGCCGTATTGGATCCGGCAAGCGTAGTGACGCATCACGTTGGGGCTGTCTTTCCCGCTGATTTCCACGTCGGCATTCACAATATATTCGTAGTTGCCGAGAGTCCAGGCGTTGGTAGGTTGGCTGGCAAATGACAGGCTTTGATCTTCGTCGGCTTCGTTTTTGATGTAGGTGTTGCAGTGGGCGAACGCCAGGGCGGTCATGTCGGTGCTAATGGACATTGGGTTGGCCGCGTCCTTGCTTTCCACCAAAAATAAATCGGAAGCGGCGATGTCGTACATAAACGGCAGGAAGAACTTAATCTGGACGGCAAGCAGGGCTGCCAAACAGACGGCAAATAATATAATTTTCTTTTTATTCATGGCTCAAATGGTGGTTTTTATTGGTTTAATTATCTAGCGATCACCCGCGATTCTAGCAAAGAACGCGGACTGTAGGAAATGCCAACCCTCGCCGGCTAATTTACCGTGAATTTAATATTGTCCAAGCGTGTGCTTTTATAGCGCCCTTTGCCGCAAAGGCCGGGCCGAGACAGTCAGCAGCGTAAATTATTCCAGTGTTCGTTCCAGCTCGCGCCAAGCTGCTTGTTGATCGTTTCTATCCAGGCCATCAGTGTTGTTAGTCAATATTACGTTGTACGGCAGCTCCTCGGCTTGCAATGCTTCGGCGCCGGCTGTGGCCTTGTCCAGCACGACCAAGTCGGCTTCCGACGCGTCGCGACCTTGTTCTTGCCGGTGCTGAATGCGTTGTCGTAACACTTTATCCTTGGCCTGTATCGAGAGAATGACGAAAGGAATTCCCAAATTCTGCGCCAACAACTGAAACGAGCGACGTTGTGCGTGTTTTAAAAAAGCGGCGTCGACAATAACCGGAAACCCGTAACCAAGTAGGGCTTGTGCCAGGTCTAATAAATGTTGGTAGGTTTTTTGGCTTGCTTGTGGATCGTATATGCCGCTATTGATTGCCGAACCGCTTTTTTGCAGAGCGTTTAAGCCAAATAGCCGTTTTCTTTCGACATCCGAACGCAAGCGGATTAGCTGATGTTTTTCCAATAGTATTTGCGATACCACGCTTTTGCCGCAACCGGGCAGGCCGTGGGTTAGAATCAACGCCGGTTTACGCGGGCATAAGCTGCTACCGGCCAAGTTTAAATAAGTTAGACATTCTTGTCTGGCCGATCCCTCAGCGGTTTGCGCGAACCTATACCCGGCAATTTTCGCGCGCACGGCAGCTCGATAACTGAGATAAAAGCGCAGCACGCCAAGGCCGGCGTAATCGCCGCTGATTTGCAAATAGGCGTTCAAAAACCGGTACGCCAGATCGCCGCGGCCGCGATGGAGCAAGTCCATGATCAAGAATGCCGCATCGCTGATCGTATCGATCCAGCGCAATTCCGGAGAAAACTCGATACCGTCGAATGCGACCGGCCTGTCTCTTAACAGCACGATATTGCCCAGATGCAGATCGCCGTGACATTCGCGAATAAAGCCGGCTTGTTGCCGCAAGTTAAACAGGTTTTCGGTTGTCAAAAATGCTTGCCGGCAACGCTCTTGCAGCAGCTTAATCGATGCGGCATCTTCGGGTTTCATCAACTCAAGCAATTGCTGGAAATTTTGCCGGGCCGGCGCTTCGATAGCGGTCGGAGAGCCGTAGTTCGAATCTGGAGTTGCCGGCGCCAATCCCATATGAAAACGGGCGATAGTGTCGGCCAAGCTGTCAATATGCGCCGGCCTTACTTCCCCGCAGGTCAGCAACGTATCCAGCAACTTGCCAGCCGCAAATCGGCGCATTTTTACCGCATATTCAAATGCCGGCTCCGCGTTGATTCCGGGTTGTCCAGGGCTGCCGCCAATGGCTGTCACTTGTAAATAAATGCCGGGTGCCAGACGCCTATTAAGGCGAATCTCTTCCTGGCAATAAAAATGTCTTTGGTTGAGTTGGCTGAAATCCAGAAAGCCCATATTGACCGGTTTTTTAATCTTGTAAGCGTAGCGGCCGGCCAGCAACACCCAGGAAATATGGGTTTCCAGTACGATGACCCGTTTAACCGGATGCGGGAAACAAGCCGGGTCGCAAAGCGCGGCTATCAGCGGTGGGTATGGATTGGCCATGGTTAAACACCTTTACGCGGATTGAGCGCGACTGACACCGCAACGGCAGTATCAGTATTGTTGACGATTCTGGCAGATCGGCGAGTGCTATGCAAAGCAGGTCTAAACCTAAATTACTGGCGGGCATGTAAGTCATAAATGCCAGGATTTGCCGTGGCTTACAGGGTAAAGTTACGTAATGGTTGAGATTTCGACTATAATCCCGCCCCGCTTATATGGCTTTTTCATAGGCTTACCAAATTCGACTGGTTTACATCAACTTCATCGACATGCTGATTTCGACCCTGGTACCTGACTGGTACGGAGCCTGATAAAAAATGGACATTACCCTCATCATCAAATCCCTGATACTCGGCGTAGTTGAAGGATTAACCGAATTTCTTCCCATTTCCAGCACCGGCCATTTGATTCTCGCCGGCGATTTGCTGAATTTTAACGACGACAAGGCCAAACTGTTTACCATCGTGATTCAGGTTGGCGCGATCCTGGCGATTTGCTGGGAATATCGGGCCAAGATCGGCTCGGTGCTCAGCGGTCTGACCAGCGACAGGCAAGCGCAAAAGTTTGTATTAAACCTGATGATTGCCTTTATGCCGTTGGCGACGCTGGGCTTGTTGTTTGGCAAGCATATCAAGGCCGCGCTGTTCAAACCGGTGCCGGTGGCCTTGGCGTTCATCATCGGTGCGTTCGTGATTATCTGGGCGGAAAAGCGCGAGCATAAAATTCGCGTCGAAAGCGTGGACGATCTCAGTCCGTTGGATGCATTGAAATTGGGTGTTGCCCAAGCGTTTGCGTTGATTCCCGGCACTTCCCGTTCCGGTGCCACCATCATCGGCGGCTTGTTGTTTGGGCTGTCGCGCAAGGCTTCCACCGAGTTTTCTTTCTTTTTGGCGATTCCGACCTTGGTGGTCGCCAGTCTTTACGATTTATACAAACACCGCGACTTGTTGCATGTCGAAAGCGACGCTCTGTCGTTCGCGGTCGGTTTAATCGCGGCTTTTATTAGCGCCTTGCTGGCGGTTAAGGGTTTACTGCGTTATATCAGTCATCACGATTTTATTATTTTTGCCTGGTACCGGATCGTGTTTGGCGTGGTGGTGATAGCCAGCGCCTATAGCGGTCTGGTGCAGTGGACAGTGGATTAACATCCGGCGTTACGCGGGGCAGTATTTCGATTTTTTTGATCTTTAAAATTTAAGGGTAGGTTATGGCTTTGCCACTGTTGATGATAGTCATCGGTCTGATTGTGTTGGTTTGGAGTGCCGATATTTTTGTCGAAGGAGCTGCCGCGATAGCGCGTTTTCTGGGGATGTCGCCGTTATTGATCGGCATGGTGGTGATCGGTTTCGGCACCTCCGCGCCGGAATTGACGGTATCGGCCTTGTCGGCTTGGCAAGGTAATCCGGGGATAGCGCTGGGTAATGCTTACGGGTCGAATATTACCAATATCGCCTTGATTCTGGGGACGGTGGCATTGATCAGCCCGATTATCGTCCATTCGCAAATTGTAAAAAAAGAGCTGCCGGTATTGTTTGCCGTCACCTTGTTCGTGCTGGCGCAGTTATACGACGGCGAGTTGTCGCGAACCGATGCGATTCTGGAGCTGGCGGTATTTATCGGGGTGATGACCTGGATGGTGCGCCAAGGTCTGAACAAAAAGGCCGAGACAACTGATGTGTTGGGCGAAGAAGTCGCCGACGAGATGGAAGAACATCCGATGTCCTTCGCGCAGTCTGTGATTTGGTTGGTCGGCGGCCTGCTGTTCTTGATGCTCAGTTCCAGGTTATTGGTTTGGGGTGCGGTAACGATTGCCCAGGATTTGGGGGTCAGCGATTTGGTGATCGGCTTAACCATCGTCGCCATCGGCACCTCTTTGCCCGAGTTGGCGTCGTCGATTGCCGCTGCCCGCAAAGGTGAACACGATCTGGCCTTGGGTAATATCATCGGCTCCAATTTATTCAATACGCTGGCGGTGGTCGGATTGGCCGGGGTCATTCATCCGATGTCGATTCCACTGGAAATCGTTAATCGCGATTGGCCGCTAATGGCCTTGCTAACGTTATCGCTGTTCTTTTTGGGATACGCCAGAAAAGGCGAGCAAGGCCGGATCAATCGGGTTGAAGGCGGCATCTTGTTAGCTATTTACGCCAGTTACACCGTGTACTTGATTAACACCGTCGTGAGCGCTTAAGCATGTCCTTGGAAAAACGTTTGGGAAATATCGCCTTTCGTTGGGGCAACTGGCTGCTGTATTCACCGGGATTAGTGTTACTCGCCTCGATAATCTTGGCTTATCTGGCCGTGCAGTACACCGGCAATCATCTGACCGTCAACACCGATACGGCGGAACTGATCGCTCCAGAAGCGCCGTTTCAGCAAAACCGGCGTAAATTCGAACAGCAATTCGGTCAGGAAGTGCATACGCTGCTGCTGGTGATCGAGTCCTCCAGTCCGGAATTAACCAAGGCCGCTGCGCAACGCTTGAGCCGGGAGCTTAGAGCGGATACCGAACATTTCACTAAGGTCTATCGGCCGGATGAAAACGCGTTTTTCCAACGCAATGGCCTGCTATATCTGGATACCGATAAGTTGCAGGATTTTTCGGTGACGCTGGCGCAAGCCCAGCCGTTTATCGGCAGGATCTCTCAAGATCCCAGCCTGAACGGTTTTTTCTCGATTTTCGAAGACGCGCTGAATGCGGAAACCAAGACCGAAGAAGTGCCCATCGACCTGATGTCGCTGATCGACAAGGTCAGCAATTCCCTGCATAAAACTCTGAACGGCGAAACCGATTTATTGTCCTGGCAAAAACTGATCGCCGAAAACAAGATCAGCGAAGAGCAATCGGACAAGGCGTTTATCTTCGTCACGCCAAAATTCGACTACAGCCAGATTTTGCCAGTGGAGCCGGCGATCAAGGTTATCCGTCAAGCGGCCGACAAAATTCAAGACCCCAATATGCCGGCTGTCAAAGTTTGGGTGACCGGCGAAGTCGGTTTGGAGCACGACGAAATGGCCGGGATGAGTGACGGTACCTTCACCGCCAGCATTTTTTCTATCGTGCTGGTCTGCGGCATTTTATTGGTTGCGTACCGCTCCTGGCTGTTGATGCTGGCTACCTTGCTGACATTGGCCTTGGGTATGGTGTTTTGCGGTTTGTTCGCCTCCGTGGCGGTGAAACAGCTGAATCTGATTTCGGTGGCCTTCGCGGTGTCGAATATCGGTTTGGGCGTGGAATATGCGATCCATTTTTGCCTGCGTTATCGTGATAATCTGGATTTATACGGTAGCGACAAAGGCAAGGCGATTCGTTCGGCTTTATTGGCGACCAGTCCGTCCTTGATTCTCTGCGCCGGTACTACCTCCATCGGTTTGTATGCCTTTATTCCCACCGATTACCAAGGCATTTCCGAGTTGGGTTTGCTGGCCGGTACCAGTTTGTTTATTTGCCTATTCATTACGCTGACCGTGTTGCCGGTACTGCTTAAGGTGTTGCCGAATCCGCCCGTGCATCAATTGCATGGCGAACAACCCGGCGAATCGAAATTTACCCATCTGCTGGCGCACTTTACCTTGCACTATGCCAAACCGATTTCCTTGCTGACTTTGCTTGGCGCAGTGGTTGCCGTGTACTTCGTATTTCAGGTGCAAACCGATTTCAATCCGTTAAATCTGCGCGATCCGCACACCGAATCGGTGATTGCCTTCAAGGACTTGATGAAGGAGCGCGATACTTCACCGATGACGTTGACCGTTTTGGTAAAAAACGAAGACGAAGCCAGGGCAACACAGAAAAAACTGGAGAGCCTGAAAACCGTCGATAAAACCGTCAGCTTGTTCGATTTTGTGCCTGACGATCAAGAAAGCAAATTGGGTATCATCGACGACATGGTGCTGACGCTGGGCCCGCAAAGTCAGTTTTTTCCGCAACTGAAAACCGGTACCGATCCGTTACCAGCGATCAAACGCATGATCGCCGCGATTGACAATAATCTGCCGAAAAAAACCAATCCCGCCGACATCAAATCGCTGCAAACCTTTAAACAACAGTTGCAAGACGTGATGGTTGAATTGGAAGCCAGGTTTCAGCCTGACCGTGGCGTGTTTATCGAGAAGATTCAAACCTCGTTGCTCGGCACTTTGCCCACTGTAATGAACCAGCTTCTGATCGGTTTCCATGCCGAGGAAATTGTACCGACCAGTATCCCGGCGGAAATCAAGGAACGCTGGTTGAGTAAAGATGGCTTATACCGTATTCAGATTTTTCCCAAGGAAGATTTGAACGATCTCGGTAACTTGCAGACCTTCATTACCGACGTGCAGGCCGTGGCGCCCAATGCCACCGATTTGCCGGTGATGTATTGGGAGTCCATGAAAGCCGTGATCGGCGCTTTCCAGGAAGCCATCATCATCGCGTTGGTAGCGATTGCCTTGCTATTGATGTTCATACGCCGCAGCTTGGTCGATACTCTATTGGTGATGACGCCTTTAGTATTGGCCGGCTTATTCACGATGGCGACTACCGTGTTTACCGGTACACCGATCAACTTTGCCAATATTATTGCTTTGCCTTTATTAATGGGTCTGGGTGTCGATAACGGTATCCATATGGTTGAAAAACTGCATCACTCCCTATCCGAGGATCAGAATATTTATCAATCCAGTACCGCGCGCGGCATGTTTTACGGCGCGTTGACCACCATTTCCAGTTTTGTCGGTCTGGCATTTTCGCCGCACCAAGGCATCTCCAGCATGGGGCTGGTGATCACTATCGGCATTTTCTGGATCATGACTTGTACCTTTGTGGTGTTGCCGGCTATCAGCAAGCTGGTTTTAAAAAAAACTGAGCATTTAGCCTGAGAGTTTGAAAAGCATAGCCTAGACTTATCCGGCAGCTTACATGGCGGCCGGTAAAGCGAGAGAATCCAGGGTAAGTTTGAATTTTATAATTAACTTTTAGTTTTTAGAGGCAACCATGTTTGTAATCATTGGTTATGTGATCATTTTGGGCTGCGTATTGGGCGGCTTCATGATGGCTGGCGGCCACTTGGGGGTACTTTGGCAGCCGGTGGAGGTGCTGATCATCGTCGGCGCCGCCTTTGGTTCCTTTTTGGCCAGTAACTCTTTGGCCAACAGCAAGGCGGCGATGGCTGGCGGTACCGCCACATTGAAAGGCAGTACCTACACCAAGGAATATTATATGGAGCTGCTGATGAGCTTTAACGCGCTCAGTCAGAAGGCCCGCAAGGAAGGTTTATTGTCCCTGGAAAAAGTGGTGGACGATCCGGAAGGCAGCTCGATTTTTGGGGAAAAAATCGTCCACGACCACCATCTGATGGAATTCATATGCGACAAGCTCAGGCTGATCCTGACCGGGGTTGATGTCAATCAACTCGAAGACATCATGGATGCAGAAATTGAAGTGCACCATGCCGAAGGCAACGAGCCGATCAAGGCCGTGCAAAAAGTCGGTGACGGTATGCCCGCTTTCGGTATCGTCGCGGCGGTAATGGGGGTGGTGCATACGATGGAATCGGTGGGGATTCCGCCGGCGGAACTGGGCAAACTGATCGCTGCGGCGCTGGTCGGTACCTTCCTGGGTATTTTGGTGTCTTACGGTTTTATTGGCCCGGTGGCGTCGGTGATGGAAGCCCGGCTGGAAGAAGAAAGCAATGCCTATAAATGTACCCAAAAAGGCCTGCTGAACTGCGCAAAAGGTACTTCGCCGGCGATGACCGTGGAGTTCATGCGCACTGCCATTCCGCATAATGCCAGACCGAGCTTTACCGAGCTGGAAGAACAATTAAAAGCCGGTAAATAGGGTAAATAGTGATGGCCGAACAACCCATAATCATCAAAAAAATCAAGAAGGCCGGTCACGGTGGTCATCACGGCGGCGCCTGGAAAATTGCCTATGCCGACTTCGTGACGGCGATGATGGCTTTCTTTTTGTTGATGTGGCTGCTCGGATCCACCGATGAAAAAACCAAAAAAGGTATTTCCGAATACTTCCAGAATCCCTTCGGCGTCGCGATTACCAATAGTAGCGGCGAGGGTACGGGTGATCGGACTAGTATCATTCAGGCTGGCGGTCAGGATCTGAAGTCGCAAGAGGAGGGGCAAGTGCATCAGGGGGAAAATACCCCGGCCGAACCAACCCCCGAGGATATTGAAAAACTGGCGGAAGAGCAGGAAAAGCTCAAGCTGGAAAAGTTGCAGGAAAAAATCGAGGACATGCTGAAAGCCAATGACAAGTTGGCGGAATATAAGGATCAGATCAAGCTGGAAACCACGCCGGAAGGCTTGAAAATCCAGATTATCGATGCGCAAAACCGGCCGATGTTCAAGTTGGCCAGTTCAGGTATAGAAACCTATGCGCAAGCCATCCTGCGCGAATTGGCGCCGGTTATCAACGAATTACCGAATAAAGTCACCATCAACGGTCATACCGACGCGTTGCCGTTTCCCAGCAATCGCACCGGCTATTCCAACTGGGAGTTATCCAGCGACCGGGCCAACGTGGCGCGCCGCGAACTGAACCAAGGGGGACTCAGCGAAGATAAGGTGCTACGCGTAGTCGGTCTGGCGTCCAGTATTCCTTACAAGGGAGACGTCCCCAACGATCCGATGAACCGGCGGATTTCCATCGTGGTAATGAACAAAAAGACCGAAAATCAGGTGTTGCACGATGGCGCCGAAGATAAGCCCGGAAGCAGCGATACCTCGGTTCCCGGTCTGCCGGCCATATCGCCAACGATTCAGCAAAATACCAAAATTACCGGGGCGGACGGCGCTGCGCATTAGCCTGACTCGGTCAATAATCGGCTGACAGCTCGGTAAGGACTGATGCAGTTATTCAAGGCGCTGTTCAGCCAGCTACTAGCCTGCGTCGTAGTGCTGGGTCTACGCACCACATTCCCCCTGTCCGTTAGCGTTTGGCAAGCTGTCGCTATTCAGGCCGGCTTGGCCGCACTGTTCTCTCGCGGTTTTCGTCAGCCAGCCTGGTGGCTACCAATTCATTTGCTATTTATACCGACCGTATTACTGGGGCTGAGCTGGCAAGTGCCTGCTTGGCTGTATCTGCTGATATTGCTGCTGCTAACCCTATTATTTTGGGGGACAGTGAAAGGCGATGTGCCGTTGTTCTTATCGTCTTCCGCCGTCAGCGAGGCGCTGATCGAAATAGTAAGCCGGGAACGGGCGCAAGCGTTTATCGATATTGGCGCCGGTCTGGCTACCGTTGTCGTGCCGCTTGCAAAAGCCCGGCCGGACATGGCTGTGGTGGCCTTGGAGCGAGCGCCGCTACCCTGGCTTCTGGCAACATGGCGTTGCCGCCATCTGGCCAATGTCCGGGTCGGGGGATCCAGTTTCTGGGAGCAGGATTTACGCGAGTTCGATGTGGTGTTCGCCTTCTTGTCGCCGCTGGTGATGGCCAAAATAGGCGAAAAAATTCGGCGGGAAATGCGGGCCGGATGCTTGTTTGTCTCGTCGTCTTTTCCGATACCGAATAGCCGCCCCGAGTCGGTACTCGAACTGAACGATAGTCGGAAAACCAAGCTGTATTGCTATCGGATAGGCCGGTTATAGACGATCCCTGGTAAGTTAAAACCCCCCAACCTTCTTCAGCAGGAGAGGGAGCTTAGTCCAACGACATTGCCTGGAGAGAGTGTGAATTTTAGCGCTGTTATTTAGGCGCCGGCGTACTCGTAAACTCGGGGACCAACTTTTTCAAGCCGGCCAACAGTTGCCGGTTATCGTAGTTCCGGCACACCTTCTGCAAATCTTCAATCTGTTTAGCCCATTCCACGGAGTCGTAGAGTCGCGCTTTGGCCAGGCGCAATTTCGCATGGCTGGTTGCCAGTAATTGTTCCTGATCGTGGAATAGCTCTTCGTAGAGTTTTTCGCCGGGCCGCAAGCCGACAATCTTAATCGCTATGTCCTTATTCGGGACTTTGCCGCTCAGGCGGATCATTTGTTCGGCCAGGTAGGTAATTTTTACCGGCTCGCCCATATCCAGCACGAATACCTCCCCGCCCTGGCCTATGGTTTCCGCTTGCATGATCAGCTGGCAGGCCTCCGGAATCGTCATGAAGTAGCGGGTAATATCCGGATGCGTTACCGTGATAGGGCCACCGGCCTTGATTTGTTCCCTGAACAGCGGCACCACGCTGCCGGCCGAATCGAGCACGTTACCGAACCGCACCGTGGTGAAGCGGGTGTTGCCGGTCTGATTCAGGTTTTGACACAGGATTTCCGCCGCCCGCTTGGTTGCGCCCATCACGTTAGTGGGATTGACGGCCTTGTCGGTGGAAATTAATACAAAGCGCGCCACGCCAGCGGAAATAGCGGCTTCCGCCAGTATCTTCGTGCCGATCAGATTGTTATGCACCGCCTCGCGGATTTGGTTTTCCAGCAAGGGCACATGTTTATAAGCGGCGGCGTGAAACACGATTTCCGGCTGCTGCGTGGCGATTAACTGTTGCACCGCAATCGGATCAGCGACATCGCCCAGTACTGCTTGATGCGATAACTCCGGAAACAGTCGGCTCAAGTCAGCATTGATTTTGTACAAATTAAATTCGCACTGATCAAATACTATCAGCTTGCGCGGTTGGGCTCTGGCCAGTTGCTTGCAAAGTTCGGAGCCTATGGAGCCACCACCGCCCGTGACTAAAATAACTTTGTCGCGCAGATGATTTTTTATGCCGGGCCAATCCAGCTTGACCGGTGTGCGGCCCAGAATATCTTCGATGGAAACGCTACGCAGATTGGCGGTGGTGACCGCGCCGCTTAGCAATTCTTTAACCGAGGGTAGGGTCTGAAAATCCACCGAGCAGTTTTCGCAGATTTCCACGATACGGCGCATTTGCTGATCGCTGGCCGACGGCACGGCAATCAGCACCGTTTCGATATTCCAGCGCTCGATTAACTCGGGAATTTGCTCGACCGTGCCGGCAACGCGGATGCCGCGAATTTCGCGCTTGTATTTGCCATGGTTGTCGTCGACGAACACTATCGGCACATAATCGCTATCGACATTGGCCAATAAATCCCTCACCAGCATTTCGCCGGCGGAACCGGCACCGACGATCAGTGCGCGCTTACCCACGCGCTCCGCAAACGTCTGTTCCTTCCAAAAGCGATAAACCAGACGCGGAATGCTGAGCAAGGAAAACAGGATCAGCACATACAACGGTACGACCGAACGCGGTACACCGTGCAGGCGGTCGTATAAAAACAAGGCGGAGGCAATAAAAAAAATCCCGGTCAACACGGCTTTGCCGATGCGGATCAGGTCGGGCAGCGAGGAAAACCGCCAAACGCCGCGGTACAAACCATACACCCAGAATAAACTGACCTGGATGGCGATGACCCAAGGCAGGAATAATAATGCTGAATAAAAAAATTCGTCAGGGATGTCTTGCAGATTAAAGCGCAGCCAGTAAGCGCCGAACCAGGCCAGAGGGATCATGGCCAGGTCGTGCAAAAAAATGGTGGTGCGGGAGCGGAATCTTAAGGTCACGAAATAACCAACTCGGTTTGGCCGGCCTTAAAACGGTAAGCCAGATAGATTAAGGGCAGATAAGCCAAGGCGATCCCGGCCAAAGCGTGGCTGGGATGCTTAAATATCCATAGAGAGATAGGCAACAGCCAGCCGCAATTGATTACCCAGCTTGCCAATAACACAGGCAAATGCCCGTAACGTTTGGCAGCGTGTTGATAAGTATGCGAGCAGTGCGCCGCATACCATTTTTGTCCGCTGAACATTCTAACCGCCAAGGTATAGCTGGCATCCACGATAAACACGCCGAATAAAACCAGCCCGCAATACAGCAGCACGGCGGCCTGTTGTGCGGCCAGTAAAATCAATAAACCCAGTAATAGGCCGATAAAGCCGCTACCGACATCGCCCATGAAGATTTTCGCTTTCGGCCAATTCCACAGCAAAAAACCGCCGCAAGCTGCCGCCAAACTCAAGGCTACCGCGCACAGGTTTTGATCGGTAAAAAACAGATAGCCGGCCAATGCCGAGGATACGAACAGCGCTTCCGACGCGGCAATGCCGTCGGTACCGTCCATGAAATTGAACAGATTGAGAGTCCATACCAAAAACAGTGCCCCCAAGGGATAGCCCAGCCAGCCAGGATTAAAGCTCAATCGCCCGAAGATGGCGTCGAATGGCGCGGGGATCAATATCACAGGTAGACCATTCAATAATTCCAAGGCGATGACGGCTGCCAATAAATGCGTCAAAAATCGCCAGCGCGCGGCCACTTCGCCGTGATCGTCACAAAAGCCGATAACGGCTACCAATAGCGTGGAGCTCAGCAAGGCCAAGAAACTTCCTGTTAATTGATCAGCAAAAAACAGCCAGAGAGCTGCCGTAAAGAATGCCAGTACGACTGCCAAGCCGCCGCCGCGTGGGGTTGGCACGCTGTGTGAGCTGCGTTGGTTGGGAATATCCAGCACCTTGTAAGTTAAGGCGTAGCGGCGAATCAGGCCGGTCAATACGGCGGCGAGCAGCAAGGTAACAGTAAAAAGCAGTAGCACTCAGGATTTAACTTAGATGGCGAATAATATCGGGCAGGGCTTTCCAGAGAGTATGGCGAGGTTGAAAACCCAATTCGCGGCCGATTTTAGCAGACGAATACCACGCAGAACCGGTTAATTTTTCCAGACTATCGCTATCGATAGGAAAGCGTCGCCCCGTTAGTCGGCCATAGCCATCACCCAATTTGGCTAAGCTGGTTAGCAACGGCATCGGTATAGACCAGGCAACAGGCGGCTTGCCGAGAGCGGCTCTGATCGCGTCGTAAATCTGCCGGGTGGAATAGTTTTGTTGATCGGTGACGATATAAATTTGTCCGGCTGCTTCGGGTTTCTCGGCCGCCAACAATGCCGATGCAATGACGTCCTTTACATGCACCATGGAGCGGTGGTTTTCCGATTTCGGTAGCGGCGGGAATATGCCCCGGTGGATGGCGCGGATCATGCGCGGCAGATTGCCTTTGCCGGTGTCGCCGTAGACCATACTGAGTCGTAACACCACGGGGTGCGGTACATAACCACCGTGCAACACCAATTGCTCGGCATCGTATTTGGATAAGCCATAGGGATCTCTGGCCGGGTCGTTAATCGTTTCATCCATGGGTTGTTGACTGCTCTGGCCGACCGCTTTGACGCTGCTGAAGAACACAAAGCTTTTTACCCCGGCCTGTTGCGCCGCTTTCAGCAGTTTACGGGTTCCTTCGGTGTTGACTTGCCGGTATTCGGCCGCATCTTGCCGACTTTCCGCCAAGGCGTGGGCTTTGCCGGCCAGATGAAATATGACGTCTATGCCGGCGCACAACTCAGGGGGGCAAGCTCCCGGTTCAGCCAAATCCAAGGCTATGTTGTCCGGGTCATGCCCGGCGCGACTGCAAGTTCTTACCACATAACCTTGATTTTTTAAGGCTTGGCATAGGTGCTGGCCAATAAAACCGCTGGCGCCGGTGACGAGGGCCTTAGTCATGCTAGATGTTGCCAAAAAGACATAATAATTGGCAGCGAATTAAGCGGCGGCTGAGAGTACGTAAGTTGAGTTATTGCTTGCTGCCATGTTCTGCAAATACTTCATACTTACCTTCCTTATCAAAGGATATCACCTTGTAAGCGTCTTGCTGCCCGCCCATTTCCATGCCGGGGCTGCCCATCGGCATGCCCGGCGCGGCGATACCGGCGATGTTGGATTTGCTTTGTAAGAGCTTCTGAATATCGGCAGCAGGCACATGGCCTTCGATCACGTGGCCGTCCACGATGGCAGTATGACAGGACGCCAGCTTTTCAGGCACGCCGAAACGGGATTTGATGGTCTCCATGTCGTCGCTAACCACGTCGTTGATTTTAAAGCCGCTTTGCTTGGCATGTTCCAGCCATTTGCCGCAGCAACCGCAAGTGGGGCTGCGATAGACAGTCATTTCCAGCGGCTTTCCGGCTTCTTCAGCAGACGGGCTTTGGCTGCAAGCCGCCAGTAATAAAACCATTAGTTTTGATGCTCTCATAAATACCTCTTTATTCGCCGTGTAGTGTAACGATGATAGTGCGATTGCCGGCATGATTGCGATGCTCGCATAGATAAATGCCTTGCCATATCCCCAAGGCCAATTGGCCATCGCTGATCGGAATGCTTAGCGAGCTGCCTAAAATAACGGTTTTAATATGTGCGGGCATATCGTCCGGCCCTTCGAGCGTGTGGCGGTAGTATGGTTCATTTTCAGCAACCGCTCGGGAGAAATAACTTTCCAGGTCCCGGCGTACGTCCGCATCCGCGTTTTCGTTGATTGCCAGCGATGCCGAGGTATGTTGCAAAAACACATGCGCCAAGCCGATTTCAATTTTATCCAGTTCGGCCAGCTGGCCGACTATTTCCCGGGTGATCAAATGAAAACCGCGCGGTTTGGCGGCAAGCTGGATGCGTTTTTGAATCCACATGGCGAGAATGTTAAAAATTGATAAATGCTGGAAATTTGGATGGCTGCAAATTATTCAGCGAATCGTAAAACTCCGCAATTAGTCCTCTAATCCCGGAGCAATACCGCAAAGTTGAGGTAGATAATTCCTTCTCCCTCCGGGAGAAGGTTAGGATGAGGGAGATTAAAATCAATTATTTACACCCCTCACCCGAGCCCTCTCCCGGAGGGAGAGGGAGGCGTAACTTAGCGGCATTCCCCTCAAGTATAAACGCCCTTATTTAGCGATGATATTGTGGACTCAATTCCCGCACCGCATCGACCATGGCCTTGACGTGTTCCGGATTAATGTCCGGCAAAATGCCGTGCCCCAGATTGAATACATGTCCTGAGCCGTTACCGAAACCTTCCAGCACTTTGCCGACTTTTTCGCGGATCACTTCCGGTTGCGCGTACAAAGTGATAGGGTCCATGTTGCCCTGCAAAGCGACCCGGTCGCCAACTCGGGTGCGGGCTTGGCCAATGTCGGTTTGCCAGTCCAGGCCTAGGGCGTCGTAGCCGGTATCGGCCATCGCTTCCAGCCACAGACCGCCGCCTTTGGTAAACAAAATGGTGGGGATTTGCTTGCCGTCCTGACGGGTGTTTAACAACTCGCGAACCTGGCGCGCATAGCGCAACGAAAACTCCAGATAATCGTCATGGCTGAGCATGCCGCCCCAGGTATCGAACACCATCACCGCATCGGCTCCGGCGGCAATTTGCGCATTAAGATATGAGGCAACCGATTGTGCCAGCTTATCCAGCATTTGATGCATGAGTTGCGGCTGTTCGAACATCAGGCTTTTCACTTTCTGAAAGCTTTTGCTGCTTTTGCCTTCCACCATGTAGGTGGCCAGCGTCCACGGACTGCCTGAGAAGCCGATCAAGGGTACCCGACCGTGCAAATTGGTTTTGATCAAGCGCACTGCGTCAATCACATAGCGCAATTCGGTTTCCGGGTCGGGAATCGGCAGTTTGGCGATGTCGGCAGCTGTTCTGACCGGGTTGGCAAACTGCGGGCCTTCGCCTTCGGCAAACGATAGCCCTAAGCCCATCGCGTCGGGGATGGTCAAAATGTCGGAAAACAAGATGGCCGCATCGAAATTAAAACGCTCCAGCGGTTGCAGCGTTACTTCGCAGGCCAGTTCCGGATTGGTGCAGAGCTGCATGAAGCTGCCGGCCTTGGCGCGCACTTCCCGATACTCGGGTAAATAACGTCCGGCTTGGCGCATCATCCAGACGGGGGTGCGGTCGACGGGCTGTCTTAACAGGGCTTTTAAGAATAAGTCGTTTTGTAAGTTGGTCATTCGTTTTGATTGGGGATGAGAATCAGCGGCGGCTTTCTTTTTGTACGGCCCGGAAGCGCTTTTCCATGGCCTGCTTAAATTCGCCGGGCATGACGGCTTTAAGCTGGATCGCTTCGGCGGCGGTTTGGAAAGAGCCGTAAATTACCACGTATTTTTCCTGCTCGCCTTGTTTGATGGGATAGAACTTCAGGCCGTCGCGGTAATCGGCGTATTTTTTTTGGAAACGCAGCGCCGCATCTTTACTGGACAGTACCATGACTTGCAGCGTGAAGTTGCCAGCCGGTTGCGCCATGATCCAATCTTGATCGCTGCCTTCGAATACTGGTTTAGCAGGTTTGCGTTCGATAGGCTTAGCCACAGCTTGGACGGGCGGCGGCTCCACAGCAGGTGTTGCGTCTGCGGCAGGTGTCGCGGGTTTTTCAATCGGCGGCTCGGGTTTGGCTGGCACCGGGTTGGCGACGACTGGTGTACTGATAATTTCGCTGGCAACGGGTTGGCCTACCGGTTGTTTTGCCGGGTCATTTGGAACAGGGGCGACCGGCTTGGGCTTATCGGGAACGGGAACAACGGGGACCACAACATTGGTTGGCGCTGGTTCCGGCTCGGGGACTTTGGGTTCGGGCAAGGCTGGAGCAGGAGGTGGCGCGATTGCTACCTCGTTGGTCAGTATTGACGCCGATGGCTTTATTGATTCCGGCATCGCCGGCACGGGCAGACTTTCGATCGCAAGTTTGTTGGTGCTGTCGTTTTGGCCGCTAATCGGCGAATTGCCGGTTGTTTGCTCAATAAGCTGGTCAAGCGGTATTAACGAGTTTACCGCGTAGCCAGTGCCGACTAGCACGCCGGAGATCGCCAACCATAAGCCCAGTTTGCTGCGTTTATGGCTTTGGGAATTAGCCAATTTAGGCAATTGCCCGAGAATCTTGCCGGGGATGCCGTTGCTGCTGCGGTATAAATCCTCGATCAGGCTGTCGCTGATGGCATTGAACGACACCACCGCGCCCGGCTGCGCCGACAGGTTTTGCAAATATTCGCCGCATTGTTTTTTACTGAGCGGCGGCAGTTCGATGAAATGACATTCCTCCACCAGTTTGTCGGTACCGCTCTTGATGTGGAATTGATCGTGATTCATCGCAAACACCAGGCGCAAGCCCGGCAGCGAATCGGCAAACTCGATCAGCATCGTGATCAGGCCGGGCACCAAGTTGCCGGCATCATCGACCAGCAGCACTACTTTTTGTTTGGCGCATTTGTCGCGCAACGCGCTCAGATCGAAAGCGGAGCCTTTGGCGATATTCAGGCTACGTAATAAATCGTTGATCAGGCTTTCGAAGCTGGAGTCTGGTGAAGCCGGCAGTAACACCACCTCCCACATATCCTTACGGCTTTGCTTAACAGCTTCCAATAACGTGGTTTTACCGATGCCTTCCGGGCCGCAGACGATCAGCGATTGCTGCAAATTGGCCAGCAAGTGCAACAACAAGTCCAGTTTTTGCGAGCGCTCCAACGTAATCAAGGCCCGCTCGGTGCTGTTGACCACCGAGCGCTTTTGGTAGCTGTAGGTCAGGTCGTCGTTATCCAGCATAGCCATTCAAGGTTGCCTGCAATTGCGCCAGATCGACGTTGACGGGAAGAGAGGCTTTGCCGACCGCTTCCAGCAAAATCACCCGAATTTTGCCGTCGACATTTTTCTTATCCACGGCCATCAAATCCACATATTGCTCGGTCGTCATCTCCTTAGGCGGAGTGACAGGCAAATTGGTGGCCCGGAACATGGCGATAATCCGCTTGACGTCGGCATCGTTCAGCCAGCCCAGGCGCCGCGATAAATCGGCGGCAAAACAAGTGCCGATAGCCACCGCCTCGCCGTGCAGATAATGACCGTAGCCGCTGCCGGTTTCGATGGCGTGGCCGAAGGTGTGACCGAGATTTAGCGTAGCGCGCACGCCGGATTCGAACTCGTCTTCGCCGACCACTTCGGCTTTATTGATGCAGGATCGCTCAATCGCATAAGCCAAGGCGTCCTTATCGCGCGCCAGCAATTTCGGCATATTCGCTTCTAGCCATTCTAAAAAGCCGGGGTCGCGAATCAGGCCATATTTAATGACTTCCGCCAGGCCAGCCGATAACTGCCTGTCGTCAAGAGTATCCAGCACGTCTGCGTCGGCGATGACGCATTGCGGTTGATAAAACGCGCCTATCATGTTTTTACCCAGCGGATGGTTCACGCCGGTTTTGCCACCCACCGAGGAATCGACCTGGGCCAACAAAGTGGTGGGGATCTGGATAAAGGCGATGCCGCGTTGATAGCAAGCCGCCGCAAAGCCGCCCATGTCGCCGATCACGCCACCGCCCAAGGCAATCAAAGTGGCGTTGCGGCTAAATTTTTTGGCGAGCAATTGATCGAAGACTTTTTCCAAATATTGGAGCGTTTTGTATTGCTCGCCGTCCGGCAGGATCACCGTTTCGACTTGATAGTCGCCCAATGCCTTCTGCAATTTGGCTAGATAAAGCGGGGCGATAGTCTCGTTGGTAACGATCAATACCTGCTTGGAGCGAATATGCTTGGTTAGCAGTTCCGCTTGGGCCAGTAAGCCGGCGCCAATGTAAATCGGGTAACTTCTGTCGTTATTTAGTGCAACTTGCAATTCTTTCATGATCTTCTAAGGCAGCCTGATATTGCTGCAAAATGGTTTTAACCACGGTTTTAGTGGGCAGGACGCCGGAGTCGATTTTAAAATCGGCGCATTCCGTATACAGCGGGTCGCGTTGCGCCAGCAAGGTTTGCAGGCGTTGCCTGGGGTTGTCGGTGCGCAATAGCGGGCGTTGCGTATCGTGTTTGGTGCGGTGCAGGATTTTATCTATCGAACAGTGCAAATAGACGACGAAGCCGTTTTCCTTGATTGCCGCCCGATTCTCCGGCATTAAAACCGCGCCGCCGCCGGTGGCCATCACTATCCCTTGCAACGCCGATAAATGTCGGATCACAGTCTGCTCGCGCATCCGAAAACCCTCCTCGCCCTCGTAGGAGAAGATAGTCGGAATATCGACACCGGTGCACTCCTCGATGACTCTATCGCTGTCGTAGAACGGCCATTGCAAGGCTTTAGCAAGCTGTTTGCCTATCGTGGTTTTACCCACACCCATCAGGCCGATCAAGTAGATGTTTGCCGCTGGTTTCATTGCATTGGCTGGTTGCGCGCATTAAAAACCGAAGCATTATGCCCACTTTTTGCAGGGAGTTAAATTTTAGATGTCTGGCGTCAGCTTTTGAGGGGCTATAAAAATTACACAAGTCCCCTTCTCCCTGAGGGAGAAGGAGGGGGTGAGGAACATAAAAATAGGAAATTCACCTTATTTAATTCTCCTCACCCCAGCCCTCTCCATCAGGAGAGGGAGTTTATTGGTCAACTACTCCTGACATTGCCCTGCCTCGTGCACCCATGCAGTCGTCCTGCAGGGAGGGAGTCAAATTAACGGCTCTTTACTTTCATAGGCTAATGCTATTAAGTTTGGAGTATTCCCTCTCTCCAAGGGAGAAGGGGTTTCCTCGGCTTTTACCGATTCTCTTAACTCAAGCACAGTCAGATGAATGGCTTCCATTACGGCAGGCGTATCTTGTAAAACCTCATGATTCCAAAATCTAAGTACTCTATATCCCAGCTGTTGTAAATAATGGCTTCTGTCTTGATCGTATTGCTTTTGATCAGCGTGTTGTCCGCCATCAATTTCAATCACCAACTTGGGTTCCAAGCAAACAAAATCAACGATGAATGGGCCGATAACCTGCTGTCTACGAAATTTATAGCCCAACAATTGCCGATTCCTGATCTGTTGCCAAATCACTTGTTCTGCGTTGGTTTGATTTTTGCGTAGTGAACGGGCCAATTCTTTCATTGCAAAAGCCTTTTTTGGATTCCCTCACCCCTGCCCTCTCCCGGGGGGAGAGGGAGTTATCTTTCCGATCTAGATGGGGCGATCCTAATTTAGTCTAGCTAACGAAAATACCGGTATTCCCCCTTCTCCCCTTGGGAGAGGGCTGGGGTGAGGGGAGTTAAAAGCCCCGGCAAATTTAATTTTTTGCCCTTCAAGCAAACAATACCGAGAATAAAATTCCAGAAAGCTTTAGCGCAAATACTCAACCAAACTGCGCCGCAATCTGCCCCTGGATTTTTTCCGCCATCGCTTTGCGGTCAGCCGCGTCGCGGATGGGTCTGCCTACTACTATATAATCCGCGCCGTTTTGAATCGCTTGCTCGACACTGACCGCGCGTTTTTGATCATCGTCTTCGCGGTTATCCACCGGCCGGATACCGGGAGTAATCACCAACAGCTTTTCGCCCAACTGCTCCCGAATCATTGCCACTTCCAAGCCCGATGAAACAATGCCGTCGCAGCCTATTTGTAAGGCCCTTTTTGCGCGTGACAACACCAAGTCGCGCACATCGCATTGAAAGCCCAAGTCATCCAAATCGCCGCGATCCAGGCTGGTTAATGCGGTGACGGCCAACACCTTTAAGTCGCCTTTCGCCGCTGCCGCTGCTTCCATAATGGAATCGTTGCCGTGGATAGTGGCCAGATCCACGCCTTTGTTACTTAGCGCTTTAATTGCCCTGCCCACTGTGGCCGGAATGTCGAAGAATTTAAGATCGACAAACACTTTTTTGTCGCGGGCCTTTAGCCATTCGATAAACCCGAAATAATCGCCCGACATGAACAGCTCCATGCCCACTTTGTAGAAAATCACAGCTTCCCCCAGTTCTTCGACCAAGGCTTGCGCTTCTGCGATGCTGGAAACATCCAGAGCCATGATCAGGCGTTCGCGGACGGGAATGGCTTTATTTGATATGAAAGATTCTGTCATAAGGATTATGAAATAGTCTGTTTACTTGGTTAAGAGTAGCGTTTTTATTGGTGAGCTTGGCAAGACCTGCTAAAGTGGTTTACAAGCAACGTTGATTTTTCAGCCGGTTTTTGAGTGTCAATTGTCCCGCTCATGATGTTGCCAGGAAGTGACATGCAGGAAGAACTTGTATGCGCCGAACGGTTTATATGCCGCCGCCGGTGTTGCATTAAACTTTCATTAAGCTGAAATAATTTTGGCTTAAAGTCCTATAATCAGGCAGGCAAATGATCAACTCATTAAGCTAACCAGTATATTTGATATGAATCAATTTCGCCCAAAAGGATTTATCAGGCCGCTGCAGCCCGAATTGCAGAGCATTAAGCGGGCCATGGATACCGCGTTGATTTTTATCACGCTATACATCTCGCTACACATCTATGGCGAGCCGTTCGACCGTGAATACCTGGGCTTATTTATTGTCTGTACCGTGTTGTTCGGTATTTTTGCCGAGCATCAAGAGATCTATCACGGCTGGCGCGGTGATCCCCTATTTGACGATGCCGTGCGGATATTATTGTCGTGGATAGTGGCCTTTGCACTGATTGCCAGCAGTTTTTTCGTGTTTGACCTTGGCTTTGAATATTCGCGGCAAGTCTTGGAATTGTGGCTGCCGCTGGCGCCGCTCAGCATCATCATGCTGCACTCGCTGCGCCGCTCGACATTGTCTTATTTGCGGATGCATGGCCTTAATACCCGTAACTACGCGATTTTGGGCGGCAATTCGCTAGGCAAACGCCTAAATGCCGCGCTGACTGAAATGCCTTGGCTGGGCTATAGCTTTGTTGGTTTTTTTGACGACCGTATCGAGAACAAACAGCGCAGGCAGGATGAAGACATGGTCGACGTCATCGTTGGCGACTTTAAAGAGCTACTGGAAAGAGCGCAGCGTGGAGAAATCGATCATATCTACATCACCTTGCCCTTGCGTGCGGAAAAGCGAATCAACCAATTGATTCGAGAGCTGGCCGATAGTACGGTGTCGGTAAACATAGTTCCGGATTTTTTTACCTTTAACCTGATGCAATCCAAGCTCAGCAGCGTAAAAGGGATACCGGTGGTCAGCGTCTTCGATACACCTCTAAACTCGTCGCTGGACGGCGCGGCCAAACGGCTTGAAGACTTGTTGTTGTGTGCGATTATTTTGCCGATTATCGCTATCCCGATGCTGATCATCGCCATTGCGATCAAGCTTACCTCGCCGGGGCCGGTCATTTTTAAACAGATGCGTTATGGCGTGAAGGGTGAGCAGATTGAAGTTTGGAAATTTCGGTCGATGTCGGTGTGTGAAAATGGCGACAGCATCAAACAAGCCACCGCCAACGACAGCCGGGTGACGCCGCTAGGCAACTTTTTGCGGCGTACCTCGTTAGATGAATTGCCGCAGTTTCTAAACGTACTGAGCGGCACTATGTCCGTGGTCGGCCCAAGGCCCCATGCAGTGGCGCACAATGAATACTACCGCAAGCAGATCCAGGGCTACATGCTGCGGCACAAAATGAAACCCGGCATCACCGGTTTGGCGCAAATCAGCGGTTGCCGAGGCGAAACCGAAACCATCGACAAAATGGAAAGGCGGATTCATCACGACCTGGAATACATTCGCCAGTGGTCAGTCATTTTAGATTTAAAGATTGTGGTATTGACTGTTTTTAAAGGGTTTGTGGGGCAGCAGGCTTACTGACTAAAAGCTCCTCTCTTTTGAAAAAAGAAAGCTATTAAGTTTAGCCCCCCTCTCCTTGCTTGGGGCGAGGGGAATTAAAAAGGAAGCTATGACTAAGTCCTTAGACAGGCTAACCACGAACAGTATTTTATTAATTCCGGTCGGGGTAGCCTGTCGAACCACCTGTACTCTGAGAGTCTGATCGGAACCAACTTGTTTAGAGCGTGCTAAGGCGAATTACTCGTTTTGATTCCCTAACCCCAATTTCCATTTTGTGCCCTTTGGGTATGTATTAAGGCAATGTAGTTAAGTTAAGAGTTGAATATGCTGTAGGGTCGAATTTATTCGCCCTTTGGCGCCCATAGCGAGAATAAATTGGCACCTACAAGTTTTAACTTAGCGGCATTTAGTATGAAGGGAGAAAAGGTTTCTTTAATTTTTAAGCGGACCTTTTCATAAGCTTTAATTCGACTTTGTCAGATTTGGGGTATCACATTGCCGAAGGTCGTTATTCCGGCATGGATTGCCGGAACCTAGGCTTCATGGATGGTTAGAAGCCCGCCATTCATGGCACTGGACACCAGCTCTTGTGACCTTTTGGCGTCCCGGCGGATATGACGGACTTACTTTCTAATCTGACCAAATAGAATTAAGAACGCCCAACAGAAATTGGTAGCTGGTGTGTGAGGCCAAAAAATGAATCAAGGACATCCAAGGCCAAGTTACCGCGCCGCAACATACGGACATAAACCATGCGATTAACGCAACAACAAGCCGACATCTTAAAGAGCATTGCCGCTGAGTGTGTGGAGCGCAAGCAAGCTTGAAATTGTTTGGCTCTAGTACAGACGATAATAGACGTGGCGGAGACATAGATTTGTGGGAACCTCTAAAAATCTCCTCTCCCTCCGGGAGAGGGTTAGGGTGAGGGGGTGTAAATAAGTGATTTTAATCCCCTCATCCCAGTCTTCCCCCAAATAAGGAGAAGGTGGTTTTTTAATTTTTAGAGGTCCCCTTGTATGTAAAAGGATTTAATCAAAATCTTGAAAAAACCTTGGTTGCCAAACTGCGCTTTCGGGTTAAAGCCAAAAAGGCACTGGGCGAACAGCGTATCGACCTATTATTTGCTCCGGCAATAGAGGAATAGCAAAAGCCTATTCAGCGTATTGCGAAACAGACAGCTATTCCGTTATGAGTAAACAAGAAGGCATTGAATTTAAACTTCGGCCAGCACTACAGGAATGTTGGCTGCATAGACTAGATTGTATGCGGCATAGCCAAACTGCAGCATCTCGCGACACATATACCCACGCTCACACAGGCAGTTTTGCATTTAGCGGACGCTGCAAATGCGCGGATTTTAACCCCAAATAAACAAGACAATGGCTCACTTTGAAAGCAATCGCAATCTAGCAATGGTGTTTATCGCGTTGAGCATCGCATGGATAGCGATACTTTTCATCGAATCATCACAGCCGCCGGCTGCAATAATGGGTGAAGTTTCTGGTCTGGATAAAGTGGCACATTTTTTGGCATTTGGCGTACTGGCCATATTAGTATTTGGGGCTTCGTTTAATTTGGGTTTGGGGTGGCATTTGCCAGCGTTTTTTATGCCATTATTGATTGTGACAGTTATTGGTGTGGCCGATGAGTTATATCAGTTATCCAATCCTAGTCGTGCTTTCGAGGTATTAGATTTAGCAGCCGATATTAGTGGTGCTGTTGTATTTTTATGTTTTTGTAAGTTTTTCTTAAAAAGCAGATTGGGTAGCCGATTCACTTATTCAAAATAGTATGTATCGCAGGCTACTTTTTTTTCGTGTTTAAGCTGTTTTTCATTAATATTTAGCGGAGAGATTGTAAGTTTGGATAAAAAAAGCAGACTCGTTGATATAGATAGAGCTAAAGGCTTTGCTATTTTCCTTGTTGTGTTAGGGCATATTGTTGCAACGGATATGCCAGTCGGCAATGAATGGTACGCGGTGCTTAAGTTTTATATTTATAAGTTCCATATGCCATTTTTTATGTTTATTTCAGGAATAATAATGGCGTATACATTTCCTGTTATAAAAAATATGGAAGGTTATATTTTATATGTATTTAAAAAGATAAAGCGCTTGGCTCCAGGATATTTGTTGTTTGGTGTTCTGATTTATGCTGGCAAGGTGTATATGTCTAAGCTAATACATGTCGATGACGTGCCGGGAAATCTTTATACCGAGCTATATAATCTACTCATAATCCCTTCCAAAAGTGCTGGTGGGTCTCTTTGGTTTATATATGTATTAATGGAAATGTATATGGTATTCCCATTGTTTATTATGGCATTCAGTCAAAAGCCGATGGTCGCTGTATTTACAGGGGGCTTATTGATGTTTTTGCCAGTTACAAGCGCTTTTATGCTGGACAGGTTTTGTGAATATTTTATGTTTTTCGCTATCGGAGTTATGGTGGTTAACTATTATGAAGGGTATTTAAACCTGGTAGAAAGGTTCTTCTATGTTTTCTTTATTTTGTTCTGTTTTTCATTTTTATCAGTTATTTATTTATCAGCTGAAGTCTCAAAAGCAATTATTGGTTTATTTTCATTGCCCGCACTCCAAGGCTTGATGCGAGTTGGGCCGTTTTCAAACATTCCAATTTGGGCGGTGTTAGGTAAGTATACTTACAGCATCTACCTCATGAATACCATAGTTATTGGTATGGTAAAAGGTGGTATTTTGACAAATTTTTCTTGGGATGGTGCTAACTTTTGGGTAATAGCGCCTGTTTTATTGTTGGTGGGCGTTTATGGGCCAATAATTATTAAGAAACATGTTTTATCAAAATCAACGATATTGGATCGAATAACTAGTTAGAAGGCATAAGAGATTGGAAGAATATTGTTTTTATTGGTGCTAACAATAGCAGTATGCTGAATTCGCGGGTGCTTAGGTATAACAAATAAATACAGTTTGAATTCTCGAAAAGAATCGGCAATGTTGTTATTTTCAGTTAATTTAAATTAATTAGTTTTTTGCTAATCAAATTCGAGAATCTCATGTGATTTTGAGGCTCATGCCATTAAGTCTTTAAGTTGAAATTATGTGAACAGGGCGATATACGTCTAAGTTTTAACGTTTATTAAGATATGTGCTGGACGGAGCGCCATGGCGAATGGAATAAAACATGCGTGACCATCACAATGTCCTGATGCATTGAGGATCCTTTGCTAAGGAATTCGGTTGTACTGATAAATCATAGAACTGGGCGATGGTGTAAACAATTACATATTTATAACGATTATTTAAGAAACATGCCCTGTAAAGTTTAGCTCCACAAGCTGTGCTCCAGGACTAATCAGGCTAGTGTAATATTAGTTACAATCCGATTGTGAGATAAATTTAATTTTTTATCTCCTACAGAAAGCCCAGAAAATTAATAAAATTTTTGCATAGAATACAAAAGATGATGTCTTTCAATTTTCGAGGAAAATGGTCAGTATTAAATTATAGGCTAGTCTTATTTAATAACAAAATTGGATTTTTCGCGTGATCAAAAAAGTAATTTCATGAAAACTGCCACTTACAAGCCCGCTGGAGCAATATATCTTTTTCCCTTTATAGTGTTTTTCTTGTTGGCAGGTCTAAGTATATTGCATACACGTCCAGGGCAGGAAAGCAGCGCCGTGAATCAAGTGGTTGACTCGTTGGCGTATATATCTGCGTTTTTGATTTTGTTGTTTAAGCAGCGCGATTTTTTCTTTTATATAGTCCAGCGCTCAATTCCTTTATTAATGTTATTATTTCTGGCATTGTTATCCATATTATGGACTGATTTCCCTAGGTTTTTATTGATGGGAGTTATTCATAAGGTAGGGGCTGGATTCATAGCTGTATCTGCAGCTAGTTTATTAATACAAAACAAAAATAAGTTTTTTGAGACATTGCTAATTATGTTGTTTTTATACTTTGTTGCGACAATATTATTTTCCTTGATAAGGCCAGATTTGGCGCAAATGCCCGCAACTCTCTATGGCGAGTATAGAGCAGGGTTAAGGGGGTTTACTTTGCATCCCAACACTTTAGGGGCTATCTGCGTTGATGCGGTTTGGGTTTCTATGTGTAGTTTATTTTTGATGAATAATAGAAATAAATTAATATTTTGGACTGCAATTCTGCTTTTGATGAGTGTTGCGTATTGTCTTATTAAGGCTGATAGTATGACATCGATACTTGTGTCGTTTGCGCTAGCTTTTATTATCGTCTGGAGTAAATTTATTAGATCATCATCAGGTAATGTAAGGTTTTTAAAATTATTATTAACAATGTTTTGTGTATTGATGGTTTTGGGGTTACTGTTTATATTAAAGCCAGAAGTGTTTAGTATTGAGTATTTTTTTAAGGCTATTGGAAGAGATTCTACTTTTACTGGGCGGGCTAGTTTATGGGAAACAGCCTTAAAGGGGTTTTACGAAAAACCGTTCTTTGGATGGGGAGAGGATAATCTTCTAACATTTCACAAATATTATCACCAAGCGTTTGGACAACTTCACAATGGATATTTTGACTTACTTGTGAGGGGGGGGGGTGCATCAATTTTCTTTTTTGTGTGGATGTTACTTCAGGTCTTAGGAGGATTGGTTGGGTTAATAAAAGACGATAATCAAAGTTATGCCGTGATCTTGTCTTTTGTCAGTGTTTGGCTTGTTCACAATATTACTGAAGCATCGATTTTTAAAAGCCCCAATGTTCTTTGGCTATTTTTTTTAGTCTTATACTTTTACAGTATAGGATGGAAATATAAATTCAAAAGAGCATAAATAGTTAAAGCGATCTGAGTTTGCAATGTTATTTTAGTGCTTTTTTTTATAAAAATTCAAAGAATGAGTAAATCACGAGTACAAAAAACGATTAAAAATGCAAAGATTAGTTTGCTATTTTATTTCTTGTTGCTCGCATCAACATTTGTAGCGCGAAGCATATTTATTAAGCATCTTGGCACCGACTTTGTTGGGTTGACAAGTGCGATGATGAATATAATGGGTTTTTTAAATCTCGCTGAGATGGGGTTTTCCTCAGTTATAGCATTTGCCTTGTATAAGCCTATTTTTGAAAAAGATAATGATGGTATAAATGACGTTTTGTCTGTTTTTGGGTATATTTATAATAGAATAGGATACGTTATTTTACTATGTGGTTCGATTTCGGTGGTATTCTTGCCGAGATTTTTTAGCGATAGCGGTATCCAATACGAAATAATAGTTACAACTTATGTAACTTATTTGTTAACCACTCTGCTGGGCTATTTCGTAAACTATAAAGAAGTTTTGTTAGCAGCAGATCAAAAAAACTTTGTAAAGGTTAAGCTATTTAATATAGTTAAAATAATAAAAATTGTAGTTCAAATGGTATGTTTGATTTATGTGGATTATGGTGTCTACGGTTGGCTATTTCTAGAGTTTAGCTTCTTGTCATTATATTCAGTTTTTTTAAATATTCAGATTAAAAGGCTGTATCCGTATCTTTGTACAAGTATAAAGACTGGCAAAGCATTAACTGGTCAGTATTCATTTATCTATCAAAAAGCAAGGCAGGCGTTTTTTCATAAGTTCAGCGCTGTAGTGTTGCAGCAGGCTTCCGGGATTCTTGTATATATTTTTTCAAACCTTGCTATGGTGACGATGTATACCAACTATACCCTTATAACATCATCAATTTACACGCTATTGAGTAGTATTTTTGATAGTACTAATGCTGCGGTGGGTAATCTTGTTGCCGAGAAAGACAATAAAAAGACATTAAAAGTTTTCTGGGAATTGCAGGTATCACGATATTGGATTGCTACAGGAATGGTATATGTTACGTACAATATTATAGATTTATTTATATCCGTCTGGCTTGGTAGTGCTTTCATTTTGTCACATGAGATAAAGATAATACTGTTATTAAGTTTATTTGTTTCGTTAACAAGAAAAACAAACGACGAATTTATAAGCGCATGTGGCTTATTTAAAGATGTATGGGCGCCAATTACCGAAGCGTTGATTAATGTAAGTGTGTCTATATTGGCCGGAAAAACGATGGGCATAGTAGGTGTGCCATTGGGTGCCTTTGTTAGTATGTTTTTTATCGTCGGAATTTGGAAGCCTATTTTTTTATATAGAGAATTTATGCCAGAGAAGCTGAGATTTTATTTTTTAAGGATATTTAAATATTTAGTTATATCTTTTATCTCAATTTGCATTGTTGAGCAGATTCCTATATTTGCTTATGATTTTAATAATAAATATTATAATTTTTTGGTGTATTCTGTTCAAAAATCGATTTTGACTTTTCCAATAGTTGGAATTGGTTTTTGGGTGCTAACGCCAGAAATGAAGACTTTTATTAGAAGGTTCTTTGTGTGAATAATAAGTAGTGATGACATCGCAACTGCTTATTTCTGGGTAGGTTTTCTTAAGTTGGTTCTGAAAATAATTTTAATTACTTGAATTGTAATAAACTTCATGTCAAATAATACATTAAACGTTCCTGTATCTGTCGTCATTCCTGCTTATAATGTTGAGAATTATATTTTAGAATCAATATACTCTCTCACTAATCAAAGTGTTAAGCCGAAAGAAATTATAGTGATAAATGATGGTTCGACCGATAATACAGAGAAGGTTGTTTTAGAAGCATTTAAAGGAGACAGCATAGTCAAGGTGTTTTCTCAAGAAAATAAAGGACTGGGCTTGGCGAGGGATTACGGTGTTAGTTTGTGTGCTGGAGATTATATTTTTTGTTGTGATGCGGATGATATCGTACTGCCAGGTCTTTTCGAAGAATTCGGTAATAAACTTATTGAAAATGAAAATATGGATATGTTTTGTTTTAGCGCCGAACTGTTTTATGAGTCTGGCATTAAAGAGGATAAGCTTTGTCATCACAACTCAGACTGGTTAGAAAATGGATTGGCGGCAGCATTCGATCTAATTGATAGAGGAAATTACACAGCGGCTGTTTGGACATATATTCTTAAAAGAAAAATTATTATCGACAACACTTTGCAATTTTCTAAGCGGATACACGAAGATCATGTATTTACTATGAAGGCTTATCTTCTAAGTAAAGTTACCTATAGAACCAAAGAAAAATTTTATTCTATAAGGGTCAGAGCAGGCTCATTGACAAGGTCAAAAATTAATATTGATTTTGTGGCTAATAGATTGGAAGCATTTAATGAAGCTTTGGCTGTGTTGGATTCTGTTAAGGTTTGCGAAGGTTATGAAATTGGGCGTATTAGGGCTAAATATATTAACAGCGCCTTGTTTTCTTTAATTGATATGTGTGTAAGTTCTTTCAATTATTTGCCAAATATTGTTTTAGAGACGATCAAGACATATAGGTATAACCAATCGAATTCTTTGAAGGAAATGCTACTATTAAGAAGTCCTGCGTTATACTTCGTTATCAAGAAGATTTTTTTTACAATTAAGTCAAATATTGATAAGGGTCGCTTTTTTGCCAAGCGAGTAATATTTTTTAGTTAGAAGTGTTGAATGAAAAAATTAATAGTAATTTACAGAACTGTCTTTCTATTGCCATCAGAAGCATTTATTCCAAGTCAATTGTCTGGAATTTATAAATTTGATTTTAATATATGGTTTAGAGACCCATTTGGCGATCTAATGCAGAACATGGCGGATAAATCGTTCTGCGTTGTTGGTAAAAGTAGTCTTATTCGACGCATACTATTTACTATATTTGGTGTTGCACAAATTAAGCAACTCCCCGAATTGATACATGCGCATTTTGGCCCAGACGCTGCAATGATTTTGCCGCTTGCAAAAAGAAAAAAACTTCCTTTGGTAGTTACTTACCACGGGTTTGACGCACAACAGTCCCGCTGCTCACTATTACGTTCTAAAAAATTATCTAATTTACTTTATCTTCTTCGAGAAAAGGCGTTATTTAGCTATTCTTCTCGAATATTGGCGGTATCTGAATATTTAAGGCAATGCCTCATAAAAAGGGGGTGTCCATCTGAAAAACTGATAGTGCATTATATTGGTGTTGATACCGAAAAATTCAATGTTGGTTTTGAACCAAAATTACCAAACCGTATTGTGAATGTATCCCGGCATGTAGAGTGGAAGGGAGTGGACACCATTCTTAGAGCCATGGCGATTCTCATAAAAAAATATCCTGATTTGCAACTAGTACAGATAGGGTCTGGTTCAGAAACAAAAGAATTGTTGCATTTAGCTGAGCAACTAGGCGTTTCGCGGAACATCATTTGGTGCGGAGCGTTACCTCACGAGTCAGTCCTCGCCGAATTGCATAGAGCAACGTTATATGTCCACGCCAGTAGAAAAGACTCTAAGGGACAAACCGAGGCGTTCGGTATTGCCTTAATTGAAGCACAAGCCTGTGGTTTGCCAGTACTTACAACTCGTTCAGGCGGCATTCCTGAGGCGATGGTTGAATATGAGACGGGTTTAATGTATGAAGAAAATGATTTTAATGAGTTGGCGCTACAAGTGGATAAGTTGCTTTCCAGTCCAGAGACTATCGTTTTAATGGCTAACAATGCAAGGAACTTTGTAGTTAATCAATTTGAAGTAAGAAGTTGTTCGGCTAAATTGGAAAAGATTTATGAAGAGGTAATTGACGAATATAGAGTTAAGGAATAGATTTTTATCTGGCGGGAGTTTTTAAGATGAGAGAAAAATACACTGTAAGCGAAAACAGTCCAACAGTTCACGGTTACTCAGAATTCAATTCAGGACTTTCAGCGTTTCTAGATGCAGCCCGTTGGATTTCTGCGTTTTTTGTACTTATAACCCATTTAAATAACAGAATGTTTGTGACGTTACACTTAATACCTTCGAGTGAAAGGACAATTACGAGTTATTTGTGGGGATTTGTCACGGGGTTTGCTCACTGGGGAGTGGTGGTTTTTTTTGTGTTAAGTGGATTTTTAGTTGGAGGTCCAGTTCTTAGGGCGGCCTTGAATAAAAGTAACTTCAATTCAAAGAAATATATTGTAGCCAGAGTAACAAGAATATATTTGGTGCTTATACCCGTATTAATCATAGGAAATGGCCTGGACTATTTAGGTATGGATTTGTTTCCTTCATCTGTCGTTTATAGTGAACATTTGATTAAGCTAATGGGGCAATCTGATCTGCAGTTTAATATGTCTATATTTGGTTCTGTTTTAAATTTGCAAAACTTGTTTTTTGATACGCTAGGTACGAATGGCCCCCTTGAAACTCTTGCGAATGAATTCTGGTATTACATGACATTTCCATTGTTATTGGCTCCAGTCTTTTATAATAAATCCGTGAAAGGATATGGCCTCTTCGCATTAGGTTTTGCACTTCTTATATCAATGTCGCTCGCATCAAAGTGGCACTTTATTGGCTTCATCTTATGGGGCCTTGGTGCGCTTTTTTTTGTAAAGAAGGAAAACGTGTTAATCAAATCCCCTTTAGCCGCTTTTATTTTTTTTCTATTAGTTTTAATTGGTATAAGGTTGGGAGTTAGATCGGAAGTAATTTTTGGGGCATTTGGGTTTTTATTTGAAATAATAGTTGCAATCTTGTTTGCAAATGTTTTGTGTTCGTTGCGATTCCGAGAAGTTAATTGGGTTATTTTAAGATCTAGTTGGCATGCTAAATTAGGCGGGTTTTCATATTCATTGTATGCAGTGCATGTGCCGCTATTGATGTTTATGTGTTCCGTGTTAAAAGATAATTTTGGATACGGATGGCATGATGTGCCAAGGTATGGTTATCAATGGTTAACGGCTTTGATATTTGTAGTAATTTGTATTAGTTTTGCATGGCTGTTGTCTTTGATCACTGAAAAGCATACCTATAAAGTTAGAAAATATATTTATGGGCTAATAGATTAAAATATTTGGATATCTAATGTCATTAATTCTCAATGATATGGAAAATAAGCTTGGAAACTTTCTTTTTTCCAAAAGAGAATATTGTTTTTTTTATAAATGGTCCAATTGTTGAGAGCTTAATAATGAAAATAGTTATATTTCAGCCCGTGCTTAAACAATATCGAGTGCCTTTATTTAATGAATTACAACATTTGTTAAGCCGGCAAGGGCATCAACTCCGAGTTGTATGCGGATCGCCACCGCCTCAGGAACAAAGTAAGGGAGACAATATCCTTATAGGTGAAGGTTGCTGTCTCGTGGAAAATAGTTTGTGGTTGTTCAATGGTAAACTTCACTTTTTGCGTCATTCGCTTTCTCATATTCTTTGGGCTGACTTTGTGATTACTGAGCAAGCCAACAAACACTTTCATAATTATTTGCTAATAATTTTTCATGTTCTTGGATTAAAAAAATTCGGTTATTGGGGGCATGGGCAAAATAGACAAGGTAATCCGGATAGTTGGCGAGAAAGAATGAAAAAATTATTATCAAAGAAGTGCGACTGGTGGTTTGCATATACTGAAGGTGTTGCACGTTATATTGGTGGTTTGGGTTATCCAAAATCACAAATAACAGCATTAAATAATAGTATCGACACTTCTTATTTTCAGCAACTATTGGCAGATGTAACGGCTAATGACATTGAGGAGTTTAAGTTTCGTTTTCAAATAGATGCTAGTGCAAGAATTGGACTGTTTTGTGGTAGCCTCTATGGGGAAAAGCGGCTTGATTTTTTATTGGACGCGGCTGTGTTGATTCACAATAAAAATCCCGGATTTGTATTATTAGTAGTTGGCAGTGGTGATGATAGAAGTCTAGTGGAGAAATATTCTAATCGATATTCGTATATTAAATATTTGGGTCCGTTGTTCAATAAAGAAAAGGCCTTAGCATTTAAATCGGCTGAAATATTTTTATGCCCAGGTTTGGTTGGTTTAGCAATCCTAGATGCTTTTGTCGCCGGGTTGCCTTTGTTTACTTGTAACATACCTTATCATAGTCCCGAGATAGAATACTTGCAGAGCGGATATAACGGACTAATGACCAATGCGGTCCCGGAAGAGTATGCTGGAGAAATCGTTAACACACTCGATGATTTGGAGAAGCTTGTTTTTTTGCGGAACAATGCGATAAGCGGAGCAAAGTTTTTTTCAATTGAGAATATGGCGCAAAACTTTTTTAATGGTATTGAAATGTTCTTTGAAGCTCAGGTAAATTTTAAGCTCGGGGTAGATTGATGAGAGTTATTATTTTAAATTTATACTTTGGCAAGCGACCCGCTTATTTTGACTTATTTATCCATTCTTGTCGTTTAAACAATACGATTGATTTCTTATTTTTTGTCGATTTTGAAGTACCGGCGCATCTGCCAGATAATGTTCGATTCATTAAAACAGATTTCGAAGCGATACGTACACGATTTCAGTCTTTTTTTGATTTTCCTATTGCACTAAACTCCCCTTATAAGCTTACTGATTTTCAGCCAGCTTATGGTGAGTTACTGTCGGAATATCTAAATGGGTATGAATGGTGGGGGCATTGCGATTTTGATATGCTTTTTGGAGACCTGTCCCCTGTCCTCAAAGTCGTGAAAAATGATCAGCATGTTAAGATTTTTCGTAGGGGTCATTTGACTTTATATAAAAATAATTCAAACGTAAATAATACGTATAAAAACGTCCTGGGTGGGCTTAACTACAAAATTATTTTTTCATCTGAAAAATTTTATAATTTCGATGAAACCAACGGCATCGACAAGATATTTGCGTTGATGAGTTATCCCGTATTCCGTGAGGAATTGATTGCGGATATTAACTCAAAGAGCCCTTTTTTATATATGACAGCTCACAATAATCGTTGGGGTCAATATTTTTTTTGGTCAAATGGTAAATTAATTTGTAAAAATGGAGCGATTATAGATAAAGAGTATATATATATCCATTTCCAGAAGCGGAAAATGGCTGAGCTCTATGATTTAAAAGATTTAAATAAGCTACAGTTGATTATTAATCAGTTTGGATTCTTTGGCGTTAGTGATGGACAAAAAAGTCAGGGGTATAAAATTTATAGTTATTTTCCAAATGTTGCCCATTTATTTAGGTTCTTTGTGCCTCGTATTATTAAGGTGTTCAAAAGCTCAGCCTTAAAATAGTCGGTCTTTAGCGTTGGATAAGCGTAGATATGCATTTTTTGCTCCCAACAGTTCTATCGGTGGCGAAAGATGATCCACTTTTGATTTTAGGCGTTGTTACTTTTTGTAATTTTTCATTCTTTAAATTTAACCTATGAAGATCCTGTTTGTCCATAACCGTTACCAACAAGCTGGGGGGGAAGATAATGTTGTAATGGCGGAGGCGAATTTACTGATACAACACGGCCACCATGTAGAGATGTGGATCCTCGATAATAAAGACTTACCTGGAGGGGTTGTAGGCAAAGTAAAAGTCGCTATCAATACAAGTTATTCTGTTTTATCTCGTAATGTTGCAAGGGAAAAGCTCAAAGCTTTTCAACCAGATGTAGTTCATGTCCATAACTTTTTCCCGCAAATTAGCCCATCCATATACGATGCTTGTTTGGATGAAGGGGTTCCTGTTGTTCAGACTTTGCATAATTATCGACTAATTTGCCCTGGCGCAATGTTGATGCGAGAAGGTAAGATTTGCGAACAATGTATTTCGGGTACGCCGTACCAAGCGGCTTTATATGGCTGTTATAGGGGGTCTAGGCTCGGAAGTCTTGTGGTTGCCCATATGGTCGCCAAGCATCGGAATCAGGGCACTTGGTTAAACAAAGTCTCCCGCTTTATTGCACTTACGGACTTTGCAAAAAGTAAATTTGTGTCCGCTGGTTTTCCTAGTGAGAAAGTTTCGGTCAAAGCTAACTTTCTTTCTGATCCCTGGCCTGGGTTGAAGAGTGCTCGGGACATTGATTCAGTTTTTGCGTTGTTTGTAGGGCGTATTAGCCTAGAAAAAGGCATTCATACGTTACTCAAGGCTTGGAATAGAATGGATGATGCGAGGCTGCTTAAAATTGCAGGCACTGGGCCTTTGGATACATTGCTCATAAATAAAAAAAATGTGGAAGCGTTAGGTCGGCAAAACTCAGCAGCTGTTAGTAAGTTAATGGCAGAGGCTAGCTTTCTAGTATTGCCATCAGAATGGTATGAAGGGTTTCCGCTGGTATTGGTGGAAGCATTTGCGCATGGCCTTCCGGTACTGGCCTCTAAATTAGGTAGTATGGCAGATGTAATTCGCGATGGTGAAACTGGAGTATTATTTGAACCTGGTAATGCGGAAGATTTGGCAAATAAAGCTAAATGGTTGTTTGACAATCCTCAAGAACTGCAGAGACTTTCTATAAATGCTAGGAACATGTTTCTGGGTAAATATACTGAGGAACAAAACTATCAGGAATTAATGACTATCTATAGGGATGTTTCTACGCGCATAACGTCCTGAAGTTTTTGGCATTTACTGTAGATAAATATTTGCTATATGTTTTTATCTGCTTATTCGAGAGGAAATCTTATTTGATAGGAGTCTTCTAATTGGTAAATCATACGCTTTCTCAAGCCAAACTGAAAAACTAATTAGGGATAATGTAAGTATAGTGCCTGATATTGGAGTAGTGTCGACTATATGTTCTTTAAAAATTCCTGAGATAATGTGTCCAATTGGGATGTGGATGAGGTAAATTGGATAGCTTGCAGAGCCAAGAATTGATAGTGACGGTTCAATTACTTTGCTTTTACCTTGAGAAGCTAGGATCACTAAGGTAGGAAAAACTGTTGTGACAATAATAATATCAATTATAAAGTCTAATTTATCTGCCGAAGGTGATGATAGTATTATGCATATAATTAGTATAGTAATGTATGGCATAAGTTCTTTATACTTTTTCTGAAGGCTCGGAGTTGTATCTTTACATCTATATAATAGTATGCCAAGGAAAAAGCCAAAAATTGAGCGAAATAGTCCCGCAAGTATTGCCCACGTCTCCCAAGTGAAGCCTATATCAAGGTTCCCATTATAGTTTGCGGATGCAACTACCATTATCTCGGAGATGATGACGGCTAAAAGCAATACCTTGTTACTAAGATATGGTCGTGTTACGGCATACAGTAGGTTGGCTATTAGTTCAAAAAATAAAGACCAATATACAGGATTGATGGGGAATAAGTTTAAATTTCCTGCGACCTGTGTCGGTAGAAATAGCGCGGCCATGAATGTCAAATTACAAATGTCAAAAATAGCGGCCGCGTTGAGTCCGCGGTGAATTACCAGCGGAGCTATTAATGCTAGCGTAGAGAGAATTAATGAAAAAATATAAACTGGATATAGTCGTATCAATCTAATTAACAAAAAATTTTTCAATGAAATGGTTTTGTTTTTCAGTTTTTCTTCATACGCGTATGCAATCACAAAGCCGCTCAAAATAAAGAATAAATCCACGGCAAGGTAGCTTCTAAAGAAGTCATGGCCCCAGAATATTCTTGTATGTCTTGTGATGACAAATAATGCTGCAATGCCTCTGATCCCATCTAAAACAATAAATCTGTTCATAAGTTAACCTTGGCTAAGTCGAAATTGTAAGATTAATAACCACTAGATTTTTTGATAGATCTCGCTTAATTTGCAGTTATTTTATATTTAAATATGAGCGTAAGGCCTGGTTATATATTCTTGAATAAGTTTGTTAGATATGCGACTATCTTATTAAGCCTATATCTGATGGTAAAGGTTTAAATCCAATTTTATTGATAGGAGATTCTGAGCATATATTCGCAATATTTCCAACAAAAGTGACGCAAGGATCGGCGAATATGCTGTTTTGCTCAACACCCTCGGCAATCCATTCTTGCCATGAAGCATTGTCTCTTTTTTTGGATTTATCAAGAATGTTATAGTTTAGGATAACGGAGCCAGTAACGCTCCAAATGAGATTGTGGGCAATTGTGTTGCTATTGGCAGGCAATGTATATCGTAATAACAAGGCGTCTGGTTTGTTAGATATCATGATGTTGCGTTGCAGACTATTGCCCTCAGGCCAGTTTTCGTTAGATACCGGTTGTCCAAGTTTTGGATATTTATTCAGCCAGGTTCGGCTATTAGTTGGTACTTCTAAAAAGCCTTTTTTTAAGGCGATACTAGGTATACGATTATCTACCCAGATAGCATAATTATTTGTGGTAATAATATTGTTTTCTATTATATTGTCCCTTCCTCCTCCAATCTGAACTGCCATAACTCCCGCATTATTAAAAATATTGCCTACTACGCTAAAGCCACTTACTAAGTCGTCTAGATAAACTCCCCGCACGCCATCCGGTTTTATATAGGTTACTTTGTTATTGACGATATCTACGCTTTTAAGGCCATAGCCGGATAAGTCATGTATGCTGTTATAGCGAATAATATTGCCACGATATGTCCAATCCCTCCCCGAATAAATTGCCCCACAGTCTGATGCCTGTTCGCATACATGATGTATTTCATTTTTCTCTACCAAATGGTCATTCCCGAATAAAAGAATTCCGGTGCCGGGGCTTCGTTCTATCAAGTTATGCGTGATATGGGTGCCTACTCCCGAGGCTTCAACTGCTGGGGTGTAGGTCATAACAATTCGGCCAAAATCATTAATATGATTGTTATGAATTAGGTTGTTTGCAGCAGTCAAAGAGTTTCTATTCCCTCCGCTAATTACAATGCCGCCTTCGCCAGTATTATGAATAAAGCTGTTCAAAAATCTGAAATTATCACTATATTTAACTTCAATAGCTTTTCCACCTATATTGATGACTTTTATTTCATTGAATTCTATGTGACTAGTCTTATCTAGGCTTATAGCCACATCCGTACTATATTGAAATGTTAAATTATTAAAGCTAATGAACTTTGAACCCATGAAGGTGAATAGGTTTTGTAAGGAAGAGGCTTCTATTGTTTTGGGCTGATTGCTATCTGGAGCTATAAATAATATTCTGTTGTTGGATTTGTCATAAAACCATTCGCCTGGTGCATCCAGTTCTGATTGTATATTTTGCAGGTAATATCTACGACCACTAGTTAGAGGGTAATTAGTATTGCTTGCGAGGATTATTTTGTTTTCATCTCTAACTATGTTTAATACGGCTATATATTGATCATGCCAATCATTGCCAGCCATTATGTGTACTTGAGCGTTGCTAAGATCGCTTTCTAATGAGGGCATGGGTTCGATGCTAGTGAAACTGGTTCGTTCATCAACGGGGAGTTTTATATGTGCCCAGTCAGAGTTCGGCCAGCGAGCAAGATGCATTGGTTCTTGATTTATAAACAGCTCAAAGCCGGGTACATTACCGCGTTTACGGTAATTTTGGGGATATTTGATCTTATCCAAGGGCAGGTCTAATGTCGGACAAGTCCAAAGTTTATCTTCTATATGGCCACAGTTCTGCAACGAGATACCACCGCTAATAATTACTGGTCCGTTTTCACCTTGCCATCGAACGATTTTTTCAGCGTTACCTGAATCTCTGATATCAAATTCCATAGCTTTATGCAGTTGGTAAGTACCGGATAGGATATGAACCGTTACAGATTCTTTGAAAAGCTTATTCGTTTTCAAATCTCTGATGGCTTTTTGTGCTCGTGCTAGCGTTTGAAATGGGCCGCTTGTTTCTGTTTTTACACCAGATAATCCGTCTGAGCTGTCATTTCCAGATGGGGAGATATAAAAATTATGGGCTATCGCGTTGGTTGAAAAGAAAATTATGGCGAGTAGGGTAAATTTATTTAATGACATAGGGTTTCTCAAACTAATTGCGCATTATTGCAAAGTTAAATTCTATGCTCCACATACCAAATGTATATTTTAGCCTTGTCCAGAGGGGGTTCATTCTATCCCTAGTATATTAACTATTATTGTTTTCGATGCTTTTAGGTGTGACGTAAAAGCTATATCAGTACTTTAAGCCTATCGGTATTTATAATCTCACCTGACTACGTGCAAGCCTCAGCAAAAACTCACTAAATATAAGTCAATTTACACAATATGTTATGAAGAGCTTCTAACAGCGCTAAATTCATGAAGTTAGACTTGAGGCTAATCCTGATTCCATCTTGCTTTTGCCGAAGGCTCGGAAAGCCAAGGTAGACAGTATTCAGTCATAACCCCATTCAGGTTGCTGAATTATTTCGGATAAGTTAATCGATAGTAATAGTTTATATGCCGGCAATTAATGCCGGCATAGTGGGTTAATGGTTTTCAATTGCAATCAGCTGAGCTCAGAGTATTCTACTGAACTAATCCGATGTCGGATGGAGTTAATTGGAAACCTATTTTAGTTGCCGGAGAATTTGTACAATCTATTCTAACTATGCTGCCGGATATATTTAGGCAAGGATCTTCATTAAGGCTTTTGGTTTCTATTCCTTGATCTATCCAGTTGCTCCATAGTGCGCGATCCTTGCCTATCATGGTGCCAACAACTTCATAAAATACTCGTATATTGCTGCTGTCGTGCCATACAATATTGTTGCCAATTGAATTCCCTTGTGAAGGTAGCATATACAGTAACGAAAAGCCTAAATTATTCGTCGAAATTATTATGTTTCGCTGGATACTATTACCTTCTGGCCATGTATCATGTGCCATAGGGATACCCAATTCAGGATATTTATGTGACCATAGAGCGCTAGTGATAGGCATGGTTTTCAATGAGTCTCGGTTATTATCCCAGTTATAACTGCCATAACGCCGGTCACTGTATATTGCAAAGTAAGACGTTTTAAAAACATTGTTTTCTATCCTATTATCACGTCCGCCGCCAAGCTGTAATGAAATTGTGCCCGCGTTGACCATGATGTTGCCAAACACATTGAATCCGCTGACGGCATCGTCAAGATAAATACCGCGCGCACCTTCAGGAGCATACTGGATTATGTTTTTTTCTATATCAAGTAATTTTAATTGATAGCCAGAAAAGTCGTGAAGATAATTATATCGAACTATATTGCCACGGTATGTCCAGTCTCTTCCTGAATAAATAGCACCACAGTCTCCCGTTTGATTACAGATATTCGAAATTTCATTTTTTTCGATTATGTGGTCATTACCGTGAATTAGGATTGCTTTGCCATTTCCATTCTTTATAAGATTATGAGATATCACCGACGCAACGCCACTAGTCTCTATAGCCTGAGCGTAATTGAATAATCCTACATCATAATCGTGGATATAGTTGTTATTGACTACGTTCCCGGATGCTTTTAGTGTTGGCCTATCTCCGCCAGAAATTATAATTCCGCCAGTTCCCGTGTCATGAATATGATTATTTGAAATAGAGATATTAGTATTTTCTAAGGCGGATATAGCTTTGTCTCCATTATTGCTTATTTCAAGATTCTCTAGCGTCACTTTGTCTGAATGATTAATTCTAATTGCAGCACCTGTGCTATGTCGTAAAGCTAAATTGTGAAAACCTATATGATGAGATGCATTGATTGTAATAAGATTTTTCGCCGCCGATATTAGAATATTATTTGGTATTGCATTGGTGGGAGGTATGAGGAGAATTCTATTATTTGCTTTGTCATAAAACCATTCTTCCGTTGAATTAAGTGCCTCTTCGACATTTTCCAAATAAAATCGTCTGCCACTCGCTAGTTTATAGGTGGTTTCACTAGATAAAGCAATTAAGTTATTAATAAAGTCAATTTTCGATACGCCAGTATAATGATCATAAATATCATTTCCTGGAAAGATATGGACTTGGGCATCACTTAAGTCGCCTAAAAGTTTAGGCATTTGTTCGAATACACTAAAACGGGTTTTGTCGTTCAGAGGTAATCTAATGTGTGCCCACGAGTTATCTGGCCAACGAGCCAGATGCATTCTATTTTCGTTAACAAAAACTTCAAACTCAGGAGCATTGCCTTGAAATCGATTATTGTTTTCCCTTGCTATGTTGACTACGGTGTCTGCTTTTAGAGGGCAGCTAAAAATTTGTAACGTATCTGCAGCGCTATATGGCTGGCAATTATTTATAGGGATACCACCAGTAATTACGCTAGTTCCTTTTTCACCAACCCAAAGAATTTCCTGGTCCGGCGAGCCAGAATCTCTGTCGTCTAGTTCAAGAGCTGATTGAAGCCTGTAAGTTCCTTTACCCACATGCACGGTAATAGCCTCATTGAATTTTCCAGCTGCTTTCAATTGCCGAATGGCGTTTCGGGCGCGAGTTAAGGTTTTGAAAGGGCCAGTTTTGGTCCAGAAATTGACGCTGGGGGACAGGCCATTCAGACTGTCGCTGCCTGAGGGTGATACGTAGAAATCCTTTGCCGCCACTGTTGAGCAGAACGTTGCGAAGGTTAGAGTTATGACAAGTTTAATAAACATAGTTTTCTCCTTTTATTAACTCATGCTCCAATAGCCTGACAGACCACGGAATACAGTCAGCTAATTCAGTTAATATTTGAGGGGTAGTGTTCCGGTCCTTGGTTACGAAGATACTTTGGAATTGTTTCAGAATTGGGTCAACTGCGGGCTA
The DNA here is from genome assembly GCF_000365425.1 of Methylomonas sp. MK1. Taxonomy (NCBI): domain Bacteria; kingdom Pseudomonadati; phylum Pseudomonadota; class Gammaproteobacteria; order Methylococcales; family Methylococcaceae; genus Methylomonas; species Methylomonas sp. MK1. The sequence continues at coordinate 3,496,545 of NZ_AQOV01000001.1, forward strand.
TTCCATTCAGTCTGCATCGCCAATACGAAATCAATACTAGCAGCTCTTTTCAATAACGAAATACGTAACCTCACGAATACCGCTTTTTCAACCGCAGTCAGGGCGTAATAAATTTTGACGAGCCAAATTGGTGCGCTTGGCTAGCATCTGAACTAAAGCGCACCGTTCTGACATGCTGTTGAAATGTGTTGGTAACAGCCTATCTCGATTGCATGTGTCGATAATGGCTTTTTATGTGCCCATCCAAGCTTATATGGGCGGCCTCTAAAAGTCCCTTTTCCTACGTAACCGCAGGGAATAAAGGAGAGGGGAGGGATGAACATATTTCATATTTAATTCCCTCATCCCAACCTTCTCCCGGAGGGAGAAGGAGCTTTTTTAATTTTAAAGGTTCCCTATAGCTATGTGCCACCAATGAGTACATTCGTCAGGTTTGGCGAGAGTGATGTTGTTGATGCGTGCATCAAGCTAACTGTTCTAGCCTCGCCTGGTGTGTCGAATTATAAGCGGATGATATTGGGGGTTAGGTACAGCCTAAAACATAATGGCTTGATAACCAAGCCATTTTTTTATTTTAATTAAATCTTAATGGTGTGCCGAAGCCTGCTTTCTGGTCTGATCTGGACGACTTGGGAGTATTCACAGAGGGCTAGGAGGCACGCTACAGGCCTTGATTGGCAACGCCGGAGGCTTTGTAGGCACCGATGAAGTGTCTGGGATTACCGCCAGGAGCGTTGTTGGCGCCGATGAGCCTTCTGTGGGTACCTCCAGGTGTTTTGTGGGTGCCGATGAACTTTCTATGGTTGCCGCCAATTAGTTTGTCGGCAACCATGAGCTAGTCGTGGGTGCGGACGCGACATTTAGCCGCACCACCAAAAGCTTGTAGAGCTTCTTATAATGTATATAGAATTAATAAAGCCGTTAGAGTTATGCCGTCGATTTTGGTTAGCTCTACGGTGAAGTCTGCCGCGTCGATGTCTGTGCGGTATTGCGTTTTTTAAGCGTCTAAAAATCCCGTCTCCTCCCGCTCCCACTGGGCATAACGGCGCGGGCTAGGGTGAGAAGGCAATAAACTAGTGCTTTATATACCCTCATCCTAACCTTCTCCTTTGGGTAGAAGGGGCTAATTCGATTTTTTACGACATACCCCAGAGAGAGAAGGTGGTTCCTTAATTTTTTGAGGTTTCCTCTGATAACAATATGGAGAATTCAAAATGGCTAAATCCGATTATTTTCCGCACCCTGATAGCGATTTATTGATTTGGCATGATCGTTTTAAGGTCAATCTCGCCGCGCGTCAGGCGGAATTTGGTTTATCCGCCGAGGATATTGCTAGTGTCGATAGCGATAATCAGGAGTTACATACCAAGATCAGCGAAGTAAATGCCGCTTCTGCGGCGGCAAGGCATGCCACCGCAGCTAAAACTGCCAGTCGCAATAATATCGAAAGCCGAGTGAGAGCCCTAGTCAGACGCATCAAGGCGCATCCGGCTTATTCCGATGCTTTGGGTAATTTGCTCGGTATCATAGGCTCGGAAGATACAACCAAGCTTACCGACGCTAAACCGGTTTTGACCGGTGTAGATCAAACGGGCGGCGTGGTGGTTCTCAATTTTGTTAAATCCAAGAGCGACGGTATCAATATCTATTGTCAGCGCGAGGGGGAGCCGGAGTTTGTGTTTTTAGCCAGGGATACGATACCGCCTTATATCGATAACCGGCCTTTACTGGTTGCCGGCAAGCCGGAATTGCGCCGCTATACAGCGGTTTATATCTTGAAAGACGCCGAGGTTGGTCAATATAGCGACGAACTGGTGGTTAATTGTGCGCCTTGATGGCGTTGGTTTCTGGATAGTTTGAGCTATGGCTGCGTTCCTTAAACTTATAGGAGACTGCTAAAAATTTAAAAATCTCTTATCAGCAGGGCACAAAGGAGAAAGTTGGGATGAGGGGGTAAAATCATTATTTACCCCCTCACCCTAGCCCTCTCCCATAGGGAGAGGGATCTATTATGGTTCAACTTAAGTTAATGGCATTGTCCGCAGGCGGAATACAGGCGTACTTGATTGATACCCCGTTGATTTAGTCGAATTGGTCTGCTCTGAATTGACTCCGGAGGCAAATATAGCGATGCTAGGGTGACAAAATTAAAAACATCACTTTTCAATTAACCGCCCGATGGAGCACGGAATGCAAGCAATCAAGTCAGTAGATATTTTCGGAATACGCTTCCCTATCCTGGATTACGAGCTTACGTTACAACTATTTCAGGAGTGGATCGCCAGCGGCCAAGCCCATCAGGTCTGTATCTCCAATGTGCATACCACCGTGGCCTGTCTCACCGATCATGAGTTGCGTGATATTTCCAACAACGCCTTGTCCACCATGGATGGCCTGCCTTTGGTTTGGTACGCCAAGCTGGTGCATCAAGCGCCGATTAAAACCCGAGTTTGCGGGCCGGACTTGATGTTGAAATGCCTGGATCACGGGCAGCAGTTGGGCTGGCGGCATTTTTTTCTCGGCGGTAAAGACGAGGTCTTGGCGGATTTGGTCGCCAACATCCGCAAGCGTTATCCGCAAGCAGAGCTTGTGGGCTGGCATTCTCCGCCGTTTCGGCCCTTGTCCACAGAAGAAGATCAACAATTGGTCGATTTGATCAACGCCGCCAGGCCGGATTTTCTCTGGGTGGGCTTAGGCGCGCCCAAGCAGGAAAAATGGATTGCGGCGCACCTGGATAGAGTGCATGTGCCGGTGCAATTGGGGGTGGGCGCGGCTTTTGATTTTCACTCCGGACACATCAAGCGGGCGCCGCTGTGGATGCAAAAAAGCGGTTTGGAATGGTGCTATCGGATGGCTAAGGATAGGCGGCTGGTTAAGCGTTATTTTTCCACCAACCCGGTGTTTCTACTACGTTTTGCCTGGGATTTTTTGCAGATTAGAGTGTTGAAGCGCTCGGCGGTTACTTCTTGAAGGTCATCAACCAATGCGCTAAATAACCTCCAAAAAATCCCCCTTACTAAGGGAGAGAGCTAGAGTTAATACCGTTAAGTTAAGCCCCCTCTCCTGCTGGAGAGGGTTGGGGTGAGGAGAATAAATAAGGCAAAGAACTTTATTGATCCCCTCATCCCAGCCTTCTCCCTGAGGGAGAAGGGGCTGCCCGTCTTTAAGTTATGTGCAGTTGTCCAGAAGGATAGGGGACTTAACTATTTGTTTTATCACCGATTAGAAATCGATTTTACATCCCTAGTCGTCACACCTTTATACAACTGCCGCGGCCGGCCGATTTTCAATTCGGGATCGGAGATCATTTCGTCCCATTGCGCGATCCAACCCACCGAGCGGGCCAAAGCAAAGATCGCAGTGAACATTTCGGTCGGGATGCCTAGCGCGCGCAGCACGATGCCGGAATAGAAATCCACGTTGGGGTAGAGTTTTTTCTCCACGAAGTACGGGTCTTCGAGCGCAATGCGCTCCAGTTCCATCGCCAGTTTGAACAGGCGGTCGTCGTTCAGATTCAATTCGTCCAACACTTCGTGGCAGGTTTGCCGCATCAGCTTGGCGCGCGGGTCGTAGTTTTTGTAAACCCGGTGACCAAAACCCATCAAGCGGAACGGATCGTTTTTATCCTTGGCTCTGGCGACATATTCGCCGATTTTCGACACATCGCCGATTTCTTCCAGCATGTTCAGCACCGCTTCGTTGGCGCCGCCGTGTGCCGCGCCCCACAAGCAGGCGATGCCGGCCGCGACGCAGGCGTAAGGGTTGGCGCCGCTGGAGCCGGCTAGTCGTACTGTAGAGGTGGAAGCATTTTGTTCGTGGTCGGCGTGCAGGATCAGGATTCTATCCAGCGCTCTAACCAGAACCGGGTTGGCCAGGTAATCTTCGCCTGGGTCGCCATGCATCATGCGCATGAAGTTTTCGGCATAGCCTAATTTGCGTTTAGGATAGATAAACGGCATGCCGATGCTGTATTTGTAGCACATGGCCACCATGGTCGGCATTTTCGCGATCAGGCGGATGGCGGAAATATAGCGGTCTTCCTTGCAGGTGATGTCCATCACTTCGTGATAGAACGCCGACAGTGCCCCGACGACTCCTACCAATACCGCCATCGGGTGCGCGTCACGGCGGAAGCCGCTATAAAATTTGATCAGCTGTTCGTGTACCATGACGTGTTGGCTGATCGTGGTGACGAAGCCTTTCATCTCCGCGCCGTTGGGTAGGTCGCCGTTTAGCAGTAGATAACAGACTTCGAGAAAATCGCATTTTTCCGCCAGTTGTTCGATGGGGTAGCCCCGATACAACAGCACACCGGCGTCGCCGTCGATAAAGGTGATTTTTGAAGTACAACTGGCGGTGGAGGTAAAACCAGGGTCGTAAGTAAAATGCCCAGTCTGCGCGTATAAAGACCGAATATCGATGACGGACGGGCCCATGGTGCCGGGTGTGACCGGTAATTCGATTACGCGGTCTTGGTCTTCCTGTTTTAACGTCACTTTTTTATCAGTCATGTCAAATTCTCCGGAGAGCTAGCTGTTGAGAAGGGGATGGTTTGTATTCTATTGCAAATAGCGAATAAACACAGCTTTAGATCGGGATTGTTTACAATTTAACGAAAAACGAGGCCTTGATTGATGGGTTTCGCGTTGCGCTACCCGTCCTAAGGGACTGGGATGGCAAATTTCGAGGATGGGTAGCGCAATGCGAAACTCCTCGCCTGCGCTGTCACATTGGGCTGGGCAGGCGTCTTTGCAGACGGCAAGGGCGTTGGATGTTCAAACGTTCCGGGATCGCTAAAATCCTGGGTCAACTGGGTGTTTGCCTCTTCTGATGCTCGGCAACCTAGCCAAGGGCGGTTTACAAAACCGTCCGCTCCAACAGCCAATAAGCCCCCATCAAGGCCACCATCGCCGAACAACCTTTCAAGAATTTCTCGGCAAAAGCCGGCTTGTTGTTTAGCCACCAGATAATAGGCAACACCACAGACGCCACTGCGATTTGGCCGGTTTCTATGCCTAAGTTAAACGATAGCAAGGGCAACAAGATGCCGGTGTCGCCGCTGGAAATGTTCATTTCCCGCAGCACACTCGCAAAGCCAAAGCCGTGAATCAAACCAAAGCCGAAGGTCAGCCACTGCCGGCCTTTCGGGTGATCGCCACGTATAATGTTTTCTACCGCCACGTAAATGATAGTCAACGCAATCACTGGTTCGACAAAGCTGCTGGGTAACTCGATGATATTAAGCCCTGCAAATGCCAAGGTGATGGAATGAGCGATGGTAAAGAAGGTGACGATCTTGATTGCCGGCCAGAAACTATGCGTGACGGCCAGCAAGGCAAACAAGAATAACAGGTGGTCGTAACCGGTGAGGATGTGCTCGATGCCCAGCTTCAAAAAATCCGCAAACGCGGAAAATCGGGAATCGTTTTGTGCCACGGATTGATCCGCAGGGGACAATACCAATTGCAACTTGTCGTCGGCCCTGCTTAGCATTTTCTCGCTCAGTGTTTTGCCGGCGGCGTCGCGCACTGTGACATACTGCTGATGCCCGTCAGGTAGCCAGGCCAATAACTTGGATTGCACCTGCAACTGTTGGTGCGGCACAGATTGAAAAATAAATTCGACATGAGCATTGTTCTGTTCATCGTAGACGACAGTCCCTGGCGCCACGGCTTGCACATCAGCGCCATCAATATTGACCCGCAACTGCGCAGCCAGCATTTTGGCGATGTCCGGCTTGGCAGCTTCACGCTCGGCAGCGCTAACCTCCGCATCCAGATCGCTGTCCATCGGCGCAAAGGCTTCGATGTCTTGCAGGGCAAAGGTCAATTTAGCTACAACTTGCTCGGATTTGACAGACACATCTATCGAACTCAGACCAGGATCGTGCGCGGCTGCCCAGCCCGATTGCAGCAGCAAACAAACCAGCAGCAGGCATTGCCAGCGGGCAAACAGCCTATGCATTTTCAATCCGCTCGTCATTAGGGCTGTTCCCCATTACCATTGATTTGCGCAGCTTTTTTACGTTTGTGCAGATAAACCAAAAATCCCAGCACCAGCAACACCAGGGCCACGACGCCGCCAATTGCCACTAGTGGTAAATCGGCGCCATTGGGATCAACCCCCACTTCCAGCGCAATGCGGAATTTATCATCGTCTTCCATCGCTTCGCCGATCAATAGATACAGCACATAATCGCCGTTTTTATCGACATCGGCTTGCGCTTCTACCGCGCCTTTTGGATAAAGCTTGGAAGGGATTTCAGTGACGGTGCGAATTTCGCGCACATCATCCGGGGCTTTCTGGCCGGTTTTTTCCACTTCCACCAATTTAATGCCAATCGGCGTGGCGCGAATATCGCGGTCTATCAAATCGGCGGTGAAAAACATCTTGCCGGCTCTGGGGATTTTCTGACAAAACGGCACGAAAGCGGCTTTAGGATCGGGATTTTTATCGTTCTTATCCGGCTGCAAATACGCACTGAAATGCACGGCGTAAAAATCGTTGGCGATGATGCAATCCAGGTCCGGGCGGTTGCCCAGTGCATTGGATTGTTTGGTACCGAAGCCGAGTTTGTCGCAGCCGCTGAGTAAAACGACGCAGGCCAGAAGCCCGGCTATAAAAAGAGCGGGATGTCGCTGAATAGTCATAGATTTAAGCCGATGGAAGAATGCAGACTAGGGTTTGACGGTAAACTCGAACTTACCGGTGACGATATGGGTATCCTCAGACACCACTCGATAGCGAATGGTATAGGTGCCGGGCGCCAGCGTCGGCACCGTGGCGTAAATGTTGGCGCCGTTGGTCAGGCTTTGCGCGACATCGTGGTTATCCACGCGTTTGCCGGTGCTGTCGATGACGGCCAGGGCTTTGTATTCGCTGCGCACTGCGTCGTTAAACCACAGGTCGATTTGCTTGGGCGATTCTGTGACGACTTCGTCTTTGGCCGGTTGCGATTTCACCAGAATAGCGTGCGCAAATGCCGAGACCGGGCTGAATAACGCGAGCGCCAACAAGCCGGGTTTTATTATTTTTGTTATATCTAACTTGGGCATGACCACCTCTTAAATTATAAAAATCACTGTAAAACTGCCGCCGACCATTGCTTGCCGGCCGCTGTTTGCTCTAACCACATCGCCAGCAAACCAGACGGCGTGGCGACGATGCGCGGGAAGGTCGCCGAAGCGTTGGCGGATGATATCAACTTGCTTGCCGACCACTGCTCGCCATTATCGACGGATTCCGAGACAAACACTTTAGAGCCTTCCGGTCCCAGCGCATCCCACACCGCGACTAAGCGCCCGGCGCCGAACGCGATGTCCGCATGAAACGCGCCGGCATCGCCGAGCCGTTGCGGCGGCGTCCAACTTTTGCCGCTGTCCGCTGATTGCATATGATACAACCCCACCTGGTTTTCCGCGCCGGTCCATACCAGACTATGCAAGGAACCATCGCCGGCCACGCTCAAGCCGCCGCCATTATGCGGACAGCCGTCGAAAATCCAGTTGAACTCACCTACCGTACTCAAGCGTTGCCAACTGGCACCGGCATCAGCGCTTTGTGCCAGCGCCATATCGCGTGGTTTCATATCCCGGTACAGCACATTCAATTTGCCATCGGCGCCGATAGCCAGGCGGTTCCAGCAACACGAGCAGCTGGAATCGTCGATAGTCTGTGCCAACTCCCAGCTTTTGCCGATGTCGCTGCTGCGCGCATAGCGCACGCCCTGGTAACCGTTTTCGTCTCTATCGTCCAGCCACACCGCATGAAAGCGGCCTTCCTGGTCTGCCAACAGTTCATGATGGGATTGGTCCGCGTCGCTGCCGGTTGGCTTGGCGCCTTGTTGCCAAGTTTTGCCGGCATCAGTGGAATAAGCCGTCAATAGTGGGCCCATGCCGGGCAATTCGCCGGTAGTTTGCCAGACGATCAACAATTTGTCGCCGGCTGCGGCAATTTGTATATCGTTGCCGATTTTCGCCTCAACAGGCTGGTTAAATTGCGGGCTTAAAGCGCTGGGTTGCGACCAATGCAGGCCGCCGTCTTCGGAATGCAGATAGCCGATATAAGGTTGTTTGCTGCCGGTTGGCATCGCGACGAAGGCTGCATGCACGGTCTGCCGATCGATATAAACATCGAAACTGACCACGTTTTGAATCGCCAGCGCTTGTGGGTCGATGGGGCTGATCAGAGTGACTCCTAGTGATGGCTTGGTTGCAACCGACTCAGTGCCTTGCTCAGCGCAGCCACACAAAACCAGGCTGGCTGTCATAACGTAGCCTAAATAATTCGCCTTGAAATTCGGCATAAATGTCACAAGTGCTTAACGGAAATGGCGCAGATTAGACCATATTTAAAGGGTAATGCAGAACAGGGGATTGTTGATTACTGGTCGGTAGATTTAAGGGGGGCGAAACGTCATACACTTGGGAGGACGTTCTAAGGGGGGGCCAGTAGCCCGATTCTCAAGTTCCAGCTTATTGTCTGGTAGTCTGGTTCCCAAGCTCCAGCTTGGGAACCCAAGCCTCGGAAGCTCCAGCTTCCAGAATGAGGGAAGCCAGAGCTTGAGAGCCAGGTGAGTTGTGCGGAATATCGATACTATTTCGTTTTCCCTAAATTCCGTACCTTCGTCCGGCCTAAAGCTGCCGACGCACATGTAACAAAATAGCCGCGTGGATAGCAATCGCCATTGCCAGGCCTAACGCATGAAATGTCGGCGTTCCGTCGCCCGCGATTTGCACCTGCCGCAAGGCATATGCGCCAAAGGGTATGAATAGCGCCAATGCAGTACCCAGTCCGGGATTGTAGCCGCGAAAGACGAAGGCATGGATGACGTGGACTAGCGCATTGACCAACACCAGATACACCGCGATTAGCGCCCAGCCGACATTGCCAGCTGCCGCCAAATACAACGACAAGGTGATGACGCCCCACACGCCGGGAACATTGGTGACAAATACCGCTACTGGAGACAGGACATCCTGGCCTTTGCCTATCGTCGCATTGAAGAACAGACGGAAACGATCATGGTCGTGCTCTTCATATTGGTGAAGCATATAAACCGGCAACAGAAGAAACGTAGCCGTCAACGCTGCTGGCCATGATGCTGTCAGCAAGGGCGTAAGCAACAGCAAAAGCAGCCCGGCCATGAAGCCCCCATAAACCCAGTTTAGGATAATTCGGTTAAGCATGATTAAGATACGAGGAGTGATGATGGATAAGCACAATGTTTTGCAGGTGGCTGGAAAAGTCCAAAACGCCTGGAAAGTATAGCCGTACTTTTCGCCTAGTTTCCAAGCCCCCCGACTTCCCAAATCCACAGGACGCAAGAGCTTCCAAGCGTTGGACTCCCAATCTGGAGCTTGGGAACCAGTGGATAGGTCGGATAAACTCGACCCTACTTCACTGGCGCAGAAACCGCCAAATCCATTTGTAACCGCGCTTGCAAACCACCCAACCCCGACTTGGCAAAATCAATATCCGCCGCATGTAAAGCCACAATGCGCTGCACGATAGACAGCCCCAAACCACTACCCTCAACGCTATTGGCGGTTTCCACGCAACGGTAAAAGCGCTGAGTGATGCGTTGATAATCATCGTCAGCGACGCCGGGGCCGCTGTCGTCTACCGTCAACTGCAAGCGTTTGTTTTCGCGGCGACAAACTACTTTGATGTGCCCTTCGATAGGTGAATATTTGATGGCGTTATCGATCAAGTTGCGTATCAACACTTGAAATAACTGCGGATTGGCGTCGATCAGTAGAGCAGGCTCGCCTTGCAGTTCGATATCGATACGTTTATCGCGGGCGGCGTGGTCCAGGTCGGAAATCACTTCGATCAAGGCTTCGTTAACATCAACAGACTGCTTGGCAATCCCGGCCTGTTGATGCTGTACTCGCGACAGGGTCAGCAGTTGCTGCACCGTATGTGTCATCCGCGATACCGCTTGCTGGGCTTTTTGCAAGGCTTGGTCGCGCATTTGCGTATCGGTGGTTTTTTGTGCCACCTGAATTTGCGTCAACAGACCGGCCAAAGGCGTGCGCAACTCGTGGGAGGCGTCGGAGGTAAAGTTGCGCTCGTTCGCAAAAGCCTGTTCCAGCATCGCAAACAAGCTGTTGATTTGTGTGACTACCGGCAATACTTCGTCCGGCAAGTTATCAACCGACAGCGGTTGCAGATAGCCGGCGGCGCGGCTGGCCAGTTGCTCCTTGACTTGATTGACCGGCGACAAGGTACGACTGACGATCCACCAGATCATCATGCCTAAGATCGGCAATGCGATCAAAAAGCCGATTACTTGCTGGCCTGCGATGCCTTCCACCAATTCCCGGCGGATATCGTCGCGTTGCCCGACATGAATCACATAATTGCCGTTTTCCGTACTCAAACTAAATACGTGCCACAGCTGCCCATCCAGCATGGTTTCGCTGTAGCCGTTTCGAGTCAAGGACAGCGCAAATTCCGGTGCGCTTTCCGAGCGCAACACCAGCCCCTCTTTCACTGAACGTAGCTGAAAGGCAATCTTGCGTTCGTACTTGTGACCGAGGATGGGCGTGTCGAACAACTCTGGGGTTTTGTCACGCTCCCAGAGCTTGGTCAGAGCCCGTTGCCGGACCATGTTCTCGACAAAGGCGTGTACCACGCGTGCCGACTGAGCTAATTCGGCGTTGAATAGTTCGGTAATTTCGTCGCGGGTTTGTTTGTAACTGATGTAGGCGGTAACGCCCCAAACCAGCAACAGCGAGGTGAGGAGCGACAGCAGCAGCTGCTTTTTCAGCGAACGCGGCGCCAGACGAAAACGTTTGGCCATTAGTTCTCGTCGATGATGTAACCGACCCCGCGTATGGTGCGGATCAGATTGGTATCCAGCTTTTTGCGCAGATGATGGATATGCACTTCCACGGCATTACTTTCCACTTCCGAACCCCAGGCGTAAAGTGACTCTTCTAGGCGAGCCCGGGAAATAACCTGGCCGATATGGCCCATTAGGTAACTAAGGACTTCAAATTCCTTTTGCGCCAAATCAATGGGTTTGCCATTGAAGTACACCTGATGCGCGGCGGGGTCTATGGTGACGCCTTTATGTTCGACCAAGGGCAGGTTATGACCATCGTGACGCCGGGCCAAGGCCCGCAAGCGCGCGCAAATTTCCGCTAGGTCGAAGGGTTTGGTGACAAAATCGTCGGCACCATTATCCAATCCGGCCACCCGTTCGGCGACGCCTTCGCGAGCGGTCAATACCAAAACAGGGGTACTGTCCTTACGGCGGCGCAGGTTTTTTAACACACTCATACCGTCCATGCGCGGCAAATTCAGATCCAATACAACCAGATCATAATGGTTCAATTTCAGAGCTTCGTCGGCTTGCGCGCCGTCGATTAACCAATCCACCGCATAACCTTCCAGGGTCAAGCCGGCTTTCAAACCATCACCGAGGATGGCATCGTCTTCTACCAATAATAAGCGCATGATGTTGTGTACCTATGGGCTGAGTGAATAACTTAGCCTGGATTGTAGCAATCATTCTGTAGTGTTCTGTGAGCGAGTAAGCAACTTAAAAGTTCGCTGGGCTTACGGCTAAAACCCAGCGAATTGCAAAAACCGCATCACGCGGAAAGGCTTTGCTCCAGATTGACGCGCAGGGCTTCCAGAAAATCCTCGGTGGTTAAATAGTTCGAGTCGTTTAGATCATCGCCGTAGATGCACAAAGCCAAATCTTTGGTCATTTGTCCGGCTTCAACGGTATCGACGCAGACCTTTTCCAAGGTTTCGCAGAAATTGATCAACTCGGCGTTGTCGTCCAACTTGCCGCGAAATGCCAAGCCACGGGTCCAGGCAAAGATCGAAGCGATTGGATTGGTCGAGGTTTTCTTGCCCTGTTGATGCATGCGGTAATGCCGGGTAACAGTGCCGTGCGCGGCCTCTGCTTCCATGGTTTTGCCGTCCGGCGTCACCAAGGTAGATGTCATCAAACCCAGCGAGCCGAAGCCTTGCGCGACGGTATCGGATTGCACGTCGCCGTCGTAGTTCTTGCAGGCCCAGACAAAGGCGCCGTTCCATTTCAAGGCAGAGGCCACCATGTCGTCGATTAACTTATGTTCGTAGAGAATACCTTTGGCGGCATACAAGTCTTTATATTCGGCTTGATAAATCTCTTCAAAAATATCTTTAAAACGACCGTCGTATTTTTTCAGGATGGTATTTTTGGTAGATAAATACAGCGGCCAACCTCTATCCAGCGCCACGTTGAAACAACTCCGGGCAAAGCCGGCGATGGACTCGTCGGTGTTGTACATCGCCAAGGCTACCCCGTCGCCTTCGAAGTGATACACCTCGAAAGATTGTTCAGGGCTACCGTCGTCCGGAGTAAAACTGATTTTTAATTTACCTTTGCCTTTGGTGACGAAATCGGTGGCGCGGTATTGATCGCCGAATGCGTGCCGGCCGATGCAGATTGGCTGAGTCCAATTAGGTACCAGGCGCGGTACGTTTTTGCAGATGATTGGTTCGCGAAACACGGTGCCGTCGAGGATGTTTCGAATCGTACCGTTGGGCGATTTGTACATTTTTTTCAGGCCAAACTCTTCCACCCGCGCTTCGTCTGGAGTGATGGTGGCGCACTTGATACCCACACCATGCTTTTGGATAGCGTGGGCGGCATCGATGGTGACCTGATCGTCAGTGGCATCGCGCTGCTCTATGCCTAAGTCGTAATAATCGATTTGCAGATCCAGGTAAGGCAGAATCAATTGGTCTTTGATGAAATGCCAGATGATGCGGGTCATTTCATCCCCGTCGATCTCCACCACCGGATTTTTGACGGATATTTTCTTCATAATCGCTCCTCACCTATCGCTAAAAATGGCCTCAAGTATAGCCTGCCTGCCTCTGAAGCACGGAATGTTTAACGTCTTATTCCCCACTGGCGACGACGCTTTTCGCATTAATCGAATCACGACACGAACTAGGCTATACTGCCGAAACAGCGTCGGCGCATGACGCTGCAAGGCATTGTTCTGTACAGGGTTTTAGCGATAAGCTTAGCTTGGCAACACCGCTTTTTTTAACTTTTTACCGGCAGCACAATGAACCAAAAATAATAAAAAATCATTCTTGAGGAGGTGTACATGGCTAATCAGAACTTCGATTACGAAGCGATAGTCATCGGTAGCGGCTTCGGTGGCTCCATCAGCTTTTGCCGACTGGCGCAAAAGTGGGGCTCCAAGGTGCTGTTACTGGAACGCGGTAGGCATTATCCGATGGGCTCTTTCGCCCGCTCACCCAAGCAAATTTCCGACAGTTTCTGGAGTGTGGAAGGCGACGCGGTAGACCGACCGCGTCACATTCAAAACAAAAATTTGCGTGGCCTGTTCGACATCCGTAACTACAAGAAAATGGATGCGGTAATTTCGGCGGGCCTGGGCGGCGGTTCGCTGATTTACGCCAACGTCTTTCTGGAACCACCTGAACAAGTATTCGAGCAAGGCTGGCCGACAGGCTTAGATAAAACCACCCTCGCTCCCTATTATAAAATAGCCAAACAAGTCTTGGGTGCCCGCCCGGTGCCATCCTGGCAAACCGAAGACCGCCGAAAAATCGTCCGCACTGAACTGTTTCAAGAGTTTGCCGCTCACGATAACCGCACCAGCAAATTGGCCGACATTTGCGTGTTCTTTGGTAACGATTACAACTACCAAGGTTCAGACACACCCATCCCTATCGGTTTGCAAGAAAAAAACCGTTACGGCGCCACGCAAACCTCGTGTACCTATTGCGGCGAATGCGATGTGGGTTGCAATACCCACTCCAAAAATACCCTGGATCTTAACTATATCCACGCCGGCCAGCAGACCCATGGCGGCCAAGTATTTACCGACTGCCAAGCCGAAAAAATTATTCCTCTCAATCAGCATGGCGATGACGACAGCTCCGCTGGCGGGGAATTCGGTTATCGGGTGGAATTTCAAAATTTCGCCTCGGGAAAGCTGGAAAGCCTGAAAACCCGCCGCGTGGTGGTATCGGCGGGCACGTTTGGAAGCAACGAGCTATTGCTGCGTTGCCGCGATGTGCATCGCAGCCTACCCAAACTCAGCGAACAACTGGGACGCTGGTTCTCCGGCAACGGCGACTTTTTATCGTTCGCGATCGAAGGCAAAAAAGACGCCGATCCCAACTACGGGCCGGTGATTACCCAATACACCGATTACAACCTGTTCGACCGCTTCAACAGACAGCAGGCTTTTGTATTGGAAGATGCCTCCTATCCGGCTTCACTGGCCTGGTATATCGAAGGCGTATTCCCGACCAGCACCTTGCGCAAGCTGGTCCGCGCCGCGAAAGCCCTGATCGAATGGCTGAAAAAATACCTGAGCAACGGCGTGTGGAACGGCACTTTGGGGTTCTCGCTGCACGAGATATTAAAGGACGATTTGTCCTCAAAATCCGTGGTGATGCTGTGCATGGGCCTGGATCATGGCGACGGCACACTGACTCTGAACAAGGTAGACCGTATCGATCTGGATTGGCCACAAGATACCAGCATGAGTTTGTATCAAGCCATCCTCGCCGTCGGAGAGCGCTTCAAAAAGTTTGTCAAATCCGACTGGTTTTTCCCGTTGCCGACTTGGGACTTGCCGATCCGCCACAACGTGACCGTACATCCCTTGGGCGGCTGTATCTTGGCCGACTCGCCGGATAAGGGCGTGGTCAGCGGCCATCCCGAGCAGCGCGGCCAGGCGTTCGGCTATCAAGGCCTGTATGTCGTAGATGGCTCGATTCTACCCAGCGCTGTCGGCGCCAATCCGGTGGCAACCATTTCCGCGACAGCCGAATGGATTGCCGAAGGCATCACCGGCATCAAACCCGATGCCGGCCTGGGCGTATAAACTAATTCACAGGAATACTGACATGACAAATTCAAGCAAAACCTCGTTCGAATTCACCGAAGAAATGAAAGGCTATCTCAGCCTGGGCCAAACCGCTTTTGAAGACGGCTACCAGCAAGGCAAGGCCGACAACCATTACTTCATGTTCCATCTGACCATCCAAAGCGACGATCTGGATACCTTTTTGGAATCCGACGCCCATCAATCGGCGGCAATCGGTTACGTGGAGGGCGATCTGATCGGCGGCCGCCGCAACGTCGATAAAGGCGTATTCAATCTATTCGTCGATAGCGCCGATGCCGACCGTAAGCAAATGCTCTATCGACTGTTTTTTACCGACGCCAACGGCCATGCCTTGACCTTGAGCGGCAGAAAGCAAATTCAAAACAACGTCGGCCCGGATTTGTGGGCAGACACCACTACCTTGTTTACCAATTTGTTCAAGGGCCATGTGGAAGCCGATAAGGAAGCCAAAGCCAAGGTCTACGCCACCGGATTGCTGTATATCGAAGTGATGGACTTTGCCAAGCAACTGACCACGATACGGGCCAGCGGCGAGACCTTAAAAGACCGCTTGCATGCAGTGGAACGCTTTGGCGGTTTCTTTTTGGGCGCGTTATGGGAGGTTTACAAACCGTCGATGACACCGAAGATGGGCGGTTTCGAACGGGAAATTCCGTTGTTTACCTTGGAAGGCGTCAAAGATGCCGAGATCAGCACTCACCCGTTCACCACCGCCGACCGACTGGGCCTGAGCTTATTGCGTTTCAAACGCGCAACGTGCGACGACGTGGTGGTTCTGGTACCGGGCCTGACTGCCGCCAGCGATATGTTCATCATGCCGGAACATTACAACCTGACCAGCTATTTGCTGGACCACGGTTTTAGCGATGTCTGGAGTTTGGACGGTCGGATCAGCAACCGCTATTCCTACAATCTGCACCGGCATAATTACAATGTCGACGATCTTGCACTCTATGACATGCCGGCGGCCATCGCCACCGTGCGCGCGGCGGTCGGGCCGTCTGCTCGCATCCATGTCATCAGCCACTGCTTTGGCGCTTTGGCGTTTACGATGGGTTTGTTCGGCAAAGCCGTGACCGGCGTGCGCAGCTTGATTGCCAACGGCGTGGCGCTGACACCGTGCGTGCCAATGCCAGCCAAGGTCAAGCTGTATCTGGGGCCGCTGGCCGCCGATTATATTTTGGGTGTGGATTATCTGAACCCTTACTGGCGGCGGGAACCGGGTTGGGGGGCAGGTAAATTGCTGGCGACGGCGATTTCGGCATTTCATAAAGAATGCGATTCGCCGGAATGTCACATGCTCAGTTTTATGTGGGGCTGGGGTTTTCCGGTGTTGTACAAACACGAAAATCTGCACGATGTGACGCATCGCCGCTGCGGCGATTTGTTCGGCGGTTGTAGTGTCAATTACTACCGGCATGTGTTGAAAATGGTCAACGCCAATAACACCGCCGTGAAATATCAGCCTAACGAACCGCGCTACCGGAGCTTGCCGGACAATTATTTCCAACATGCCGCCGAGATCGATACGCCGTGTCTGTTCGTCGCCGGCCAGGACAATGCTTTGTTCCGCAATTCCAATATCGTTTGTCATCAACGCCTGGAACAAATTGTGCCGGGCCGCCATGAACTGCATCTGTTCCCCGATTACGGTCATGCCGATGTGATCATGGGCAAGAATGCCGCCCAGGACATCTATCCACGTTTCGTGGAATTTTTACAAAAACACCGTAATTGAGGAGCTCAGCTATGACAATTACCCAAGAAGATTTACAGCTGACGCTAGCCACCTTGCAACCAGCGCGGGCGACGAGCGCTGGCCAAACCCGCTTGTGCGTCTGCATTAGCGACGTGCATTTCACCGACGACACGGTCGGCAGCCAAAGCGCGGAAGAAACGGTTTGGCCGATTTTTTTCGATGAAATTGTCACGGTCTGCGATAAGCAGAAGATTACCGAATTGACCTTGATCCTGGACGGCGACGTGGTGGATATGATTCGCAGCGCGGAATGGGCCATGGCCGGCGTATACCCGTGGCAACGTGAGCATCCGGAGTTTAAGCCCTGCTTGCGCCGTATTATGGCCAGTATCATAAAGATACATTGCCGTGCTCCTGACCCCAGCGACCCCGATGGTGCTTGCGGATTTTTTCATCGTTTGCGGCAAACCGTAAAACTGTTGCACGACCAGCGGATCAGCGTTGAAGTTTTGACCTTGCTGGGCAATCACGATAAGGAGATTTTCGCGGACCCGGACGTGTTGAAAATGTATTACGAAGAATGCGTAGGCCAACCGGTCAACCAGTTGTCGGCGGCTTATCGCAGTTGGATCGGCAAGATGTATTTTGATGACGAGCAGCATTTCGCCGCCCCTGACAGCGTACCCTGGTTGCCGTTTTATTGGGGCGATGCGGAGTTGCGGACCTTCATCACCCATGGCCACTGGCGCGATCGCGACAACTGCTTAAGCATTAGCGCAGCAAACGGACTACCCGGCTGGACGACCAAGGATGGCTGGCGCGCCCTAGCCTGGCAGCAACTGAACTACCGGCCGTTTACTGAGCCCTGTTTCGGCGACACGGTGGCGGCTGGCGCTTTATCGACCTTCATTTACCGCTGCCAGCTGGCGCTGGAAGCTTATCGGAACACCAAAAACGATCCACAGTTGGATTTTAGTCGTATCACTCGCATTCTGGCGGAACTGGATTTGTATCGGCCTACCTCCGCAGCGGTCAGCAGAATCTTGGACGAAACCCGGAATAAGTCCAGTGAGGAATTACGCGACATCATCGAATCCGAGTTGTATAAAGCCCTGAAGCTCTGGCTGAGAGACGATTTTACGCTAGAGAGTTCGCCGTCCGGGCGCCGGTTTGGGCTAAAAGTGGCTAGGGCGTGGTTAATGCTGACCGACCGCTTGAATATGTTCCGTATCCAATTGCACTTGGTACGCGCAGTGTTGTTGATTGCAGATATGCTGGAAAAAATCCAACCCGAATCGGTTTACAGCGAAGACGGCGCCAGCTTTAAAAATCTGCAAGCCTTTCCAACGTTTCAAGATGCCTTTCTGGCCCAAGGCTTTCATCTGCACGGCGAAGGCCACACGCATCTTCCGCTGGAAGCGGAAGCCGACATGGATTACCCTCCGGACCGTTCTTATAACAACCTAACCTACATTAACTTCGGCACCTGGCGCGATCAAGTTGTCGATAAAGAGAAGGGGGGTTACCGGCGGCGCGGTATTGGTCGTACCTTGTATGTATTGAATCTGCAAATTCAACAGCCTCCGGAATATCGCTATTTCGTCAGAGACAATCTGAATTGGAGTGACAATATGGATCGTTTGTAGCTTAGGCGCAACGTCGCGGGCGCCGGGTAAGGCCAGGCGCTGCGGCATGTGTTAGAATCGGGGCAATGCAGGAATTAGACACATTTAAGCTGATCGAGCGGATTAGCGCCTTACTCCGCTCGGAAGAACGCAAAAAATACGCGGCAATCGGTTTGCAACCGGTACATGGGCAGGTGTTGGAATATCTGGCCAAGTGCAATAAATACAGCAACACCCATGCTGCGGTAGCCGAATATTTGGGCTTAACCAAGGGCACGGTGTCGCAGACTATTCAGATTTTGGAGCGTAAGCACTATCTGGATAAGACCACGTCCGTTTTGGACGGCCGGGTGGTGCATCTAAGCCTGACCGAGGCCGGCAAGAAGTTGATCGACGAGTTAAAACCGCTGGATATTTTCAAGCAAGCCGAATCCAAAGTCAGTCGCCAGGAATTCGATACCATAGGCCAAGCACTGCAAACCACGTTGGGTGTGCTGCAGAAAGTCAATGACTCGAAGAGTTTTGGTTTGTGCCGTTCCTGCCATTATTTTTCGGTGGAACAGCATCACTATCAATGCGGCTTAACCGAACAACCCTTGGATCGTGAGGATACTGATAAAATATGCCGCGATCATTTACCCATTCCCAATTCATTCATAGACCAAGAGTAGCCACCATGTTTGATCCTAAAGCCATAGACAACCTTGCCGAGCGTATCGCCGGAGCCATCCCTCCCGGTTTGACCAATCTGAAAGACGACGTGGAAAAAAACGTCCATGCCTTGCTGCAAAGCGGTCTGTCCAAACTGGACCTGGTCAGCCGCGAAGAATTTGAAGTGCAAAAAGCGGTATTGGCGAAAACCCGCGCCCGTTTGGAAGACCTGGAAAAACGCGTCGCCGAACTGGAACAACGGATTCCGCAAGCCTAAAACGCCATGTCGCTGGCCGTCGTTTACAGCCGGGGCCGCTCCGGCATAGACGCCCCGCAAGTGACGGTGGAAGTGCATGTCAGCAGCGGCTTGCCGGCTCTAAACATAGTTGGCTTGCCCGAGACCGCAGTGAAAGAAAGCAAGGACCGGGTGCGCGGGGCGATCATTAATTCGCACTTCGAATTTCCGTTTCAACGCATCACTATCAATCTGGCACCCGCCGATCTACCCAAAGAAGGCGGCCGTTTCGACCTGGCGATAGCGCTGGGCATCTTGGCCGCTTCCGGGCAAATCCCCAAAGACGGGCTGCATGAATACGAATGCATAGGCGAGCTATCGCTAGGCGGCGAGTTGCGACCGATTCCCGGCGCACTACCGGTGGCGATTCATTGCCGCAATGCTTTTAGGCAACTGATCCTGCCGGCAGGTTGTGCGGCGGAGGCCTCGTTAATCAAGGATGCACAATTGCTGCCGGCCAGGACTCTGCTGGAGGTCTGCGCCCACTTGGCGGGCCGGCAAGCCATCACGCCACCCGACATTAATCTCAGCTTTGAGCAAGCGGTTCACGCCGTGGACTTTGCCGATGTGCATGGCCAGTTTCACGTCAAGCGGGCGATGGAAATCGCCGCTGCCGGAAAGCATAATTTACTGATGCTAGGTCCGCCCGGCACCGGCAAGTCGATGTTGGCGGCACGTTTGCCGACCATTTTGCCGGAACTCAGCGAACAGCAAGCCCAGGAAACCGCCGCGCTGGCTTCGATCAGCGACCACGGCCTGGACGTCAGTCGTTGGCGGCAGCCACCCTATAGAGCGCCGCATCATACCGCGTCAGCTGCGGCATTGGTTGGCGGCGGAAGCAATCCTAAACCCGGCGAAATTTCCTTGTCACACAATGGCGCATTATTTTTGGACGAGCTGCCGGAATTCGACAGAAAGGTCTTGGAAGTGTTGCGCGAACCTTTGGAAACCGGCCACATCACCATTTCCCGCGCCAACCGCCAGGCCGATTTTCCAGCCAGCTTTCAATTGATTGCCGCGATGAATCCTTGTCCATGCGGGTATCTGGGCGACGCTTCCGGCCGCTGCCGCTGCACCTCAGAACAAGTGGCCCGCTACAGGGCGCGCGTTTCCGGGCCGTTGCTGGACAGGATAGACATGCATATGGAAGTGCCGCGCGTTGCGCTGGACGTATTGCGCAAAGGCTCGGTGGCAGGTGAAGAAACCAGCGAAACCATTCGTCAACGCGTCGTCGCGGCTCGAGAAATTGCTTATCGACGCCAAGGCAAGGCTAATGCTGGGCTAAGTGCCGCCGAGGTAAAGACCATCTGCACTTTGTCCGAAGCAGGCCATCAGTTGCTGGAACAAGCGCTGGAAAAATTCGGCCTGTCGCATCGGGCTTATCACCGGATTTTGAAACTGGCGCGAACAATTGCCGATCTGGCCAATTCGCCGAATATTGAAATCTCCCACCTCAGCGAAGCCATTGGCTATCGCAAGCTAGACAGGACGCGATAAGCTGGCGAACGCGGTAGCGTCATGCCGGATTTTCGAAATATACCGCCAACAAGCCCGACGCATTCATTACATCCAACTCCGCTTCGATTTCATTTTGAATCAATTCCAAATGATTCAATTTAATTTCGGTACGGGTACGCGATGAATCCAGCAATTCGATCAGACCGGTTTGCCCCAGGCGGTAAGCGTCCTCGGCCATTTGTTTCAAAGTTGGCAATGGCGCCACCACTTCTTTTTCAGCCTTTGCCAACGTCGCCCGACGGCGCGCCAGTACGTCTACAGCGCGCTCCAATTCCTGGCGCGTGGCCGCCACCAGCAATTCGCGCTTTAACTGGCTGGCATGGACTTCGGCAGCGGCGCGGGCCATGCCGCCTTGGCCGCGATCGAAAATCGGCAGATCGACCGATACGCCAGCGAAAGTAGTGTTGCCATACGGCTTATCGGTGAAAGCGGTACCGAACATCAGCGAAGGCACCGGCCAGCGTTCCCGCTCAGCTTTTGTCAAACCAGAATCCGCTGCGATCATTTCCCGACGCGCCGTTTCTAGATCCGGATTGTTGTGTTCGGCTTGTTGCCATAACTTATCGATGTCCGTGGAAACACCAATCGGCTCCAGCGAGCCGCTGGCTTGCGGCTTCCAGTGCGGGAAGCCCAGCAAGCTGGCTAACTCGCCAATAGTGCTAGTCAGATTGGTTTGCGCATTTTCCAAACGGGTATTCAGACTTTGTACTTCCTGGGTGATACGCAGCACATCGTATTGGCTGGCGGTGCCGGCGTTTTGTTTGCCGGCGATGATGGTTTGCAAGCGCTCCAGTTCAAGCCTGGCCTCATCTAGTAAAGATACACGCTGCTGGTTGGCCAGCAATTGCGCAAACAGCCGCCAGGATTCGCGAATCAACTGATTGTAATCCGTCTCGACCCGGGCCGCTGCAACATCGACCTGCCGTTCGGCACTGTCCTTGCGCGCGCCGCGCTGTCCGGCCAACAGCATCGGTACTTCAACAGTAATGTTTTGTTGGGACGGACCGTCGAATTGAGTATTCCTCCGTCCGCCAGCCTGATCGAAACGGCCATAGCTGACCTTGGGATTGGGCAGCACATCGGCGGCCACTACTTCCGCTTCGGCCGCTTCGATTTGGCTGCGAGCCAACGCGTATCTGGGGCTTTTCTCCCGGACGATTTGCAGTAAATCCCGAATCGTCACCGTTTCCGGTAAGGCTGAACTGGCCGTGTCAGACTCGGCATAACCCAGCGGGCTGTTTAACAGGGCAATCAGCAAAATCAGGCTGGCTTTGGGGTTCATACTTGGCTGTCCAATAATTCGTCGGCTTCTTCGGGCGTGAGGATTTGTTTGCTAGTCACGAATGAATAAATCACCGGTAGGATAAACATAGCCACCAAAAAGGTGGTCAACATACCGCCGACGATCACTACGGCAAACGGCCGCTGGGTTTCGCTACCGATGCTGGTCGATAAAGCCATCGGTAATAGCCCCAGCAATGCCAACAGAGAGGCCATTAATACGGGGCGCAAGCGTTGAGTTGCACCTTCGTTGATCGCTGCCAGCAAGTCCATGCCGCTGCGGCGCATTTCCTCGGTCGCACTGAGTACCAGTAAACCCATCAGGCATACTTGGCCGAGCAAGGCGATAAAGCCAATTGCCGCGCTGACCGACAGCGGAATATTGGTGAACATCAGCGCAAACACACCGCCGGTCATCGCAAACGGCGTGGCAATCAGGATCGCCGCCGCGCTACGCCCTGATTGCAAAGCACTATACAACAAGCCCAGTACGATCAATACCGCTATCGGCACCACCACACCCAAGCGGGCCATCGCCCGCTGCTGATTTTCAAACTCGCCGCCCCAGCTCAGGAAATGGTCTTCCGGTACTTTGATGTTGGCAGTGACCAACTCCATGGTTTCATGTACCACCGAGCCTAAATCGCGGCCTTCCACGTTAAATTTCAAGGCCATGTAACGGCTATTGGCTTCGCGTTCGATGGAGGTGCGGCCTTGGGCAATATCGATAGTGGTCAAATCCCGCAACGGAATATAGGCTCCGGAAGGATTGACCACGTTCATATTGCTGATTTTCTCAATATCCCCGCGTTCGTTCTCCGGCAAAATCAAACGTATCGGCACCGGCCGCTCGCCTTGCCACAATTCGGAGACTATCCTGCCGGCCATGCCGATTTCGATGGTATCTTGCACTCTGTCCACGTCAAAACTATTGCGGGCCAGGGCAGCGCGATCCAGTTTGATTTGTAATTGCGGCACCCGCGATTCGCGGTAAAGATCCAGATCGATCACGCCATCGACCTTGGCCAGCAGGAGTTTGATGTCTTCCAGCGTGGTACGCATTTTTTCTAGATCGGGGCCGTAGATTTTCAAGACCACTTTACCGCGCACCCCGCTCACCGCTTCTTCGACATTATCCTTGATCGGTTGCGAAAAATTGAATCGCACGCCCGGTATTTCTTCCAACGAAGCCCGCATCGCATCTACCAGCTTTTCTTTGTGCCAGCCAGGCCGCCATTGCTCATGGTGTTTGAGATGCACGAAGGTTTCGCTCATGTTCACGCCTTCGTTGTCGGTGCCGTCCTCGGAACGACCTTGCTGGCTCAAAATACCCAACACTTCCGGAAATTTCATCAAGCGTTGGCGCATGTCCAATAGAATTTCCTGACCTTTATCCAGCGAAATACTCGGGGGCATTTCCACAAATACATGGATGTCGCCTTCATCCAGTTCCGGTAGAAATTCGGTGCCCAGCCCAGCACCGGCCAAGCCGCCGGCAAGCAACAAAATGCCGGCAAAGACCAAAGCCAGGGTTCGTTTACCCAGCACCTGGGCCAATAAGCGGGAATACCAATTCCGCAAGCGTTCCAAAAACTTAGGCTCGGCTACCAAGGCATGTTTGGGTTGAATGAAGGTGGCGCACAAGGCCGGCACCAGCAGCAACGCAAAGATCAAGCCGCCGGATAAGGCAAAACTGTAAGTCATTGCCAAGGGCCGAAATATCCGGCCTTCGACGCGCTCCAGCGTAAACACCGGAATCAACGCGGCGATGATAATCAACATCGCAAAAAACGCCGGCTTCGCAACATCCACGGCGGCATCGGCAATTAAATGCAGCATTTCCCGTCGTGATTGCGGTTTGCGATGCTGGGCCTGGTGCATGACGTTTTCGATCAGCACCACCGCGCCATCGAGAATGATGCCGAAATCGATCGCGCCCATGGAAATCAAATTGGCCGGCATGCCCAGCTGATACAAACCTAAAAATGCCACCAGCAGCGACAACGGAATCACCGTCGCCACAATCAAGGAGCCGCGAATACTGCGCAGAAACAACCAGACTACGCCCACAACCAAAGCAAAGCCGTGCAGCAAGTTGTCGAATACGGTATGCAAGGTGCTGCTGACCAATTCGGAACGATCCAGAAACGGCAAGATCTTCATGCCTGCTGGCAAAATCCCAGCATTTAATTCCGCGACTTTCTCGTGCAAGGCGTCCAACACCCGCGACGGGTTTTGGCCGCGCCGCAGCAGTACGATACCTTCCACCACGTCTTTGTGTTCGTCCAAACCTACCGTGCCGCGGCGTGGCGTATAGGATTGCACTAGGCGGCCAACGTCGCCGACGGTGACCGGTGTGCCTTCGTGGTTTTTCAGGACGATTTTTTTGATGTCGTCCGCAGACACCAAGTTGCCGACACCACGCACCACCATTTCCTGATCGCCATAACTCAGGAAACCGGCACCGACATTTTTATTGGACTTTTCCACGGCAAGCCCGATGTCTTCAAGCGTCAACCCTACCGATTCGACGCGAGTCGGATCGATTTGAATATGAAACTCCTTGTAATAACCGCCGAAAGTCAGTACGTCAGCAACCCCCGGCACCTGGCGCAATTTGCGCGACACGTTCCATTCCATTTCCGAACGCAGCTCGTAAAGCGAATGCCTGTCACTGGTCAGGGTGAATTTGTAGATTTCGCCCAGCGGCGTGTAGTCCGGCACCAATACCGGCGTGACGCTGCTGGGTAATTCCGCACCCGATATACGTTGGGAAATCTCGGTGCGGGAATGGAAGCTGTCAATATGGTCTTCAAAGGTAATCGTCACCAGCGACAAGCCGAACAAGCTTTGGCTACGCATTTGCAGCATATTTGGCGTGCCGTTCAATACTCTTTCCAGCGGCACGGTTACCTGCCGCTCCACTTCTTCAGGCGCATAGCCCGGCATCAGGGTAATGACGGTCACTTGCGTGTTGGTGACATCCGGATAAGCTTCTATCGGCGTTTCCATAAACGCATGGATACCGAAAATAGCGATGATCACCGCCACGATAATCACGAAAAGACGGCGGTGAACGCAATGCTCAATCAAGGGGCGCAGCATCAGTACCCCCGATTAAAGCAGCATAGATGCGGAGGAATCGAGCAGCAACGCCCCCGAAACCACTACTTTTTCGCCATCTTTAAGCCCGTCCAGCACCGGCACCTGACCGTCGCGTGCCTGTCCAATTAGTACCTGCCGTGGCTCGAAGCGGCCATCGCTGGTTTCCACGTAGACCATGGTATGTTTTTTGTCTCGAATCACTACCGCAGTGGTAGGCAGGACGATATGGTGAGGACCGGCAGCTTCGATCAGGCCTTTGGCAAACATGCCCGGCTTTAACACCAAATTGGGATTGTCGAATTCGATATACACCGCACCCCGGCGTAAATCGGACTGCATCGCGGCACTGACCGCTACTACCCGACCGGTTACAGGCTCGGGTAAGGCGCTGATCTGCAATGTCGCTTTGGCGCCTTTTTCGATCAGCGGCAAATCGTTATCGAATACATCGGCAACGATCCACAACGATTGTGGTTCGCCGATTTCGATGATGGTGTCGCCGGCGGCCAACGCCGAGCCTATCGAGGATTTAATCTGTAACACCACGCCATCTTCGGAAGCGCGCAATACCACGGCCTGATCCGTGCCATCTCCGATCATCTGCAAAGCTTGCTGGCTGCGTTGATAATCGGCCCGCGCTTCGCGCAATTGCACATCGGCTTCCGCACGCTCCACTTCCAGGCCAACACCGCTTTTTTGCATCATCTCCTGGCGACGCATACGGTCTTCGGCACGTTGCAGAGCGGCTTTCGATTCTGCAACGTCGGCTCGCATCTTGGCGGCGTCGGCGCTTTCCAGAATGGCAATCGGTGTGCCTGCTTTGACGCGGTCGCCGACTTGTATATTAATTTTTTTCAGCCGTCCAGCCACCACCGCGCTTACCGCTGATAGGGCTTTGGTTCTGAATTCGACATGCGAGGGCGCTTGCACCATAGCCGAGAAATTTTGCGGCGTGACCGTGGCGACGCTGATATACGGCTTTGATTCGGTTGGAATTGAAATCAGCCCATCATGTTGGTCAATGGCTGTAGCCTTAATTGCCTCAGCAGATGCATTGGAGACTTTTTGATTTGCCGGGTGCTTGTCGGGTGGAGCGGAACAACCGATTAAAAGGGTTGCTGCCAGTATCGAAACGATGAAATTGAGGTGCATGAATTATTATTTTTATGTAAACGCTATTTTTACGGTCAAAGCCGGAAAGTTGCACGATGTTCAAAAAGAACGCCCCTTAACGAAAAGGAGGGTTAACTGCTGTCGGCATAATATCGTATCAATATTATCTCATCTTGTGCTCTTCATTTTTGTAAAACCGTTCTCTTTGCGTGGCGTTTTAAACCGGAAAAAACTTTCCATGCTAACTTGTCGTCAGCGAGAAACATGCCATATATGACAAAGCGCACTCGCTCAGTAACAATAGGCAAGGGGGAGGGCTAAAAGCCAATGACTTGGTTCAAACAACCCTGTTTAGCGGGCTATTTAAACCACAGATGTAATGGGTATAAATAATGCCGGGTGATGATTATCAACCCGGCCCTTAAATACCGTTCGCCCTGAGTCTACGAAAGGCGCGCCGGCCTGGGCTTAGACAAACTCAGGCCGAACGGCATAGCAGTAATAAGCGGGGCTGAGTTAATAATAGAATCAGTACAGAACTAAATTCGCAGGAGTGGGAGAGGGAAACAGAGAAAATTCAGGCAATAAAAAAGGCGCATTGCCTAGACAATGCGCCTTGTCTCAAAGTAAAGCTAATGCTTACAGTTTGTCAGCATTTTTACTCAGGTATTCAGCTACACCGGCAGGGTTGGCATTCATACCTGCGTCACCTTTGTTCCAACCGGCTGGGCAAACTTCGCCATGCTCTTCGTGGAATTGCAGCGCGTCAACCATGCGCAGCATCTCGTCAAAGTTGCGGCCCAG
Source organism: Methylomonas sp. MK1 (assembly GCF_000365425.1). Lineage (NCBI taxonomy): Bacteria > Pseudomonadati > Pseudomonadota > Gammaproteobacteria > Methylococcales > Methylococcaceae > Methylomonas > Methylomonas sp. MK1. The sequence goes on from NZ_AQOV01000001.1 coordinate 3,523,542, forward strand.
TGGTAAGTCGTTGACAACTTGATGGCGGACGACACCTGCTTTGTCGATCAAGAAGCTGCCGCGGAAAGCTACGCCACCAGCGGATTCAACATCATAGTCTTTGCAGATGCTATGCGTCATGTCGGCTGCCAGTGTGTAGCGGACGGGGCCAATGCCGCCTTGGTTGACGGGGGTGTTACGCCAAGCGTTATGGGTAAAGTGCGAGTCGATAGAAACGCCTACCACTTCAACGCCGCGGCTTTTGAATTCGTCGATACGATGATCCAAAGCAATCAATTCGCTTGGGCAAACGAAGGTGAAATCTAATGGATAAAAGAAAAGTACTGCATATTTACCGCTAGTCGCACCCGAGAAACTGTACGAGTCAACAATTTGACCGTCGCCTAATACCGCAGGAACTGTAAAGTCAGGGGCTTGCTTACCTACTAAAACGCTCATCAATTTTCTCCAAAATTATTTACAAAACAAAAGGTTAAGAGGATGTTTGCGCCTCTGCGAGAAGGCTGATTCCTATTCTACACCAATTTAGTTGGTATTCACCTAATAATCCCGGCAAATTCCGCTTGCAAGACAGCCGATTTCGCGCTAATTTGTAATCCATAGCTTACACAATTAACAGGCGGTCTGCGTGCTTCGCGCTGCTTAAATTCACTATGCAGACCTTTGTGAATTTTTTAGGGTACGACAAATGGCAAAAGTAAAACACATTACAGAACCCGATACTTTCGGTTTTCAAGTTCGTATTGTTCGGCGCGGCAAGGAGAGCAGCCGTTATTTCTCTCACAAGCTCTGGGGCAGCAAAACCAAGTCGCTGAAAGCCGCGATTACTTGGCGCGATCAGATGCTGGTGGTGTTGAAAGGCAGTAAGACTCGCTTCTTGAAGCCGCCGAAAAACAAAACTACTACCGGTGTGACCGGCGTATCCAGAACTATCAAGTTCGATCACCGCAAGGATAAAAGCTATCTTTGCTACACGGTGTTTTGGGTAAAAGATGGAAAGTCCCGGAATAAAACCTTCCAAGTGGGTAATGTAGACACGGTAACCGCCGATGACGAATTACACGCGTTTCGGACTGCCCGACTATTTCGTAGTTGCTACGAGCATGCCATCGACCACGATGCGCCGTTCGACGACAGCAAATTCGCGAACTGGAAAAAATTGCGTTTATATGAAAACGAGATGCTGAACGCAGTCAACTGAGCGCATCAGCATGGGATTAATCGATGCGCATCTCAATGCGCATCGACAGATCGACCGCAACTACGTTTTTCGTTAAAGCACCTATCGAGATAAAATCCACCCCGGTCTCGGCAACAGTTCGGATATTATCCAAAGTAATATTTCCAGACGCTTCCAGCTCCAGTCGTTTCTGATTTAGCTCTACTGCTGTACGCATATCCACCAGCGAAAAATTATCCAGCATGATCCGATCCGGTTGCGCGGCAAAAGCCTGAGCAAACTCGTCAAGATTTTCCACCTCTACCTCGACTGGCACATCCGCATAGCCCCTAGCCAGCCTGATCGCATTGGCGATTGAGCCGGCCGCGAGGATGTGGTTTTCCTTGATCAAGATAGCATCGAATAAACCGATACGATGATTGAAACAACCTCCGCATTTGACCGCGTATTTTTGCGCCAAACGTAAACCGGGCAGAGTTTTGCGGGTATCCAAGACCTTGCAGCCAGTACCCGCCACGGCCTCCGCATAGTGACGCGCAACAGTCGCCGTCGCGGATAAGGTTTGCAGTAGATTCAGCGCCGTACGCTCCCCAGTCAGCAATGCCCGAGCAGGGCCATGCAAGCGGCATAGCAGGGTATTGGCAGAGATGCTATCGCCCTCAGCACATTGCCAATCGACGATGACCTGAGGGCTCAATTGTCGAAACACCTCATCGAACCAGGCTGTACCGCACAGCACCATGGGTTCGCGGGTCAACACTGTGGCGTTGGCTTGAGTCTCGGCTGAGACAATGCTGGCGGTAATATCGCCGCTACCGATATCTTCAGCCAGATAAAGCGCGATTTCCTTTGGGTTTGGTTGCATGGGCGTTTAATTGACGATGAACAAGGTGGGTAATTATAAACCGCATGCGGTGACAGCTGAATCAAACTCGGGCCAATCAAGTAGGGCAACTAAAAGCGTAGGGTTATGGCTGGCAAAGCTTATAAAATACCGCATCACTTACAACGCTTGAAAACCATGATAATTCGCGGCCACTACTTGAGCAGCGCTTGCCAGGTCGCTTCGCCGAACTGCGACGACAGGCCGGACTCCGACGATATTTCGTTGTTGGTAATCCATTGCATCAGCCTGCCTCCGGAACAATTCGCGGGCGACTACATCGATGACTTGTTTTGTAACAGGCTGGATCCCAGCGCACATCCTTATTTCCAGGACATATATCAGCTAAAGGTGTCCTCGCATTTGCTGATTCGCCGGGATGGCAGTATCAGGCAATATGTACCGTTCCACCGCAGGGCCTGGCATGCAGGCGTCTCCAAATACCAAGATCGGGAACGCTGTAACGACTTTTCTATTGGTATTGAGCTGGAAGGAGCCATCAGCGTGGCTTACACGGACATTCAATATCGGCGTCTTGCCGATGTATGTAGAAAATTACTGGAAGATTATCCGAAATTATCGAGCAGGCGCATTGTCGGCCATAGCGACATCGCCCCGGGCCGAAAAACTGACCCTGGACCATATTTCGATTGGCACTACTTTCACAAGTTGCTGGACTCTTGCGCCGCAAATCCATCACCATAAGCGGATGCGCGCAACACAAGCAACAAACTATTAAACTGTGGACAGAAAAAGCCGAACTAATCGGCTTTTATTTCCAAATGCACAGCTTTAAGGATCTCGAGTAACTCTTGATACTGGACTTGTAGCGGACCCAATTCGCTCTCTAACTGGGCAATGCTTTCGTTGACATTGCCTTTGGATTCGTTGATTTTTCTAAGCATAATCAAACGACTTTCGATTTGTTTTTTGTGGTCTTTGATTTGGTGCATCAGCGGGGACAGCACACTATTGCTCCAGGTGACCGCATCGCGCTGGGCTTGTTGCAAAATGTTTCTCGCCTTCGCAATCAGCGTACCGTATAGCTTATTGACCACTATGCTTTGCTCGGTCATCGTGGTTTTGGCGCTATTGCGAAACGCTTCGCCTTCTTCAAAAATCTGCTCCAGCTCAAACTGGTGTTGTTTAATCGAAAACAATTGCGGCTCGATTTCCTTAAAACCGTATTCGTCCTGAAATTTCTTATGAATAGCCTTGATCAAGCGGCGCGTTTCTTCGGTCATATCGACTGAATCCTGGAGCAAATCGCGCAACTCGTCAAACAACCTACGCATGTTCTGTTTCATGCCGTAAGTAGTCAGGCTTTTGCTCATATCGTCTTTAGTGCGCCGAATTATGTCGTCGATTTTTTCTTTGGCAAACGAATCGATCAACATCTTGGCTTGTACCGCAAACACTTTCCGGCTGGCCTGAAAGTTCTCGATATTAGCCATGTAAGCGTTTTGACGGTCACGGGTCTCGGCCATCAATTTGCCGGTCAACTCCTGATTCTCGAAATCGACCTGTTTGAATTCATCGAGCTGCTTTTGCGCGTTGGTAATCTTGGAATCCATCAGCTTGACAGACTCACTGACCAGAAAACCGATCTCCTTATCAACCACAGCTTTCAGAATGTCGCGGCGTTGATCAAGAATATCGTCCGACAGATAACTTTCCAGCAGATTCAGACGACTTTTTTGCAGCAAGGCATCATCGCCTTTCACCTTAGCCAATAGCGCCTGTTTCGCTGAGACCGGAAAAATAACTTCCTTCTCCAGATTCAGGATCATCGCCGAGGTATCGATTTGCTTTTGAATCGCGGCTTCATAGCCGGTTTCACCGGCCAAATCGTCCCACATCGAGTCGATTTTATTCATCACCACAGCCAAACCCTGACGCCGGTTACCCCTGGAGCTACAGACGTGGCTTTTCCACATCTCCAGGTCGCTTTTAGTCACACCGGTATCAGCCGCCAAGACAAAAATAATCGCTTGAGCGCTGGGCAACATGCTTAAGGTTAACTCTGGCTCCGTACCCAAGGCGTTCAAGCCCGGCGTATCCAGAATGCACAAGCCTTCTTTCAGCAAAGGATGTGGAAAACTGATCATCGCATGCCGCCAACACGGCACTTCCACCGTTTCCGGATTGATAATGCCTTGCTCGGCAGCTTCGCGTTCGTTCCACAAGCCAAGCTTATCGGCCATTTCCCGAGAAACTTTTTTCGTGGCAATCAACTCTCTAAATGCTTCCTGCATTTGTGTGGGCGACTCGCAATTCAATTCGATTTGCGTCCACCGGTCAGGATTACGTTTGTAATCCATCAAGGAAATATCTTCGAGGCGACTCTCGATATTGAGTAATCGAATGTAACTGCCGCCTTTTTCATCCCAGAACAGCTCGGTAGGTGACATCGTGGTGCGTCCCGGCGATGACGGCAACAAGCGCACGCCCGTTTCAGCAAAAAACAGCGCGTTGATTAACTCGGTTTTACCTCTGGAAAACTCCGCCACAAACGCTAAGGTGACTCGATCGTTGTGTAATCCTTGCAATATATTTAACAACGTATCAGTACTTTGTGGATCACTGAAGCGATAACGATTGCGCCAGTCCCGATACAATTCGATACCCTGAATCAGTTGTTCGCGCCAATGCGTGTATTCGTGCAACTGTTCTTTAAATTCCAGATTTCTCATGGCTCGCCTTTGTTCCGACTGTACTCAATATAAGGGGCAAATTGTAACGGCTAAGTGTAGACCAATAATCCATAAGCAAAAGCCTAAGGCACGCATGACTACTCAAATTCCGTACTGCTGTCGATAGGCCTGAATAATAGCCAACTTATCAGCCGAACCGTTCTGTTGGGAAATAAACTCAATGATGTCGGCCAAGCAGATTATCGCCAACACCGGAATGCCGAATTGCGCCGACACTTCCTGGACGGCCGACAATTCATTCTGACCTTTTTCCTGACGATCCAACGCAATTACCACACCTGCAACCGTCGCACCGGCGGCATTGATAATCTCCACTGATTCGCGCACCGACGTACCTGCAGTAATCACATCATCCAGAATCCAGACTTTGCCTTGCAGGGGCGCGCCGACCAATACGCCGCCTTCGCCATGATCCTTGGCTTCTTTGCGGTTAAACGCAAACGGAATATCGCGCTGCAAGCGGGAATAGGCAATCGAGGTGGTACTGACCAAGGGGATGCCTTTATAAGCCGGCCCGTACAATACATCGACCTCGACACCGGCGCTAATCAGCGCCTGCGCATAAAACTGCCCTAATTTATCCAGCTGAGCGCCGCTGTTGAATAGGCCGGTATTAAAGAAATAAGGACTGATTCGTCCGGACTTTAAATGAAATTCGCCAAACTTTAATACGCCGCAATCCAAAGCGTACTGAATAAACTGTTTTTGGTAATCGAGCATTTTGGAGTGTTACAAATCTAAAATGAAAGCAATTATACCCGCGCGTGTTTAATCGATGAACTTTTCTAGGACTATGTCCAGAAAATCCCAACCTTTTTCGCTACAGCTATAGACCAAGCCATCCCGGTGCATTAGACCTTGGGCGAGACAGCGGGATAAATTAGGCTCCAAGCTATCTGCCGCCAATCCGGTAGTCAGTTCAAAATCCTTCAGACTAAAGCCCTTCTTTAGTCGCAATTGGTTCATCAGAAACTCTAACGGCAATTGTGCGACCTCAATCGCTTCGCATTGTGATCGACCGGGTTGCGATAAATACTGTTCCGGGCTTCTCGGCTTAACCGTGCGCATTATCTCATCCGGCAAGGCGCGACTGATTTTGCCGTGCGCGCCGGCGCCTATCCCCAGATAATCGCCAAATTGCCAGTAATTGCGATTATGTCGGGATTGCTTGTCGGGTTTTGCATACGCAGACACTTCGTACTGCTGGTAACCGTTTTCCGCCAACAGTTGCTGGCAGCGCTTTTGCGCGGCGAATATCACGTCGTCTTCCGGCAATTTCGGCGGAAACTTATAAAAATACGTATTGGGTTCCAGCGTCAGTTGGTAAAAGGAAATATGGGTTGGAGCCAAGCTAATGGCAATTTCCACATCGCTCAAGGCCTCGCTCTCGCTCTGATCCGGCAAACCGAACATCAAATCCAGATTGAAATTATCAAACCCGGCTTTACCGGCGATGTCCACCGCAACCATGGCTTCGGCGGCGGAATGCACCCGTCCTAATGTCTGCAAATGCCGATCCTGAAAGCTTTGAATTCCTATCGATAGGCGATTAATGCCTAAAGCCCGAAACTCATGAAATTTTGCGCTTTCGAAGGTACCTGGATTGGCTTCCAATGTGATTTCGCACTGTTCGTCAACAGGTAATGACTGCCTGACTCCGGCCAACAAACGGTCTAACGCTTCAGGCGAAAACAAGCTAGGCGTGCCACCCCCCATAAATATACTGTTGATGCTTCGTTGCCCACCCAGCAATTCTAAATCAGCGTGCAGGTCGGTCAGCAAGGCATCGATGTAAGCTTGTTCTGGAATCGGTTTTTTAACGGCGTGGGAATTGAAGTCGCAATACGGGCATTTCTGGATGCACCAGGGAAAATGGACATAAAGACTCAGCGGTAACAACTCGATAGACCTTACCACACGCCAAGGTTGGGCATGGAGGCCCACGGCTCTTGCGGCGGCAAAGCTTGGCCTTTTTGTAACAATTCGATAGAGATTTGGTCTGGCGAGCGCAGAAAAGCCATATGTCCATCACGCGGCGGCCGGTTAATCGCTACTCCTTTAGCCATTAAGTCTTGGCAAACCGCATAAATATCGTCCACTTCGAAGGCTAAATGCCCGAAATTACGGCCACCGCCGTAATCCTCCGTATCCCAGTTGTAAGTCAGCTCCAGTAATGGCGCGTCAACCGCTACAGCGGTTTGCCGGTCGCCAGGTGCAGCGAGATACACCAAGGTAAAACGTCCGGTTTCGCTTTCCATGCGCCGCACTTCAATTAAGCCCAATTTATTGCAATAAAAATCCAGCGATTCGGCAAGATTCTTTACCCGAACCATGGTGTGTAAATAACGCATATTTGCCGCCCCAGAAAATAAAAGCGCGATTATGAACGAGTCGGCGGTGGAGAATAAAGTTTCCTGATCAATAACAGGCTTCCGCTCAACCAAGAAACCCCGCCATGCCCGCCATCCAGGGCCATCGATAGCAAGCTTCGAACTATCCATGCGGCCTGGATTTCGGTATTCGCTGCCAAAATGACGATTTCAAGGATGGGGCAGCGTACACTTGAAGCGGCTTGCTGATCAGGTAACGTTATACTCGCAAGCCAGACGAGCTCGCAGCAACCCAATTAATCCAAAGCTTTGCGATACACCGACGGCATGATGGTTTGCAGTTCGGTTTTCATACCACTTAACGACTCAGAATGGCTAATGAAAAAATAGCCGCCTGGACGCAGGTACTTAACAATTTTGTCCAGCAGGCGTTGCTTGGTTTCAATATCAAAGTAAATCATTACGTTACGTAAAAAGATCACGTCGAAGCTACCCAGGTCTGGCAACGTTCCAATCAAATTGGCATATTCGAACTTAACGCGACTGCGTAGCTCAGGCGCCACCAGCAAAAAACCGTCATATTGCCCCGTCCCTTTCAGACAATACTTTTTCAGCAAAATTTGGGGGATTTTTTCTGCGGCATTACTGGGGTACAAACCCCGCCGGGCTTTTTCTAAAATCCGCGTGGAGATATCAGTCCCGATAATATCCCATTGCCGGGATCTCAAATACTCCGCCAATAGCATCGCCAGCGTGTAAGCTTCCTCGCCGCTAGAGCTGGCCGCGCTCCAAACCCGAAACGGCTTGGCCGCGGAGTGCTGCGGCAAAATCTTTTCAACCACATAATCGAAATGCTTGGATTCGCGGAAAAAATAGGTTTCATTGGTGGTTAGCAAATCGATAGCCATCGTCGTTTCATTTTCGAATCCCGGCTTACCGAATTGCCGAAAATACTCGCCATAGCTATCGATGCCATGATGACGCAAACGCTTCTCCAAACGTCCCATCACCATGGCCTGCTTACTATCGTTTAAGACAATACCAGCGTGCTTGTAAAGATAGTCTCTGATCCAGGCAAACTCTTGCTTATGCAATATCGGCGCGCCGACACGATGGATTGACGACACTCTATACTCCTATTTGTAGCGTATACACATCAACTCTCCCAATAATACGGCTGCTTGTACTTAAAACCGCTCGAAGTGATTAAGATCGAATTCCGGTTCGTTGTTTTCGTGGAATTTCGGTTTTTTTGTGTACAGGGTTTTTTTCGTGGTTTGCCGACGATTCGAGTACGCAACTCTCTGGCTTGGCGATTGCTCGCCCGTCATCCTAAAAAAGCTCATCAAAAGTTGTAATTGTTCGGATTGTCCGGTCATTTCTTCGGCTGTTGCCGCCAATTCTTCGCTTGCAGAGGCATTTTGCTGTGTCAGCTGACTCATCTGACTCATAGCGGTGTTAATCTGACCTGCACCTGCCGATTGCTCCTGAGACGCGGCGGCGATTTCCTGCACTAAATCAGAGGTTTTGGCGATACTCGGTACGATCGCATCCAGCAGCTTGCCGGCGCTTTCAGCCGTCATTACGCTGTTTTCCGCCAATTCACCGATTTCCTGCGCGGCTATTTGACTCCGCTCGGCGAGTTTGCGGACTTCCGCCGCGACCACTGCAAACCCCTTGCCGTGGTCGCCCGCCCGCGCCGCTTCTATAGCGGCGTTTAAGGCCAGCATATTGGTTTGATAGGCGATGTCGTCAATGATGCCGATTTTGCTGGCGATTAGTTTCATGGCCGAGACGGTGTGCTTAACTGCCTCGCCACCTGCGATGGCTTCCCGAGATGCTTGACTTGCCATGCCTTCTGTAATCCTGGCGTTTTCGGCATTCTGATTAACACTAGCTGCCATTTCTTCGATACTGGCACTGGATTCATCGACACTTGCGGCTTGCTCACTCGCCGACTGCGCGAGGGATTGGGACGTAGAACTGATTTGTTCGGACGCGTTCAACAACTCACCGGCCGAGGACGTCACTTCGCTGACTATCTTCGACAAAGCTTCAACGGTGCCGTTTATGCCGTCTTTGGTTTCGCCGAACAAACCAGGATAGGCCTTGATTATGGTTTGCGACAAGTCGCCATTCGCCAGCGCACCGGCCACCCTGCTAATGTCCTGCAATGCAACTTCGGTCGTATCGGTCAGCTGGTTTAATAACTGGGCAATTTGCAGATCGCTACCTTGCTTGCTGTCCAAACTCATCTTGGTACTAAAATCGCCATTCACCGCATCCTCCACTATCATGCGAATTTCGGCAACATTACTACCCAGCCTGGTTTGCATGGCTTTTAATCCCAATAAAACCTGACTGGCCTCGTCTTCGCCTTCGGCGTCAATCACCGAATTCAATTGCCCATTGGAGATTTTGTCAAATACCGCTATTGCCTGTGCCAGCGGCCGGGTGATCGACCTTGTGACCACGATACCCAACCAAATCAGAATAGCTATCGCACCTGCCAGTAAGCCAACTGTAACAATTTGAGCGGATTCAAAACGGCTGACGCCAGCCTTGTATTCGCTCTCTGTCATGGTTAGTAGTTGATTTTTTAGCGCTTCCAAATGGTCGTCGACCGGTTGATAGGAACTTTCAACAAGCCCGGCCAGCTTTCCTGCCTCGCCCATCCGACCGGTATGCAAGGCTTCAAGCCCAGGTGTCATGACAGTGGCATTGAATTTTTCATGAGTGTCGTTAAAACGTTCTGCAAGTATTTTTTCATCAGGAGTTAGGGATGAAGTGATGTATTTCTTCCATCTATCCTTGATTTCAGCGCTATTTTTTTCAATGGTTTTTAACGTTTCAGAGTTGCTCTCTGAACTTGACTTATTTTTTGACATTTCGTCGAGTATTGCCTTTATCTCATTTGCGTTGTCGCCAAGAAGCTCATTCATGACCGCCAAATTCTGTAATGGCTGCATCCTATTTTCGTAGACAGTTTTTAAGCTTTGCTGGCTGCTGTTTAATCCTACCAAGCCCTGCACTGCCAATATCGCCGCAACTAACACACCCAGACCAATCATGCCGGCCAAACGGGTTCCGATTTTGAGTTTAAGTAACATGTTTTTTTATTCTCCAAGTTAAATTGGCTTTGACGACTCTACCTTGATAAATGCGCAAACCTTTGGCTTTGCCCTCGCGAAACAAAAGGTAAGCCTGCCCGGCGGCTTCGATTTGCTCGCGCGTCGGTTTGTGACGAATCGACATGTACGTTATGACTTTGCCGTTATCGAAAATGGGCGTGGCATTTGCTACTACCCAATAGTAATCGCCATTTTTACAACGATTCTTGACCAAACCGGCCCAGGGCCGGCCGGCTTTTAGATTCTCCCAAAGATCGGCATAAGCCTCTGAAGGCATATCCGGATGGCGCACGACGTTATGCGGCTTGCCAAGCAACTCTGCTGCTGAAAAGCCACTGATTTTGACAAAGGTATGATTGATTAGGGCGATATTGCCGTTTAAATCGGTTTTGGAAAAAATCAGCTCATCGTCGCCAAGCTCGACCTCATGCTGGGTAACCGGTTGATTATTTCTCATGAAATCGGGTCCTTTGCGAATGGCCAATTAAAAAATAGACTACTCGGCTAGCAGGGCCTTGCAGGGCTAACAACATATCGAAAAGCTCGGCTCGTACGGTCTGGCTACTCAAACTGCGCGTGTCGTTCATGGCCCACTTTACTTAACGCAGCCATTTCATCCACGGACAGTACCTTGCTGACGTTTAACAAAATAACAAAGCGGCCATTCCGTTTGGCCATGCCGTTAATAAAGTCAGGTCTAATCCCCGCCCCAAAACTTGGCGGCGGCTCGATGTCCTGTTGACTGATTTCGACCACTTCGTTGACTGCATCCACGATGATCCCCAGATCCTGGGATACGCCATCCTCAGTTTCGCTGGCGGTTTCGACGATAACGATACCGGTGCGCTTGGCAACAGGCGTCGATCCCTTACCGAAGCGCGCCAGCAAATCCACCACCGGCACCACGCTACCGCGCAGATTAATCACGCCGCGCACAAACACCGGCATCATAGGTACTTCGGTAAGATTGCCGTAATCGATGATTTCCTTACTACTCAAAATGCCTAGTGCGTAAAGCTCGCCCCCAAGGGTAAAGGTTAAGTATTGACCCGCCAGCGCAGTCTGTTTGCTCTGCGCAGCCGGTAATTTTTCCTGAGTTGTTGCAAGTTCTGTCATGGCCCGCTCCTAGAAACGTTCGAACTGGTTTAAATCGAAGTCATGATCGATATTCGCACTTGCCTGAGCGACGGGCTTCACCTTGATAGTCTTTTTTGCCGCTTTGACTTCAGTTGGTGTCGTAGCTCTTCGACCGCCATTGTCGAGTCTAAAAAAGCTCATCAACGATTGCAGCTGTTCAGCCTGACTGGTCATTTCTTCCGCAGTTGCCGCCAATTGTTCGCTGGCCGAAGCATTTTGCTGGGTAATCTGGTTCATCTGGTTCATCGCATTGTTGACTTGGCTGACACCGGCCGATTGCTCTTGCGACGCGGCGGCAATTTCCTGGACCAAATCGGAGGTTCTGGCTATGCTGGGGACGATTTCATCCAACAGTTTGCCGGCCGATTCGGCTGTTTCCACGCTGGTTTCCGCTAATTCGCCGATTTCCTGCGCGGCCACTTGGCTGCGCTCGGCCAGCTTGCGGACTTCCGCCGCCACCACCGCGAAGCCTTTGCCGTGATCGCCGGCCCGCGCCGCTTCGATGGCCGCATTCAGTGCCAACATGTTGGTCTGATACGCAATGTCGTCGATGATGCCGATTTTCTTGGCGATCTCGCGCATGGCGTCAACGGTCTGCTTAACGGCTTCACCGCCTTGGCTGGCTTCGGTAGCGGCTTTGCTGGCCATGCCGTCGGTGACTTTGGCATTGTCGGCATTCTGGTTGATGCTGGCCGCCATTTCCTCGATGCTGGCGCTGGTGATCTCGACACTGCCCGCTTGTTCGCTGGCGGCTTGCGACAGCGATTGGGAGGTGGAACTGATCTGCTCGGAGGCATTACCCAGCTGATCCGCTGCCGAAATAACCTCGGAAATGGTTTGGGAGAGTTTGGCGACGGTGTTA
>NZ_AQOV01000003.1 GCF_000365425.1 Methylomonas sp. MK1
CAACCGGTATGGTATTCAGATCGGCGATGGATTTGATGTAACCCAAGCCTCTAACCATGTATTCGGTTTCGCCAACTTCCAGCAAGCGGCCACCGACATCGTTATTAGAGCGTTTGATGGCCATCATCACCGTGGATAACGAAATCTCATAGGCTTGCAACGCGTTGGGATCGACTTCCACTTGATATTGCTTGACGTAGCCGCCGACCGAGGCGACTTCGGAAACGCCGGGAACAGTCTGTAGTGGATAGCGTAGATACCAGTCCTGAATCGAGCGCAATTGCGCCAAATCATGCTTGCCGGTCTTGTCCACCAAGGCATATTCGTAAATCCAGCCGACACCGGTGGCATCCGGACCCAATGCCGGTGTGACACCTTGCGGCAAACGATTTTTTACATAGTTGAGGTATTCCAGCACCCGCGACCTGGCCCAATACATATCCGTGCCGTCTTCGAAAATCACATAGACGAAGGACAGACCGAAGAAGGAATAACCACGTACCACCTTGGCATGCGGCACGGCCAGCATGGCGGTGGTCAATGGATAAGTCACTTGGTTTTCGACTACCTGCGGCGATTGGTCGGCATAGTCGGTGAAGATGATCACCTGCACATCGGACAAGTCCGGTATGGCATCCAGGGGCATGTTCTTGAACGACCAAACGCCGCCGATGGCCAGGATAATCGCTCCCAGCAATACCATGAAGCGGTCTTTCAACACGCTATTGATGATGAAATCAGTCATGGTTATGCGCTCCCTGCTCAACTGGCAACGACTTGGTTGCCGGTTGTTGCGGTACCGAAGGTTCCGTCATTTTAGCGGTAGCTTCATTCAGCTTGGATTCGGAGTCGATCAGAAATTGCGCCGAAGTGACGACTTCTTCCCCAGCGGCTAAGCCGTCAATAATGGCAATGTCGTTATTGGACGACAAACCCGTCGTCACTTGACGCGGCTCGAATTTACCGGGACCGCGCACCACCAAAACCTGGGTTTGCGCGCCGGAACGGATCACCGCTTCGGAAGGAATCACCACAGCATCCAGTTGTTTGCCGGCATGGATCGTGACTTCGGCGAACATATCGGGTTTTAACAGTAAGTCGGCATTATCGAAGACCAGACGTACTTTGATGGTCCGGGTCTTGGCTTCGGCATAAGGGTAGATAAACGCCAGGCGGCCTTTGAAGATGCGGCCCGGAACCCCGGCCAAGCGCATTTCAACCGGGTCGCCTTCCTTAACCCAAGGCAGTTCGTACTCGTAAATTTCGGCATATACCCAGACCGTGGATAGATCGGCGATCATGTACAGCTCGGTTTCCGGGGTAACATATTGGCCTTCGCGAGCACCGATGTTGATGACAATGCCATCCGCCGGGGTGTGAATATGCAGGCTCTTTTTGATAGCTTGGCTATCCGTCAGCTCATGTAGTTGATGCGCCGGCACATCCAGCAGATTTAAGCGTTCGCGGGAGCTTTTAACCAACTCTTCCGCACCTCGGCGGATGTCTTCGATAGGGCTTTTTTCCAGCACTTTCAGATTATTCAGTGCCAGCACGTATTCCTGCTGACTGGCCACCAGTTGTGGGGAGTAAATGCTCAATAGCTCTTCATTCTTCCTGACCCTTTGTCCGGTCTTGTCGGCACGCAAGGTTTCGATCCAGCCTTCGGTTTTGGGGTGCAGGCGTACAATATGCTCTTCATCATAGGCTACCCGGCCAACGGCTCGGACCACATGCGAAAGCAAGGTTTGTTTGGCTAGCGCGGTCCGCACGCCGATGTTTTGTACTGTCGCCGCATCAATTCGAACCGCACCGGCGGACTCGTCAGTTTTCGCCTCGCCGTCGGCATACACGGGTAGATAATCCATGCCCATGTTGTCTTTGGCCGGAATCGGTGACGTGACCGAGGGATTCATCGGATTGCGGTAAAACAGAATTTTGGGTTGCTTGGGCGCATTAGCGTCGGCATAAACCGGCTCATAGTCCATGCCCATGGCATCCTTGGTTGGCACCGGGGACGTTGCCGATGGATTCATGGTATTTCTGTAAAATAAAGGCTTCTTGCCTTCTGCCGGTTGAATCGCCGATTCCTGTTTAGGTTGCTGAGCCATCCAATAGCCGCCAGCCAGGCCTATCCCCAACGTCACCGTGGCGGTTAATAACAGTTGCTTATTCATAAATGTCGTCCCCGCCCACATTCGCGCAGAGTTGCGCCAGTGCTTGTTGGGCTTCCGTGAAGGCTTTCCAGTATTGAGTTTCGTATTCGAACAAGGTGATCTGGCTACGCACCAGATTCAAAAAATCGACTTTGTTGACCTGATAACCGGCCAACATGGAGGCGACGGTTTGCCTAGCCTGCGGAATGATGCCGGTATCGAACAACACGAATTGCTGTTTGGCCCGCTGGTAATCGCTATGGCTCTGGGTAATTTCAGAACGAACCGTATTCCAGCGATCTTGTAGCGCATAGCGTTGTTGCATCAATTCGCTATTGCGCTGGTCTATCATCTTGTTCTGTTTGCTGCCGGCAAAAATCGGCACATTCATGCTGACGCCTAAACTGAGCAAATCGGAACGCCGGGTACCGTCTGGCATGTTATTGCGAGCACCATACGCCGCTTCGACATTGAAATCGGGCAATACCTCTTTTTGAGCCAGTTCCAGTTTGGATTGCGCCGCGTTTATGCCTTGGCGGTCGCTTTCCAGCAGTGGTCTCGACGTTTCCGCTTGTTGATACAGCCGGTCTTCCTGCCTGATTTCCGGCATCTGTATTGAAAGTGTGGCGGGTAATTGCACGGGATTGTTGGCGGGTTGATCCAGCAATGCGTTGAGCTTGGCCGCAGTGCTACGCCGCATACCGCTCAGATTGATTTTTTGATCGAGCAATTTGGATAATTCGAGCTGGGCCAGCAATACATCCTGTTGCAACCCTTCGCCGACTTCATATTTGCTTCTGGCAATATCGACGAACTGATGCAATAAGGTGTGATTGTTATCGACAATCTCCATTGTCCGGTCCAGATAAAAAACCTGCCACCAAAGCGTTTTCACATCGCTCAGCAAACGTAGCCGTAATTCATCAGCGCTGAGCGTTGCCGCTTCAGCTTCATACAGCGCCGCCTGTTCGCGTAGCGCCAGTTTGCCGGGAAAAGGAATGGCTTGGGAAAGGCCGAAACCGATTTGCGTCATGTCTTCCGGCCGGGTGCTGAAACTATTGGTCGGCAAGCTCATGGCATTGAAACTGATTTGCGGATCGGGCAGGCTGCCCTCTTGCGAAGGAATCGCGGCCATCGCCTTGGCGCGAGCCAGCATTTGCGCCAGGTCGGGATTATCCTGAGCGACTTTTTGAGTGGCCGCCTCAAGGGTTAATAGCGACTGTTCCGTAGCGTCGGCAACGCTACAGACGAAAAACAGCGTCGCCATTAGCAGACGCCTTAAACGAAAAGATCTCATGATCGTCCTCATAAGCTCGTTATAGCAATGACAAACAACGCGCGGACTCTAGCCACTGTTGATCATCCTAATGGCGGCACAGTAAAACACCGCCGTTACACGGCTTATAGGGTAATAATCGGCGGCTTTATATCGGGGGGAACAAGCAATGAGTTTGAGGTGGGTACTGCCCCAGAGCTATAAAAATTAGCGCTATGGGTGGAAATAAACCTATAGGATGATGTGATTGCGCAATCGACGCAAACATGAAAACTGCAACTTGCTAGGTGTGCCTTAGCAGGCTGGCAATGCTCGGAATGGGGTGAAATAGGATTACCTCCGTCATTCATCTCGACAGCAGCAACAATTTGTGAAGCAGACAACTGACTTGCAAGCTCAGAATAATGAGCAAACGCCACCGCAACAGGCATGATAGCCATGAGTACCAGTAGGATTGTGGTTAGGCGCTGCTTCATCATATCCCCAATTTTAACTCACGAATGATTTTGTATGTGAAACTTTGTAGGTGTTGAGATCACCCGTCTGATTTGTTGCTAACTTTCAGGTATTACTTTTTGGCCTATTACGTCATGTGGTTGCCATTGTTGAAATGTCAAGAGCCAAATAGCAGCAGTACAGCCAGTAAGATTTCGCTTTGAGATAAATTAACTGTCCGTTTAGTAATTAAAACCAGACACCTACGTTGTAGGATCACGACTGGCGGCTGAGGGTCGCTATGGATAGCTATCCATAGCGACCCCTATGTATAGTGCCCAACTATGAATAGATGGGATTTATTTCGACGTGTACCCCGCGAGCCATCAGCGGTTGCCAGTGGAGCGCTACGCATAGTTTTAATGCTTGGCGGACTGCGTAAATTCTTTCCCTGTTGGACGATAGCTTTAAACGATGAAATTCACGGTGTCATTAATGTAAATGAAGCATGAAATCATAAAA
Source organism: Methylomonas sp. MK1 (assembly GCF_000365425.1). NCBI lineage: Bacteria > Pseudomonadati > Pseudomonadota > Gammaproteobacteria > Methylococcales > Methylococcaceae > Methylomonas > Methylomonas sp. MK1. The sequence continues at coordinate 4,387 of NZ_AQOV01000003.1, forward strand.
ACGGGAGCGAATTTGCACTCAAACTATTGTCTGCATATTGTAGTGGTCTAATAAAAACGGACACCCGAATAGGTTGATAAACTATCAACCTTCAAGGTGAAACGAATGAAACGAGAAAGGCGAAGTTTTGATGCGGCGTTCAAGCTGCAAGTAGTACAAATGATCCATGAACAGGGACTCACGGTTCCTCAGGTTTGTCAGGAGCTGAAGCTGGGCGAGACTGCGGTACGTCGCTGGCTGAAGCAGGTGCAGGCCGAGCAATCCGGTCAACCGGGCATAGGTAAGCCGTTAACCCCTGACCAGCAGCGGATTCGGCAGCTGGAATTAGAAAATCGGCAACTGCGTTCGGATAACGAATTGCTAAAAAAGGTTTCGGCCTTCTTTGCCAAGGAACTGCGATGAAACACCAAGTGATTCACCAGTTAACGGCAGAGAAGGTCGTCACGGTGCAGCAGGGTTGTCAGTTACTGGGCGTCAGTCGGTCGGGATGGTATGCGGCCCAGAGACGAGCACGGCAGCCTCAAGCGCTTTGCGGCACGCGGGTTCGACTGCGCAGTCTGTTCGAAGCCACCGGTCAATGCTATGGCAGTCGTCGTCTGCGCAAGGAACTGGCGGAACAGGGAATCGAGATTGGCCGTCATCGGGTGCGCAGCCTGATGAAGGAACTCCAGATCAAGCCGATCTGGAAACCCAAGTTTGTGCATACCACCGATAGCAACCACAACCTGCCGGTGTACGAGAACGTGTTGGATCGCCAGTTTGAGCAAGCCGAGGCCAACCGAGCTTGGGTCTCGGACATTACTTACATACGGACCCTGAGCGGTTGGCTGTATCTGGCGGTGGTGTTGGATCTTTATTCGCGCAAAATCGTCGGTTGGGCCATGGCACCCAACATGCCGACAGAACTGGTCTGCACCGCCTTGCAAATCGCCATCGCCCAGCGCCGACCGCCGCCGGGCCTGATCGTCCATTCCGACCGGGGTAGTCAGTACGCCAGTCACGAATATCGGGCGTTACTGGCCCATCATGGTTTTCAGGGCAGCATGAGTCGTAAGGGCAACTGCTGGGACAATGCCGTAATGGAGCGATTCTTTCTGAATCTTAAAATGGAGCGCGTCTGGCACCGCCAGTATGCCAACCATACCGAGGCCATCCGAGACGTGACCGACTATATCGTCAATTTCTACAACAGTCGGCGCTTGCATTCGTCATTGGGCTACCTGCCGCCCAACGGCTATGAAATGAAAATGGCAGATCAACAACCTATTTTGGTGTCCGAAAAAAGTTGACCACTACATATGCGGCGGTTGATAGAGGTCGTTGAATTTTCGGAAGCGAATATATTTTCACCTCAGAAATTCGGTAAAACTATGTAAAGCTTCTGGGCCGAGGGTTGTTTGAAATGCCAGTGAAACCAGGCTTTGCCACCGATGGTAATTTACGGCTATACATAGTTGCGCACTATACATAGGGGTCGAAACTGTAAATTCGCCACTTCCAAAAGCCGCCATTCACTACTGGCGTAATAGTCTCGGAACACCTTACAGCATCGGCGGTTTTATTTTGCCCGATAACACGGCTATAGCCAGTTCCACTTCATCCATTGCCAGGATTTGATCAATCGTTTCATGTTTGATGCTGTTCGCGATCTGTAGAATTTCTTCGTTGACTTCCTTCAAGGTTGCCGATTGTTTAATCAGACGATTAACTTCCTTGGTTTGTGCAGCGCTTAGTCGATCCTGCTGCCATCGGGAAAACTGTTCCAGGAAATACCTTTGGTCGTCCAATTGCTTGTCATAGAGCTCAAAGACCCTATTCAGGGTGGCATCGTCCAATACATAAGGCTTGGCTATTGCCTGACGTAGGTTGTCCAACTGAATCATGGATTCCTCCAGCATGCCGTCCACCATAAAGGTGAAGGTAGGCAACATACTAATAGGGTGCCACTGAATTTGTTGATCTGCCGGTGCCGGGTCCTGTGTAGTGTCATCACCCGGTTGACAGTGACGTGCCATTAATTCATCCAGTTCCTCATCAAATTCATTGGCCGTCTTTAGCTGAATGGGCTCACGGTTCGGCCATACTTTCAATACTCTGGTTTTGGTATCGAAGCCTGGTGTTCCCAGTGGTTCGCCGATGACCCAAGTCGGCACATTGATTTCACTATATTGGTGGACCATGGTTTGAGCGCAAACTTCAAGTACGTTTTCATCGGCACTATCGTCGGCAAAGATCAATTGCGCCGCCCACTCCCCGCAGTGATCGCAGGGAATGAGGCTACTTTCAAAGAGGTCTTCGGGTGGTGAGTACTTGGGTGTGTCGGGTTGGGCGACAGGATTCAGTTCTAGCCGATGCTGGGAGAGGTCAAGATAATCGGTGTTATCGCGGCAAACCCAGTGGAGCATTTGCCCTGACGGGTTTGGATTGCGCTCGAACAGGGCTACCGTTTTCCTGTATTGGGCATCGGTGGTCTTGGCGTTTTGAATGCGCGGCAGGTTGTTTTTCAACTCGATTAAATCATCCTCCCCCAGTTCCGACCGGAAAGCGGTGACACTCCCTTTGGGATCGACCGCGAAAATAAAGTAATTACCGGTTTCGAGCATTTTATTTAAGACAGTCTGCACGACCGGGTTGTTCGGGTTTACCAGTAGGTTGAATGTGGCGTAATGGTAGAAGTGGAAGCCAAAGTGAACCACGATGAAGTCGGCATTACCGTACAACGAATGCCCGAAACTAAAACCAGTGCGGGTGTACTCCTCAGGAATAACCATTTCGAGCCGAAGTGCTAAAACGCCGAAGGTTTGTTTCCGTTCTTCAACGAGGCCCAACGCACAGCAGGGTGCTTCGGCGGAGATAAAGTCATCGATAAACTGACTATTGACGGTAAGCCGTGGGAGTAGGGGATAGACGTTGCTCATGGGACATCACTGGGTTAGGCAGGGGGCGTTGGGATGATAAATCATACCCGGAGTTGGAGTGATCACTAAATCCGCTGTACGGTGTGATGCTTGCTTGAAGGAAGGTGTTGAAACTGCGATGATCAGCGCCACAATTCCATAGTGTAATGATCGCTTATGGCTGATTTGATCTTAGACGCCGCCGTTTTCGCCGGCTAGTTTTTTTACATCCCATCTTTTGAGGAAACCATGCATAAATCCGAACTCATTGACGCTATTGCCAGCCATGCGAATCTCAACAAAGCCGACGCTGGACGCGGTCTGGATGGCATCCTCAGTGCCATTCAAAACGCCTTGAAAAACGGCGATTCGGTATCGTTAGTGGGGTTTGGCACTTTCGAAGTCAAGGAACGTGCCGAGCGTCAGGGCCGCAACCCGCAAACCGGCGCTGAACTGACCATTGCTGCGGCAAAACTACCAGGCTTTAAAGCCGGAAAGACCTTAAAAGACGCCGTTAACGGTTAAATTCTCTTTAGGAAAAAGGGCTTTGAATGACTCGAAGTCCTCTTGAAACTGCGCTATGATTCGGCGGTTAACTCACTGTCGAACATTCGCATTTCAGATGATAAAATCGGAACTGATCGGGGCGCTGGCCGCCAAGCAAGCAACCCTGCTGCAAGAAGACGTAGAGCTCGCTGTCAACACGATCATTGAGGCTTTGATCAGCGCTGTCGCCACTGGCGAACGAATTGAAATTCGCGGATTTGGTGGTTTTTCAACGATTCCCCGCCAAGCCCGTATCGGCAGGAATCCAAAAACCGGGGAATCTGTCAGTCTACCTAATCGACACGCTGTTCACTTTAAACCGGGCCTTGATTTGCGACACCGGGTAAACGCTTCGAAACAGGCGTTCCCCACCATTAAAGACCTGTAACCCCGTCCTGGGTACCTGATCAGCCCTCCATCGGTATAACGTTTGCCTGCGGCGGCGTCCTGTCTATTCCAGCTGCTCGAAGCCCGGTCTTGGGTCTCGCAGCGATGGAAAATTCACTACGGCGTTATCCCTATTGACTGCCAAAGAAATTCATAGGAAACCGGAGGGCGGTGTTGATCTCTGGCTTGCTGAGCTTCGCCATGTTCGTAGGTATGCAGCAAGAATTTAACGTGCTCCAGTCCTTCCGGCGTTCTGATGGCCTCGCGCGGCGTTTGATCGTTCAATATCGGTAATGGCTTGTCAGCCCAGTCAGCGTAAAGCTGCCTAATTCTCTTCTCTATGAGCTCGGTTATTATCTCGGGTGGCAGGGGTATCGGTTCCGATCTTTCCTGGGTGTCATTAGGCTGCATATTAGCCAGTATGCCTTTGGGGGCGGCTAGTTCCCGGCTGATAAAGGCCACAGCAGCGCCTGATACCGCTTCGAACCACGGTCTGCCTTCGTCCGCATACTGTTGAGTATGATAGGACACTTTGATCCGATCCGGGCGTTTGCCGGGATTAATACTGAGACTTCGCCGTGTCAGCCCATCTTCGCCTACAAAAAGGCGGCTCCAACCCGCATCACGATTACCTTCGATATCCGCTTCACCGGACAACGCCTGGCCCAGTGCGTCCCAGTGCAGAACCCGGTAATGATCGGTCACGAACAGGAGCGATTCACCCGTTACACGATCAACCACTGGCGGCATTTCAAAGGCCCTGACAAATAACTGGAGCCAGTGATATGGAATGATGGCACTGGTGATTTCTTTGGCGAGAGGAGAATCCGGCTCGACGCCCTCTAATTCGTCTGTGAGTTCTTCCAACAAATCCCAGCTTCGCTGGCGGGGGAAGCCATACACGGCGCCGGACAGTTCAAAATGAGCGTCAATCGGCACGATGCGTGCCGCGATCAGGTCGTACCGGTTGGCTTGTTGTGAGCCCGATTTTTCCTGGACGAGGACGGGCGGACGTTCGGGCAGCATCACATCCCGTAAGGTCATGCATTTGCCGGGCACCACCTCCACAATTTCGTAAAGTCTGAGGGGTAGGGCCGTTAGAGTCTCAAGCCATTGCCGCTGGTCAGCAGACAATAGCGGACCACCCTTTCCGAGTAACAATGCCGCAACACGACAGTCCTGGTCTTTGATTGTCACTACACCATCGGCCAGCAGCCATTCCATGGCATTGATCATAATGCCGGTATACGAGTCGTCGGGCAGGTCCTGAATCCCGGCATATTCATCGTCGTCGAGCCCACCAAAAAAACCTTCATCGAGCGCGGCATGGGCCGGCTGCTCATACTTCGTGAACAGCCACTGTATGGCTTTCGGGACGGCTTCAGAACGATCGTTCGCTATCTGGGCGTCTGCGGCCTGCAAGCAGCACTGCTTATATTTTTTACCGCTGCCACAGGGACAGGGATCGTTTCGGCCCAGTTTTTTCATATCAGGGTGACTTTAAACACACGCCAGAATTATTGCATAGAAATTTTTGCTGCATAACCCGACACTGATTACTTTCTTTCCAATCACTTTCTATCTATCTTTCTTTCGTTGTTACTTAGTTTATTTATTACTTTCTTTATTACTTAGTTTCTTTGTTTGTTGTTTTGTGCTAGACTATCTACACAGTCAATTTTAGGGAGGCCGTCATGAAAGAAGAGTTTGATTCCGTTGTGGGTCGTCCCGTCGACATAACAGATGAACGCATTATTGAAGCCGGCGAGACTTTGGTGAGGGCCAATCGGAATGTAACGGGCTTTGCATTGCGCAAAATTACTGGCGGCGGTGACCCCAAAAGACTGAAAGAAGTTTGGGATAAGCACAATGTCAGTCAGTCTGTGACCAATGCAGAGCCGGTGTCAGAGTTGCCTGTAGAGGTGGCTGAAACTTTGGCGGCAATGACCAAGGCCTTGGTGGACAAAATCAATACGTTGACCGTGGAGTTAAACGACAAAGCCGTCAAGACCCAAGAGCGCCGCGTGGCGGATGTCTTGCGGGCTGCGGGCGAACAGCAGGCCCAAGCGGAGCGCGAACTTGCCGATGCTTCGCAAGCTGTCGATGAGTTAGAGGCAATGCTGGCGGAAGAACGGTCCAGGGTAGGGGAGTTGGAAAAACGTCTGGCCGACGTGTTAGCGGCTGATCAAGCTAAAGCGGTTGAACTGGCTACCTTACGCGAACGGCTAGAGGCGGTCGAAAAAAACGCGAAGGTAGCGGGCGAGCAGCATGTTGCCGAACAAGCGCAATTCCGGCAAGCCTTGGCGGATCAAAAGCGGGCGGCGCAAGAATTGGCGGTAGAACGGGATAAAGTGAAAACGGAACTGACTAAAGTACAGACTAAGGCGGAAGCCGCTGAAGAGTCCCATAAGGAAGAGAGAAAAAGGGCGGCCACTGAGCTACAGCGAGCCGCCGATAAGCTTATAAAGCTTGAAGCGGAAAGAGATGGCGCCAAAGGGGAGGCGGGTAAAGCCCGAGAAGAGCTTGCCAAGCTAACAGGCCAATTGGAAGCCATGAAATCCCAGGCCGCTCAGTTGATGCAGGCCATTGGAAACCAACAACCGGAAAAAGCCGAAAAAGCCGAAAAAGCCGAAAAAGCCGAAAAACCGAAAAAGGTATAAGGCATTTTGCGGCTAAAAAACGGAGAACTCAGTGATGATGAACGTGAATCAATTGCAACAGGCCAAAGTGGTTATGCATCGATGGATAAGCAGTTATCGTTGTCGGACTTTCATTGGTTTTAAAGGCTCGGTTGTTAAACCGTATGGCTTTCGCTCTTATTATTGGGCGCACACCTATACTGCCCGTGATTACTTGTTGGGCATAAAGGAGCCGCATGGTGCATGTCTGTCATTGTTGGCCCTTAGAAGGTCAGGGCAATGAATCCGGGATTGGCGTGGTCGTGTCTGGGGGCTTGATGTGTGAAGCCGGACTCTGAAAATGACACCGCCTATATTAATGGTATCTAAAGGCGTGCAGTCGTCTTCTGATATTGGTGTCCAAAATCGACCGGTGTCAATGTCAGAAGATGACTGCACCATCTTATTGGGCTAGAACCACTAAGTGAAGTCAACTATTGAGCAAAAAAATGTCAATAGACATCTGCACAGTGCGTCATTTTGCTCAGCACTTCTCTTCATAAGAATATGGTTTGGGGCGCTGAATAGTTTTTTGGCGTTGTCCGATGAACCATGAAAGGTTTTCTTAGTGTGTGAAGCCGGCTTCTGAAAATGACACCGCCAATATTAATGGTATCTAAAGTCGTGCAGTCAACTTCTGATATTCGTGCAGTCGTCTTCTGACATTGATGCCCGAAATCGACCGGTTTCGGACAGGGCTTAAAAAATATGTACTAAAGTAGTGTCACTTTTCAAAGCTGCAGTCAGCGGATGGTCAAAGTTGATGTCAGCAGATTAATCAACAATAAGTAATTCTGTCAGTTGCGACATGCCGGCTTATTTTTTAGTTATTTTTGTTTTAAGGTCGAACCCTATGTTCGCACTCTCTCCCCGAAAGATTTCTAGCCAACCCACCTATATTAAAAGGTATCTTAAGTAATGAAGTTGGCTTCTGATATTCTTGCAGTCGTCTTCTGACAGCGGTAGTAGCCAAAATAGATAGCCAAGTAGGTGATGGCCAAATTACATTGCGGTTCTAATTATTGGCCATATGATTTATACTGGGCTAAATTAAGTATACCCATTTTGGCCATCCAACCATGAAAGTTGCTCGTATCTACCTTCGCGTCAGTACCGAAGAACAAGACCTTACCCGTCAAACCGAAATCGTCCACAGTGCTCGGGCAGAAGGGTATTACATCGCCGGCATCTACCGTGAAAAGGCTTCGGGTGCCCGTGCTGATCGGCCCGAGCTACTACGAATGATTGCAGACCTACAATCAGGCGAAGTCGTCGTAGCTGAGAAAATTGACCGCATCAGTCGGCTTCCCTTGGCCGAAGCCGAGCAACTGGTTGGATCAATCCGGGCCAAGGGAGCAAGACTGGCTGTGCCGGGCCTAGTCGATTTATCCGATTTTGCGGCTGAGGCCGACGGTGTGGCCAAGATCGTTTTGGAGTCGGTGCAGGAATTATTACTTAAACTTGCCCTGCAAATGACACGTGATGACTATGAGACTCGCCGAGAGCGACAGCGCCAAGGTGTTCAGCTTGCCAAGATCGCCGGTAAGTATGCGGGTCGCATCCCTGATACCACGACACATCAGCGTATCGTTGCGCTGCGTGGAGCAGGACATACTATCAAACGGACCGCTGAGCTGGCTGGATGTAGCCAAAGCCAGGTCAAGCGCATATGGGCAGAGCATAAGGGCAGTCACTAAATTATAATCCTGTTCAAGTGGTCTGCTTTCATGCCCCTGCAAGGCAAGGGTTGCTTTGCGGAAATTGGCGACTGGCAATGCAGAAGTATGACGAAGCGGCACTGGACTGCGCATTGACAAACCAGATATTGATAGAGGTGATCTGCAATGAAAAAAGAATACCGTAGCCGTTTGATGGTCTCCGTACATGAAACCGCCGAAGGCTTGCATGAGGCTGGCGTCATGGATAAGCGTACCATGCGCAAATTCGACGAACTGTGTCTAACGCCAATCAGAGGGTGTCAGATTGGAGCACACATCGACTTGGTGTCTGTACGAACGGAGAAATAGCGTCAGAGTTAGCTGGGTTCGTGCATTTCTTGCCGATTCCGGCTCAACGTCTATTCGCACAACCGGACACCTCATCCCCTTGGCGGACGATTTTTTCCGAATTCTGGGGCGCCCTGCATATTCCACCCCAATCCAGCCACCGATTCCGAGACGATTACGTCAGTAGTGAATGATAGCTTTTGAAAGTGGCGAAATGTCGCGATCGACCCTGAGCTGTCAGATAAGATTTAATTTGCGGTGACAGGAAAAGGCAAATAAGCTGCCCTTCAAAATGTAGATTAGCTTGCGTAACAGCACATTTCGAAGCCAACAATTCCTCCGGATACGCTATCGCTAATCAAAGCAGGCTATCGACTTCTGGTTTAAATGGGATAAGAAAAATTCAATGAATGACGTGTTTTCAAAAATCAAATCAGGCGACTTATATAGCTTACTAGCAAGTTGCAGTAACGAGGATTTGGCTCCTCTGGTTAGCTATATAACCGATAAGCTTTCGAATTATCTTGTAACTGATGATATCTACAAAAGGCATAGTCCAGATCACACAAAATATACCAAATTAATCGCGAGCGAAATTCGACTTTATGGCGGAAATTCGGTAAGCAATATAGCTCGCGGAGGGGTGGGGCCTGATTATGATGAGGTTTTATTTGATGTTTGTCAGAAGATAGGCATTCCATCAACTAAAGGAAGAATTCTTGATAATGAATCAAATTTATTAAGAATTTGCCTTCCTTATGGTTGGGAAGCTCTTAGTCCGGTTAATCAACAAGCCGCTGTAAAGAAGGCTAGGGATACATACGCAACTACGGGCGGCATAGTTACAACTGGTGTAGGAACTGCAACAATTTTTGCAACTGCTATTAGAACAATCGCTGTACCAGTTGGCGTAGGCTTAATTGCTAAAGGTGTTGCTGACCCGGCATTTGAAGTGACTATTCCCTGTGTTTTACACATTGCATATCTTCGGTGGAAAGTGCTCAACTACATCGAAAACCACAGGAAGAAAACGTTACAAATCGCTAATGTCAGTGCGTCAACCAATAGTCAATTAGTCGTAAATCGTGATTCACCGCTTATTATCGGGGAAGATGCTGATAAACCTGTTCTGACATTTGCCTTGGCTAAAATTTCAAAACACTCTCCCGTAAATTGGCAACCTGTTTCAGAATCTGACGGCACAGGAATTAGCAGTTTTAATCCACTATTGCAAGCAGTTCCCAGCATGGTCACCAAGATGCATATTGCTACGACGCAATATGTAGAGGTGAATATTCGGCTGGACTCTTTGACACCAGTAAAAAATAGCACCGATGAATTAAGAGGCTATGTTATAGGTTCTAACGGTCGTATTACAGAGCAGGCGAAACTACTCTCTCCAGAGAACCTCGAGAAAATTGTTAATGCGGGCGCATTATTTCAGGTTGCATCTGTAATTGTCGCTCAAAAACATTTGGCAGATATAAGCCAAAAATTGACTGAAATTAAAAAAACAGTTGATGATATTCATAAGCATCAGAAAGATAAACGAGAAACAGATATAACAGGAGCGGTCGATTATTTCAAACAAATAGCCCCTTCAATTTTGGCTGGTGAGTTAAGAGATTCTTATGAACACCAAATTGAAAAATATGAAGGTGAGTTGCTTTCTATTAGAAATCATTTGTTGAAGGATATTAAAAATCAAAATCATGAAATCGAAAATCTAAAAGATGGTCATATATTTGGTACGGAAGGGATGAAGGCGTTGATAAAGAAGCATCAGAATGAACTTTTCAACCTATATCAGCAACTGTTCCTTTGCATTCGAGCACGCGCATGTGGTTGGCAGCTTTTGCTTGCATTTCCTAGAACTGAAGAAATTGCAAAAAGCCGTAAACAGAATATTGATGAATCACTTGCAGTGCTAAATGTTGATGGCGAATTGGTGAAGCAGACCATTGCTGAAATGGATAAAAAAATCCGCAGCCTTTCAGCAATTACCAATACTGCGCAAACGCTTAATGAACGAAAACTGGATTTATTAAAGTGGCAAGACAAATTGATAGAAGAAATTACATATACTAGAAGTGAAATTGACGCGAATATCCGTTCTGTAGAATCGTTGGTACAGGATAAACACGGCGCAACAAAATTCCTTCTCAAAGTTGAAGGTGACAAAATAGTTGCCCGTAGCCCTTTGTGAATGTCTCTAGCCCGTAGGCGGTTAACAGCATGCACCGCACTTTAGCGATTGGCGCGACTCGTAAATTCACCCCCCTACAGCTGCTTTTGGCTGGACATTTGCCATTGGCGCTTTTGATTCGTCTGGCGGCATAATGGCCGATTCTGTTGAAAAGTCGGTTTTATTAAAATTTTAACCAATTTTTGACGTTCGTCAAAATGATAACTGTTTGTTTTCAAAAATAGCTTGCTTTTTAATTTCACATAAATGCGGACATGTCAACCAGGGTCATGGCGACCCTGGGGACCTTTACCCCCTGCATGGAAATCTATTCAATTGACGAAGCGTTTCTTGATTTGACCGGCGTCTATCCGTGTCAATCCGACCCGATTGCTTACGGACAGCGCATCAAGCAAGCGGTGTTCCGCGCGACCGGCATTCCAGTCTGTGTCGGCATGGGGCCGACCAAGACCTTGGCCAAACTGGCTAACTTCGCCGCCAAGAAATGGCCCAAAACTCACGGCGTATTGGATGTATCGGACCAGTTGCGCAGGGAAAAGCTAATGCGTATCGTACCGGTCAACGAGGTCTGGGGGATTGGCCCGCAACAGCTGATTTTTTGATACAGTAAGCCATCAGAATTGATAGTGTTCATTGTCTCGCAGCCGCCGGTTACATATTGGTATGGTGATGCAAGAAAAAATCGATGATGGCATCGCTACGCTGTTCCGGCCATTGCGCATGCGGTTTGTCGCCTTCGCAATACACGGTTTTTACGCCATTGGCGCAACCGGAATAAGCCACGCAACCGTTGCCGATCGTATCGGGAATCGGCTCGCATTTGTTACAGGCCGCCCACCAGCCGGCTGTTTGCTGTCCGTAACCCGGAAACAGCCGGTCCTTGCTGCTGTGTATAATCATAACCGGCAAGGGTTCCGGGCATTTGCGGTCGCGTAAGTCCTCATAGGTTACGCCGGCGGCACTGGGGGCGATTGCTGTAGGAATGTGCCGGGTGCCGGTCATAAAAGCTAAAGCCATTGCCGAGGTGCCGCCATCGGAATGACCGGTTACATAGACCTGTTTTTCATCGATACACCATTTTTTAGCCATCGCATGGGGGATCGTACCCAGTTCCACGGTGGTGCTCGGCGAAAGCTCGGGATGATCGGCATAAGCAACGATAAAACCGGAGCGGGTTGCGGGTAAGGTGAATCCTGTCATCTTCTCCGTTTTGGCGCGATTCGCACCCGCCGGTGAAAATACCAGTAATAAAGGATGGGCTATCGATGCATCATAATTCTTAGGGGTGCGGACGTTGTAATTTATGCCGTTTTCGGTTTCTTCTCCGTACGTTTCTCCGGTATCGCCACTCAATAGGTCAGGCTGGCAAGTGCCGCGCGGCATATCCGGTCGGTAAACGGTTTGCCCTAGTTCCACCGGAACGCCGCTATGATCCAGCCAAAGCATGCCGGCCAGCGCTATTACCGGCAATCCGAACAAGACTTTTTGCCAACGATTGCTTTCAAGAAGATAGGACTTTAACTGTGCAATATTCATTTTGATGGCTCCCTTGATGGGTTCGGCGCTGGGTTTAGGCTTCCGGATTTTGCTCGGGCGTATGCTTTAACGCGGCCCGGAACAAGCCGTAAGCCAGCAAAGACAGGCTGGCTATCGTTATCAGCAGCGGCGTATAGTTTTTACCCGGCACCGACTCCAGCCCGACGGAGAACGGAATATGGGTATCCAGGCGCTTATCCTTATCAACGATAGCAATATGCGCCAAGTAATTGCCGGCGCCATAACGGCTAAAGTCCACCGAGAGGTTCGCCGTGCCGGTTTTGACTTTTTGTGGTTCTCGATAAAACACCCGAGTACCATCCGGCTCTTTGGTGATCTCGAATTCGACGCTGACATGGCGCAGGCTTTTGCCCTCGTAATCGAACACTAACTTGGTGGGGCCGACGCCTGGAATGATGTTGCAGTATTCCAGGTTGCCGGACAATGTCGGGGTATACGCCGTAAGATGCACGCGTTCAAAGCCCACTCGCGCATTGCAGTTGTCGACCACTTCGGCCGCGCCGCGATGAGCGTGGATATTGCCCAAGGGTAGGCACGTTAGCGCCAAGATCAAGGCTATCTTTGCGCCCTGGCTTTTATAACGGTTATGTCCGGTGTTCATCGGTTTCCTCCAGCAAAGCATTTAACTTAAGCTGATCAACGCAATTAGAAATCGAAGGTTTCCACTTCGGAAATCAAAAACGTCGGCGCGCCGCCGCTGGAAATATCCACCGCATGCGCCGCCGTTTCCTGGCCGCCGGGCGAACTTAGGCAGGCTTGTAAATCGCCAATCGATGGGAAGTACACTTCGGCGATACGATGAAACTGCGCGGCGCTTTGGTCGGCATTGGATTTGATCAGAGAGGCGACGAAGCGGGTCTTCCCAGCCAACTTTTCCACGGCCATCGGCACGTGTTCGTCGGCATAGCGGCGTTCGAAGGTTTCCAGATCGGTCGGTACTGGGTACATCACAATTAATTTTGCTGCTTTCATAGGTTTCTCGAATGTTTTTGTAAAAAGTAGATGCTATGAAACGCCTATTTTTCCAATTAGTAAAATACCGGTTTTCTATGAAACAATAGGTTTTTCCTATTCAATTGGGGTAGATATGGAAATGCAACAAATACGCTATTTTCTGGCGGTATGCGATAAGGGATCGTTTACGCGGGCCGCGCAATCGGCTTTTGTTGCGCAGCCGTCGTTGACGCAAGCAATTAAAAAGCTGGAGGACGAACTGGGCGGGGAGTTATTCAGCCGCGAACGCAGCGGCTGTCGTTTGACATCGCTGGGGCGTTTGGTGGAGCCGACCCTGAGGCAGATTTTTCACGAGGCGCAAACCATCAAGGCCGAGGCTGTCCGCTTCAGCCGCTTGAACACCGTGCCGCTGCGCATAGGCGTGATGGCTACTATTGCCGCGCAACATCTCAGCACGTTCTTTGCCGACTTCCAGCAAGAACGGCCGCATGTGGAATTGGAACTGGTGGTGGATAACGAGTGTAATCTGGCGCAGCAATTGGATGAGGGAAGGCTGGATTTGATGGTCAGTGCGCCGACCTCGCCGCTGCCGGCGCATTTACAGTCCTTAAAGCTGTACGAGGAGCGTTATGTAGTGGTTTTTAACGACAAGCATCGCTTCAATCAATTGGAGGTCATCGATTTGGCGACCATCCAATCCGAGCCTTATCTGGATCGCCTAAACTGCGAATTACGCGAAACCTTGCGCGGCGTTTGCCTGGGCCGGCAGATCAATCTCTATGCGGCTTATAGAAGCAACAGCGAGGAATGGATATTGAGCATGGTGCGGGCCGGGTTAGGCGTGGCGTTGATGCCGGAATTCAGTGTGCCGAAGCGGGGCGATAAGCTCAAAACCCGGTATTTATCCGATCCGGAAATTCGGCGCACGATTTTTGCGGTTTACCAGGACTCGGCGGCGACAAATCCGGAAGTAAACCAGTTGCTGGAAAAGTTAAAAGTTGGGTTTTGACGGGAGCGATTAGCTTATCCGCGTCTTGGCTAAGCAATTGTGTTAATTTGCGCGCAAACCAAACCGCCGCCGCTTAGCCGGGCGAACCCAGATTAATCATCGTTCCCACGCTCCGGCACCACCTCTGTTTTAATCACTGGTGTCACTCATTAACAAGCCGGGGGAGCTTAGACACAAAGCCCAAAATACTATCGGATTACTTTGAAAAACAGTTACAGCCGAGTTTCAACAATTTTTCGAATTGGGATGCTGGTAGTGGCTTGCTAAAAAGTCAGCAAAATCTGGTTCCTGAATACCTGCAACTTGTTCACGAAGGGTGTCGGGCACTTCCCAGAGAATCTCGTTTTTTCTTTCTTCTGGCGTTTTCTGCCAAAGCAATTTGGCATCGTCAATAGTTACCCTTTCAACAATCCCACAAGTTACCCAATCATCATAGACACGATCTCGAGAAGCGATAGCCACTTCTCTAAAGTTCAGGATTAATTAAAATGGTCGCTAACTATCCCGATATAACACGGGCAGCAGTGACGGGATAATCAGCCAGTCAATTGAGGGATTTCAAAAACTTCGACCGTCAACAAGTGGCCGAAACTGCGATCTGAGCGGTTGGGCATCGGTGAACCGCTGCAATGACCATGAAACGGTCGCGTAATTCGTGCTCCATCTTGATGGACATTTGAACGTCTTTAGCCATGCCAGCCTCACGGATATTGTTGAATGATGCTGATTATTCATTTATGCGGTGGATTTCCTACCAACCGCCTGTTCGCGACAAGTTCTAACGCAGCTTTGCCTTCAGCAGTTTCTACATATTGACGCACTTTGTCCATAAGTCGATCCCAAACACGCCGCCAAGTCATCTGCTCAAGCAGTTCAACAGAAATTCCCGTGCCATTGGATAGTCGCTGGAGTAGTTCCGGTGTGGGAGCCTGAAATTGTCTCGCTCGGCTATCGGCGACAGGGATACCAAGAGCGCGAAGGCAAAAGAGTTCATAACGAACACCGTAACACTCAGCCAGTCGGCGGACATAGTGTTCTAACGTTTCGGCATCATGAGGTTTCGGATGCAACGGCCAGCGCTTTTGCACTCAACGCAATTCCCGCTCAACCATGCGCCGACGCACGCTAGGAGGATGATAATCAGCGCGCTCAATGACGGCGCAATTAATGCGTTCTTCTCCCTGCAATAGCGCAGCTACCGTGGCACTGTTCAAGAGTGCGGTAATTTCACCAATAGTACCTTCAGATCGCCGCAAAATCAGCTCGCACAGCGGTGCAGTTGCTAAATGTGAGGGTTCACGCAAGGGCAAAACAGTTTCGAAGCTGGCCAGCAGACGTGCTAATTCCTCGCCAGCCTCCCAGAGTGGTAGTAACAGAGGATGAAACCGATTTTCAAGCTGGTCGTCGCTACGAATCGCAAGATAAGCGTCACGGATACCCAGGCAAACGATAGGAATGCGCAGATCGTTGCCAATAAAACGGAGCAGATTCAACAGTTCGCGTTGCCGCCTAGCCGTTGCGCCGAGTAAATTGTGTACCTCGTCAATTATCAGCATGCGGACGCCGACGGTTCGCATCAGTCGTAATGTCAAGGCCTCACGCACGTCGTGCCGACCATAAAAGCCAACTGGCGTACCCAGTGTAGCCTGCAATGCGGTGTGTAGTCGGTTAGCGGTTGCCTCGGCTGGCATTTGTAGCATGAGGACCGGAATGACCTCGTGTTCACCGTCCTCTGACATCCGCTGGGGATGCGCGCGATGAAACTTTTCGGCAATCATGGTTTTGCCGTTGTTGCTTGGGCCTACTATAAGGATGTTTTTCGGACGCAGTTTGCCAGGCTCGTCGGAAAGTAACGCTTCAAGTTGTAACAATGCTTGGTGGGCACAGGTGTAGCCGATCCATCGCTCGATTCGAAGGCGAGCTAGACGCTCTGCACTGGGTAACATGGCCAGTGAGCGCGCTTCTGGACCTAAATGGCTAAGGCTTACCATGCTTCGATGTCATCAAACGGGCGTACTGGACCAATATCAACTGTCGACGTGGTATTCTCAATTTGAGATGACTCCCTCTCTAGCTTCGAACCCAATTGGCGGCGCGTCCGGTTGCGGCGGGCTGTGCGCGTAAGCGTCTCGGCCTTACGCTCAATCTCACGCATTTCATCAATGGCGGCGAACAAACTGGCTTCGTCGACCGCAGTGCGTCGCTGTTCACGCAGACGTTTTCGCGCTAGTTTGTGCTCCCATAGGCTGATAGCCGGTCGAGACAACATGCGATACGGTACTTCCAGGTAGACATTATGCTCTTCATCAAGCACGAAAATTCGTGACAAATCGCGGGGATCGCGGCGAATCAGCAAAGGAGTTGGCTGATTGCGCAACTGTATCCATGGACGTAGCGCATTGCTGTAGTAAGTAATGTGATCAATCGTAATACCGTCCCGTTGTAAAGAGCGGCGCACTACTGGCAGGAAGTCGATCAGGAAGGTGCGTGGGTCACGTGGTATTGGTATCGTTTTGTTGGCGGCAATAAGCGACTGGAGACCTTGCTGGTAGCGATGCAAGGGAATATCGTCATCCATACCTTCGTGCGGCCGCAGGTGGTAATACTTGGTAATCGCGACGGCAAACCAGCGTTCAAGTTCCTCAAGTGTTAGACAGGCCGTCTTGTCACTATCATAGCCACCGCGTTGGGTTGGATTTGAAAAGGTTGTACCGGGCAAAGCATGAACTAGCTGCATCAACGTGCCAATAACGCGCTCGACGACTCCGCCGTAATGAGGCAGGCCAGGTGGTCGCCATTCGATGGCAATGCCATGCTGAGCACAGCCCCGTTCAAATGCTAGCGAATGAAATTCTGAGGCGTTATCGACGCCGATACGACGCGGCTTACCGTTGACGGGCCAGCTTGCTTCAATGTCCCGCTGTTGTAACCACGGCGCCTTATCACTGGCTACCAGGGCCAGACAAAGGCCAACACTGGTGGCCGAGGGCGCCTCAAGCGATAGATGGAACCCGGCAATGCAGCGACTAAAAACGTCAATGGCCACCGTTAGCCATGGTCGGCCAATCGGTGAACGATCCACTGGATCGACGATAATCAGATCGACTGGCGTATGGTCTATTTGTAGCCAGTCAAGGGGAATATCAGAGGTTGGCGTGATGCCGTAAATCGGCTTGATTTCAGGATGGGGCTCGCCGCGTTGACAGTGTTCAGCCGGAGATAAGGTTTTCAAGCGGCGGCGGATAGTACTCTCAGAAGGCGGCGCTAATCCAGCTTTTAAGCATTGATTCCGGATTGCAAACACGAGTTCGGCTGCTGACCGTTTTTGCCGCGTAAGAAAAATTTCGGCTATCAGGCCACGGAGCAAATTTTCGCGAGGTGCGGCAAGTCGCTGTTTACCTCGCCCACCATTGGAGCCACCCGGCAATAGCGCAGTGAGTTCGCCGCCGGACTCGCGTAACCGTTGAATTAGCCGGTACACCTGCCTTTCGGATAACCCCAATTCAACGGCGGCTTCATGCGCTTTCTCGCGAGAACAATACTGGATTTCAAACAACGGACGCAAGACGACAGCACGGCGATACGCTTCATTCCATTCGCATTCTGCAATCTGAGAAAGGTCAGTCATAGTGCCCCCTTTGCGACGTGCTGACGTCGACTTTAACAATTTGCAGCTTACTGACATCGGGTTAGATGGCTGCTGTCATCGACTATGACATTTTAGTTTGTGGATAGCAAGGTAATACGCGAGCTTTGCTAATGACTGCTGACAACGGCTTCGGAAAGTCACAAGTAGTCAAAACGGATTTCGTACATGTGTTATAATTCGTACATCCCTTTCGGACGGAATTAGCGCATGTCACGCGTCTTTGCCTACTGTCGAGTGTCGACCACGGACCAGACTACCCAAAATCAAAGCCGGGAAATTCAATCTGCTGGTTTTGCCATTCAGCCACATCGTTTGATTGAAGAAAGTATCAGTGGTTCAGTCGCGGCTAAAGAACGACCAGGTTTTAATAAACTGATCGAACGGCTGGAAGCGGGCGATGTGTTGGTGGTGACCAAACTGGATCGACTCGGTCGCAACGCCATGGATGTCAGAGCCACGGTCGAGCACCTTTCGGATTTTGGGGTGCGGGTCCATTGTCTGGCGTTAGGCGGGGTTGATCTAACAAGTTCTGCCGGCAAGATGACTATGCAGGTCATTGCAGCGGTCGCTGAATTTGAGCGTGACCTGTTAATTGAGCGAACCCAAGCCGGCATTAGTCGCGCGAAGGCGGCGGGTAAACAGTTCGGACGGCCGCCGGCACTTAATGCCGAAGCCCGTGCTGACGTTGTCAAACGCTTGGCCGCTGGCAGCAACGTTTCGGAGTTGGCTCGGGAATTCAAAACCACCCGGCAAACCATTATGCGGATTAGGGAAGCTGCGTTGAAATCACAAGAAGTCGACAATACGATCCACTCTTCTGGAGAGTAACTGATGAATCATCTATATCTGGAAAGGCACGATACCGAAAACAACATGCATCGTTTTTATCAGATGTTTGTGACACCTGGCTTGTTTGACGATTGGTCGCTGATAAAGGAATGGGGTAGGGTTGGTTCACCCGGTACCGTCAGAAAGGAGTGGTTTACCACGGAACAAGAAGCGGAATCGGCCAGCCAAAAAATCAGCAGCAAGAAAATTAAAAAGGGGTATCGTTTAAAATAACGCAATGGGGGCTGATTTCGTTACATAATCAGAGGCTTTTTACCTAGTACACTTAAAAATCATGCTGGACGACATTAAAAGGACACTCTGGGCCGCCGCCGATAAGCTGCGGGCCAACATGGACGCCGCCGAATACAAACATTTGGTGCTCGGCCTGATCTTCGTCAAATACATCTCAGATACCTTCGCTGCCCGCCGTGCCGAACTCACCCGCCGCTTTACCGACGAAAGCGACGAGTATTTCCTGCATGAATGCGACGACGACATGTTGGCCGATGAACTGGAAGACCGCGACTACTATAAAGAGGTCAATGTGTTCTGGGTGCCGGAAACAGCCCGCTGGGAAGCCATCCGTGCAGCCGCCAAGCAAGCCGACATCGGCAAACGCATCGACGACGCCCTGGCGATTATCGAAACCGAAAACCCCAAACTGAAAGGCATCCTGGATAAACGCTACGCCCGCGCTCAACTGCCGGACGGCAAGCTGGGTGAACTGGTCGACTTGGTGTCCACCATCGGCTTTGGCGACGATCCCGGTCAAGCCCGCGATGTGTTGGGGCAGGTGTATGAATACTTCCTCGGCCAGTTCGCCAGCGCCGAGGGCAAGAAAGGCGGCCAGTTCTATACCCCGGCCAGCATTGTTAAGACCCTGGTCGCCGTGTTGGCCCCGCATCATGGCAAGGTTTACGACCCTTGCTGCGGTTCCGGCGGTATGTTTGTGCAATCGGAAAAGTTCATCGAAGCCCACGGCGGCAAGCTTGGCGATGTATCGATCTACGGCCAGGAATCCAACCCCACCACCTGGCGCTTGGCGGCGATGAATCTGGCGATACGCGGTATTGACTTCAATCTGGGCCGCGAACCTTCAGACACCTTCACCCGAAACCAACATCCGGATTTACGCGCCGATTTCATCCTGGCCAATCCGCCGTTCAACATCAGCGACTGGTGGCACGGCAGTCTGGAAGGCGACCCGCGCTGGGTGTACGGCACGCCGCCGCAAGGCAACGCCAACTATGCCTGGCTGCAGCACATGCTCTACCAGCTTAAGCCCAACGGCCGCGCCGGTATCGTGCTGGCCAACGGCTCGATGAGTTCCAGCCAGAACAGCGAAGGCGACATACGCCGCGCGATGGTCGATGCCGACGTAGTGGAAGTAATGATCGCCTTACCCGGTCAGTTGTTCTTTAACACCCAGATCCCAGCCTGCTTGTGGTTCCTGTCTAAACAAAAAGTTAGCCGCCAAGGCGAAGTGTTATTCATCGATGCCCGCAAGCTGGGCAGTATGATCAGCCGGGTGCAGGCGGAATTGACTGATGAAGTTATCGAACGCATTGCCGGGACGGTGGCAGCGTGGCGTGGTGAAGACGGGGCAACCGACTATCAAGATATTCCCGGCTACTGCCGCAGCGTCAAACTGACCGACATCGCCGAACACGGCCACGTACTCACACCCGGCCGCTATGTCGGTGCCGAGGAAGTCGAAGATGACGACGAAGCCTTTGCCGACAAGATGCAAAAGCTCACCGAGAAGCTGGGCGAGCAGATGGCGAAAGGCGCGGAGCTCGATCAGTTGATCCGGCTGAAGCTGGGAGGGCTGGGGTATGAGTTCTGATCGTCTTGTGATGCCAGCAAGGCCAGCGGGTTATGGCGACTTTCTCGTCGATATCAAAAAGCAAATCCGCCAGTGCCAACATCAGGCTCTCCGGGCAGTCAACAAGGAACTGTTGGCTCTGTACTGGTGGTTGGGCGAAAACATCAGCCGCCGTCAGTCTGAACAAGGCTGGGGCAAGTCGGTTGTCGAAAATCTGGCTGCCGACTTGCAAGCAGAGTTTCCGGGGCGCAACGGGTTTTCCGTCCAGAACTTGTGGGCGATGCGCCAGTTTTACGGCGAATACAAGGACAAGCCAATTCTCCAATCACTGATAGGAGAAATCAGCTGGGCAAAAAATCTGCTGATCATGGCCCGCTGCAAGGAGGATCTGGAACGCGAGTTTTACCTGCGCGCCACTGCCCGTTTCGGCTGGACAACCAAGGTGCTGCAACACCAGCTCGACAACCAAAGTTACCGGCAATATCTCAGTGGGCAAACCAACTTTGACGCCGCCGTACCGGAAAGCGTCAAGGCGCAAGCCATGCTGGCGGTCAAAGATCACTACACCTTCGATTTTCTCGGGCTGGCCGACAAGCATTCCGAGCGCGAACTGGAAGAAGCACTGGTCCGCAACCTGCGCCGCTTCCTTGACGAAATGGGCGGCAATTTTGCCTTTGTCGGCAACCAGTACCGGCTGGAGGCAGATGGTAAGGACTACTTCATTGACCTGCTGCTCTTCCACCGCCGCCTGCGTTGTCTGGTCGCTATTGAACTGAAAATTGGCGAATTCAAACCCGAACACAAAGGCCAGATTGAGTTCTACCTCGATCAGCTCGACCAGCACCACCGGTTGGACGGCGAAAACCCCGCCATTGGCATCGTTATTTGCCGCAGCAAAACCAGAACCGTGGTCGAATATGCGCTACGCACCACCAACCACCCGTTGGGTATTGCGACTTACACCGTCACCCCGCAACTCCCGGCAGACTACCGCAACGACCTGCCCAGCCCGGAACAAATTGCCGAACGGCTAAAGGGATGGGGCGAGATGGATGATGAGGGGGCTGGGGTATGAGTTCTGAATCCCATACATGTACGGTCGAAGAACTGGTGGCAAGCGGGATTCTGGCCCCACCCCTTGATGGCAACCACGGTGCGATTCATCCCAAGGCTTCAGATTTTGTGCCATCTGGTATCCCATTCATTATGGCCTCAGATATGCACGATGGTCGTGTCGATACCACGAACTGCGCCTTCATTTCCCAGAAGCAGGCATCAAGCTTGCGTAAAGGCTTTTCCAAATCTGGTGATGTATTGCTTTCCCACAAGGCGACGATAGGTCGAACTGCGCTTGTCGGGGATATGGGCTATCCGTATTTGGTGCTGACGCCACAAGTTACCTATTACCGTGTCCTCAAACCAACACTGCTGAACAACCGTTTCCTCAAGTATTACTTTGACTCGCAGCCATTTCAAGAAACTTTGGCGGCATGGGCGGGATCTGGCTCAACAAGGGCATATCTGGGAATAACTGCGCAACGAAAGCTTCCGATCACTCTGCCACCAATTAGCACGCAGGAGGCAATAGCAGAAACAGTCGGTGCACTCGATGACCGCATCTCCCTCCTGCGCGAAACCAATGCCACGCTCGAAGCCATTGCCCAGGCGCTGTTCAAATCGTGGTTTGTCGATTTCGATCCCGTCCACGCCAAGCAACAAGGCCGCACCCCAGAAGGAATGGACGAAGCCACCGCCGCGCTGTTTCCCGATAGTTTTGATGAATCGGAATTGGGATTGATGCCAAGGGGGTGGCGGGCTGTTCCAATTGGTGACGTGGCTGAAATCGTAAAAGGCAAGTCATATTCCAGCAAAGACCTCATTGAAAACCGCGATACTGCTCTGGTAACTCTGAAATCGTTTGAGCGTGGCGGAGGCTTTCGACTCGATGGGTTCAAGCCCTACATCGGCAATTACAAACCGAATCAGGTTGTTTTGCCGGGAGACCTGATCGTCGCATACACAGACGTTACTCAAGCTGCCGAGCTGATTGGAAAACCTGCGATTGTTATAGGTGTAGATGAGTATAAAACACTTGTTGCTTCGCTGGATGTGGGAATTGTTCGGCCTAACGCTGCCCTTAGTGATAGACAGTTTCTCTACGGACTATTCAAAACCGATGCGTTTCAATCTCACACGCTAGCGCACACTTCTGGCACGACAGTCCTTCATCTTGCGAAAGATGGTATAGGTTCGTTTAGATTTGTTTGCCCACCAATAATGGTAATTCGTGCATTTGCAGTTATTGCAGATGCTATTACGTCAAGACGGCAAACAAACGTTGATCAAATGCGGAATCTCGCCACCCTCCGCGACACCTTGTTACCCCGCCTAATTTCCGGCCAGCTCCGCCTGCCGGAAGCCGAAGCCATGCTGGAGTCTGTCTGAGATGTCGACCCTGCGCTTATTCAAGTTTTCTTTGATACTCGCGCCGAATATTAAAGAATGCTTTAATATGGCAACTCTCTATTAAAGAAGATTTGCATACCATGCGCAGCACCGGCGATTACTTCACTTCCACGACTTTGGGCGAGCCGGTGCGGGCGTTTGTCCCGCATCCGTTACCGCCCAACGATCCAGTTTTGGCCGTTGAGAGTTATTCCACGCTGAACCATGCCGCCGAGCTGGCCTTGGCCCGGTTGTCGGGGGTTTCCGGACTGGTGCCATCGGTGGACTGGTTGCTTTACAGCGCGATCCGCAAAGAGGCGTTGCTGACCTCGCAGATCGAGGGCACGCAAGCGACGCTGACCGACTTGTTCGATGAGGAAGCCGGCTTTGCCGTCAGCAACACCGACGATGTGGAGGAGGTCACCAATTACCTACGCGCCTTCCGCCTGGTGCAGGACAATTTACGCGCCGCCGATGGCTTGCCGATCAGCGTCCGCTTGTTGTGCAATGCTCACCACTTGCTATTGAATGGGGCGAGAGGCGCGGGAAAACAACCCGGCGAGTTGCGCCGTTCGCAAAACTGGATAGGCGGCACCAGGCCCGGTAATGCGGCGTTTGTACCGCCACCGGCGGAACGGGTGGCGGATTTGTTGGCCGATGTGGAACGCTTCATTCACGCCAGCCAGCCGGATGATTTGCCGCCGTTGGTGAAGATTGCTTTGGTCCATGCTCAATTTGAAACCATCCACCCGTTTCTGGATGGCAATGGCCGGATTGGCCGCTTGCTGATCGCGGCGTTGATGGAGCATTGGGGCTTATTGCCGGAACCCTTGATGTATCTCAGCGGCTACTTGAAACAATACCAAAGCGAGTATTACCGGCGCTTGTCGGCCATCCGCACCGATGGCGACTGGGAGGGCTGGGTGTCTTTCTTTTTGGAAGCGGTGGCAGTAGCGGCTACCGATGCCGAACGTAGCATTGTGGCGATAGCCAGCCTAGTAGCGACGGACCGGCGGCGTCTGCTGGGTGCGGCGAAAATCGGCCCGGCCAGCTATCGCTTGTTTGAGCTGCTGCCGATGATGCCGCGCTTCAGCATCGAGCAGGTGCGTCAGAAACTCAACACCACCTTCCCAACCGCCACGGCGGCGGTCAAAGTCCTGGAGGAGTTGGGAATCGTGGTGGAATTTACCGGACAGAAAAAAAACCGCAGCTACAGTTACCAAGCTTACATCGAGTTGCTGACGCGCTGATGAAAACTAGCACCACACACCACTAGCCTATCGGAGACAGGCCATGACCGAAGACCAACTGGAACAGGAAGCACTCGGCTGGCTGGCTGAGGTTGGATACTCTACGCTGTACGGCCCCAACCTAGCTCCGGACGGTGAAAGTCCAGAACGTGGAAGCTATCTGCAAGTGCTGTTGGTCGAACGCTTACGCTCGGCGATTGCCCGCTTAAACCCGGCGATTCCGTTGGTAGCACGGGAAGATGCTTTGCAGCAGGTGTTGAACCTTGAAGTTCCGGGGCTGTTAGCCGCCAATCGCCACTTTCATCGTTTGTTGGTCAATGGCGTGCCGGTGGAGTATCAGAAGGACGGTGATACCCGAGGTGATAGAGTGCGATTGATCGACTTTGCCGAACCTTCCAATAATGAATGGTTGGCGATCAACCAGTTTGCCATCAAGGGACCTAAACACTCGCGCCGACCTGACATCATCTTATTCATTAACGGCCTGCCGATGGTGTTGTTAGAGCTGAAAAATCCGGCCGATGAGAAAGCTGACATCTGGAAAGCTTTCGATCAGATTCAAACCTACAAGGAACAAATCCCGGACGTGTTCCAGTACAACGAGGTGCTGGTGATTTCCGATGGCAGCGAAGCGCGGCTGGGTTCGTTGTCCAGCGATGCCGAACGTTTCATGCAGTGGCGCACCATCGACGGCGTGGCGCTGGATCCGTTAGGCCAATTCAACGAACTGGAAACGCTGATACACGGTTTATTGAACCCGGCGACTTTGCTCGATTACTTGCGTTTTTTCGTCCTGTTCGAGGATGACGGCGGCTTGGTCAAGAAAGTCGCCGGCTATCATCAATACCATGCGGTACGGGCCGCCATTCAACACGTGGTGACTGCCTCCCGACCGGATGGCAATCATAAAGGCGGTGTGGTCTGGCACACCCAAGGCAGCGGCAAGAGTATCACCATGACCTGTTTTGCCGCGCGAGTGATGCAGGAAGCGGCGATGGAAAACCCCACCATCGTGGTGATTACCGACCGCAACGACCTGGACGGCCAGTTGTTCGGGGTGTTCTCGCTGGGGCAGGATTTATTACGTGAACAGCCGGTGCAAGCCGAAACCCGTCAGGACTTGCGCGCAAAACTGGCTAACCGGCCCTCCGGTGGCATCGTCTTCGCCACCATCCAGAAATTCATGCCCGGTGCCGATGAAGACAGTTTTCCTGTGCTGTCAGACCGGAGCAATATTGTGGTGATTGCCGACGAGGCACACCGCACCCAGTATGGTTTTGAGGCCAAACTCAAGACGGTCAAATCCCCCAAACCCAGCGCCAACGATGACACCCTGGCCATGGCCGCCGAACCTAGTGCCGTCTATCAAGTCGGCTATGCCCAGCATTTACGCGACGCCTTACCCAACGCCACCTTCGTGGCCTTTACCGGCACGCCGGTATCGTTGGAAGATCGAGACACCCGAGCGGTGTTTGGCGAATACATCCATGTTTACGACATGCAGCAAGCCAAGGAAGACGGCGCGACCGTGGCGATTTACTTTGAATCGCGGCTGGCCAAACTGGCATTGAAGCCGGAACAATTGCCGCAGATTGATGATGAAGTCGACGAATTGGCCGAGGACGAGGAAGACGATCAAAAAGCCAATTTGAAAAGCCGTTGGGCTGCGCTGGAAAAGGTGGTCGGTGCCGAGCCGCGTATCGCCAGTGTAGCGGCGGACTTGGTCGCCCATTTCGAGGAACGCAACAAGGCACAGGACGGCAAGGCCATGGTGGTGGCGATGAGCCGGGAAATCTGTGTGCATCTGTATAACGAGATAATCAAGCTGCGGCCGGACTGGCATAACGACGATCCGGAGCAAGGCGCCATCAAGATCGTGATGACCGGCTCCGCCAGTGACAAGGCTTTGCTGCGTCCGCATATCTACAGCAAACAGCAGAAAAAGCGCCTTGAAAAGCGCTTTAAAGACCCAGCAGATCCGTTGCGTTTGGTGATCGTGCGGGATATGTGGCTGACTGGGTTTGATGCGCCGTGTGTGCATACGCTGTATGTCGATAAACCGATGAAGGGCCACAACCTGATGCAAGCCATCGCCCGCGTCAATCGGGTTTTCAAGGACAAGCAAGGCGGGCTGGTGGTGGATTACATCGGCATCGCCAACGAATTGAAGTCGGCGTTGAAGGACTACACCGCCAGCCAAGGCCGTGGTCGCCCCACCGTCGATGCCGCCGAAGCCTATGCCGTGCTGGAGGAAAAGCTCGATATTCTGCGGGGCATGCTGCACGGCTATGACTACAGCGACTTTTTAAGCACCGGTCACAAGCGACTGGCCGGAGCAGCCAACCATGTTTTGGGCCAGAAAGACGGCAAGAAGCGGTTTGCCGATACCGCGCTAGCTATGAGCAAGGCCTTTACCTTGTGCTGTACGCTGGATGAAGCCAAGGCGGTACGGGAGGAAGTGGCGTTTTTTCAGGCGGTGAAAGTCATTCTGACCAAGCCCGACATCAGCCGGAAAAAACGCAGCGACGAGGAACGTGATCTGGCGATCCGGCAAATCATCAATTCCGCCGTGGTCTCGGAAGATGTGGTGGACATCTTCGAAGCCGTTGGCCTGGACAAGCCCAACATTGGTATTCTGGATGACGACTTCCTAGCTGATGTGCGTAATTTGCCGGAACGCAATCTGGCTGTGGAGTTGCTGGAACGGCTGTTGGAAGGCGAAATCAAATCCCGCTTTGCCGGCAACGTGGTACAGGAGAAAAAGTTCTCCGAGCTGTTGGTCAACGTGATCAAGCGTTATCAAAACCGAGCCATTGAAACCGCACAGGTCATTGAAGAGCTGATTCAGATGGCTAAGAAGTTTAGGGAAGCCGCCGGACGAGGGGAGTCTCTGGGGTTGAGTGAAGATGAAATCCGCTTTTACGATGCCCTGGCCGACAATGAATCGGCTGTCCGCGAACTGACCGATGAAACCCTGAAGCTTATCGCCCATGAGCTTACAGAGAATCTTCGCCAGAACATTACGGTGGATTGGTCGCAACGGGAAAGCGTTAGGGCCAAGCTACGCTTGATGGTGAAACGTATCCTTCGTAAGTACAAATATCCGCCAGACCAACAGGAGGCTGCGATTGAGCTGGTCTTACTGCAGGCTCAGGCGTTAGGTGAAGCATGGATGTAGGGCTAATTGGGGTTCTAAGCCCGAACCCCACTACAATAATTATTTGATTGGCTGGGTGCCAGATAATAGCCATCCCTATATAGACCCAACATTGCCGAACTTATATCAAGTTCCGGTGTAAAGCCCTCATAAAAGTAGTTTAGGCTGTTTTGTCAGGGTTAGTGCGAAATTGAACGCCTACAGTCGCCAACGCCGCTGCGTATTCAGCTTGATTTGCTATAACGATAGGTATCTCCCTTGGGTCACCCTGAGAATTCGTTGAATGTTGAGGCAATAAGTCATATCTTAGGCGTTTATCGAAATAGTACAGTAGTGCATAACGAACAGGTAGTACAGCTTGGCCGTTTTGCATTGCATAGTCATGCTCAATTGCCTTTTTTTGAGAAGTAGAGAGTCGCGGATTAGGTGCAAGCTTAACCTCGAAATAGGTACGCCATTTCTCATCAGCTTCCACACCTAGTCCTGGCTCTGCCTCTCCTCTCGTGCCGCTGCATCGGGAAAGGAGAAAGTCCTTGAATCTATTGTCTCTATGACAATATGCCCTCATATGCCAACGAAATCCATCAGAAGCAAAAGCATGTGGAGTGACGCGACGCCATAGAATATCAGACGTAGTTGGGTTTAACGACTGATATTCAATCTCAATGGATCTTCTCAATCTAATAGCTTTAAGAATTCCGAACAGGATAATTGGTTCGACTTTACGCGTCGGAATCGGAATAACTTCAGCTGCCGGAGTGCTATTTAACCAAGTATCTTCTGGTTCAACCGATTCAGTGGATAGCGCAGTCAGTTGTTTAAGATAACGATCAGCATCTGGCTTGATAAGCTTACATTCGAACTCATCTGTCGAAATGTATCGCTTGGAGCTTAGGTCATACCGCAGATTTTTTGGGGCAAGTTGTTGATAAGCCGTTAAGTCACTAGATGCCTGTGGCGCAGATACGCCGAAGCGCTCCATTATATGAGATCGATTGATTGTGCCTTCCCAATAAGAAACAAACTCAATAAATTCAAGGCGTCGCTCCACTCCCCAGCGCTTTTTTTGTATTGATTGCTCCATTTTCACCCCTTGTCAGTAAAAAAACTATACGCATTAACTTTCTTTATTGTATAATGAAATTGTACTAATGTGGCGAATAAAAAATTAATAGCTTTCACTCCACAGTAAATTAAGCACCCGCATCAATGGGTCAAACTGCTTCACCCTATGATGTAAGAATGCTCATTAACGCTAAATTTCTCACAAGAGGAGACGCAAATGACAACTGAACAGGGCTATCCCTACCAAATTAACGGCAAAACTGCTAGCACCGATGATAAGACTCCCACATCGGCTCAGGTATTAGCCGATGCTGGTTTCGAACCAGCGGAAGATTTTGTATTGATCAAACGCACTGAGCATGGAACTAGCGTAGTTTCGTCGGATGACGTTCTTGATCTGACTTTATCCGAAGAATTTTTTGCCTTCGCGACTGGCACTATTTTTGAGTTAACGGTCAATGGACATTCAATTTGGTGGGGAAGCCCAAAAATTGATATTAAAGAGATACGCCACCTTGGAAATGTATCGGACAATGACGATCTCATATGGGTGCGCATTGACGAGGAGAACGAAGTACTTGGCCTACATGGTCACTTTAATCTACACGATAAAGGTATCGAACACCTAAAAACTCGTACTAAAGCAGAAGTCGAATATCACTATTTCGTAGATGCTGTCGAATACTGCACCGACCAACCAGAGCTCACTGGTGCTCAGATTATGGCGAAAATTCCAGACTGGGACCCCGCCAACTCTCTAGTATTGGAAGGGGATGAAGCCGAACCAGACGAGGTGATTCACCCGACGACAGTGGTGGTATTTAAAGGGCGCGAGACTCCTGCGCATTTCGCTATCGTTCCACCTGCGACTTTTGGAATGTTATGAAGTCTGTTCAGGAGCAGTTTACAGCCATCGTCACGGCTTTTCCTGGCTCAACAATGACTTATGAGAATGGGTGTTATCTTGTAATTATTCCACGAATAACACTGCCAAAAGGCTGGTCAGCCAACGAAACTCATATTCGTTTTGTCATTCCTAATGGATACCCATATGCAGCTCCCGACTGTTTTTGGGCTGATTATTCTTTAAGGTTAGAACAGGGACAAATGCCCCAAAATACGCAAATCGGTCAAGTTGTACCAAGTCAACCGAATGCGCAAACACTTTGGTTTTCTTGGCACATCGCTAATGGAGCTTGGAATGCTGCGACCTGCGATCTATTAACCTACGTGAAGATTATCAGAAGCAGATTTGAGGAGTTGAAATGACTGAGATTGCTATCGGTGCACCAACAATTAACGCCATACTAACCTCGCTTCAAGCTGATACAGAGCGAGGAGCAGCGTTATATTTGCGTTATGACGCCGTAAGTAATCGCTATCTGGTACAAGAGATAGAAATAGCGAATGAAGCAGACGTACTTTCTGCTACCGAAATCGAAATCACGTTTGCGCCGCAGTTCCTAACCCGTGTAACAAGGCGCGCTAGAGAACGTAAGCAACACCTAGCGCTGCTGCATACTCACCCCAAGGGAGCTTCAGAATTTTCATCGGTAGATAACATTACCGAACAAGGGCTTGCCGGATTCATGCAAAGACGCATCTCCGAAGGGAAGGTGTTCTCAATGATACTTTGCGAAGGAAAATTGAAGGCAAGATGGTTTGGAACTAATGAATACATTTCTATACGGCAAATTGGCTCGGTAATTACTTTTCCAGAAGGGAAGAATTCAGAAAGCAAAAATGACGAGCGCTATGACCGACAAATTCAGGCCTTCGGTAAACACGGTCAAAGTATTTTACGAGACTTGTCAGTTGTAATCGTTGGTCTCGGCGGAACGGGGTCGATTGCCATACAACAATTAGTGCACCTTGGCGTTGGAAATTTTATTCTTATTGATCCCGATACTGTAGAGGAAACCAATTTGAATCGTGTGGTTGGTACGCAGTTTGAGTCCATTGGAAAATTGAAGGTTGATGTGGCGGCAGACCTTATTCGTCGAGTTAACCCATTGGCTAGCGTTCATATTCACGCCGAATCTGTCCTTACAGAAAGCGCAAGGCAGTTGATGTGTATGGCTGACTGCATTTTTATGTGTACTGATTCTCATGTCAGTAGAGCATTTTTATCCGAATTTGCATTTCAGTATCTTATTCCCGCGTTCGATGTCGGCGTATCAATCACAATAAAGGATAGTCACGTTCACGCGGTTACGGGGCGCACCCAGATGTTAGCTCCAGGCCTACCATGCCTCCTATGCAGTAATGCACTCAATGCCCAGGTCATCCGTGAAGAATTGATGACCCCCGAACAACGTGCATCTGATCCCTACTTTAACAATGGAGTTGGCGTTAACCAACCTGCCGTAATTTCAATCAATAGTACGATGGTTTCTTTGGCTGTATCAATGTTCCTAGCCGCTTTCACAGGCATCCCTG
Source organism: Methylomonas sp. MK1 (assembly GCF_000365425.1). Taxonomy (NCBI): domain Bacteria; kingdom Pseudomonadati; phylum Pseudomonadota; class Gammaproteobacteria; order Methylococcales; family Methylococcaceae; genus Methylomonas; species Methylomonas sp. MK1. Next base: position 35,288 of record NZ_AQOV01000003.1, read on the forward strand.
CTCACGCCAGATGGCAGTCCTATGATGCGTTGACGGGGAATGTGCGCGTACTCCGTACCGAAACTAATCCAGACTGCCCTATCTGTGGATCATTGGGTGTAATAGGCTCTGGGGACTCACGGCCTTTGAGCTTTTTGCAATAAGGAGAGTATGAAAATGCCTGGAATAATTCTGTGGTATGGCGACCCCCCCTTACCTGGCACCATTTATAAATTGGATATGCGTGGATTTGAGTTATCAGAAAATCCCGACGTAGCTAATATCAATATTCAACTACTTAATCCATTACTTAGCTCAGCGTCAATTGTGGTCTTCAACCACAGTGGGGAGGTGGATGATAGCAACATACATTACGATACTTATAAACAGCTACCGTTGTTCATAAATCATGGACTTCTTATTCTTATTTTATCTGATCGCGGGAGATGGTCTACCCTCAAAGAGGATTTAAAACGACTTCATCCGAATTTTACCTGGGATGAAGAAATAAGATTCTTAACCGATCTGAAAGGGATAAATTTCGACAACATTGTTTCGTATCAACGCGTCCAACCGTGGAAAAATATAAAAATTGAGAAACTCGACCTTTCTGAAGAATTAAAACAGGATGAAAAATTATTAGTTTGTCGCGCATTTCAGAAAGCCGAAGAATTACATATTCGTGAACTGAAATCGGGTTTCACTCCTTCTCGCGTATTTTTGGCATATGAAAAAATGAGAGTGAGCTCTATAGCTCATTGGACACAGCCTCGATTGGTAAAAATTGGTGAAAGCAATAATCTTGCCAATGAGATCAAGGCCATGAAAGAAGTATCTCCTTTTGTGCCTTTTGAGTTGCGGCCAAATTTGGAGGTGTATATTGAAGGATTTTCAAAATCTGTTTACGTAGCCGATTTCGTAGAAAAATCAGAATCTATGCTTGAAGCCGCAAGAGCTGGTCGTGCAGAAGCGGCGATTTCAAATTTATTCAACCGCACACTTCAACTCTGGCGTGATCGCGCTTGGCAGTGTACTCCACCATCTATAGAATCACTCGCATTGGCGGCCAAGCGCCTCGAAATCATTTATCCCGATATAATTGAAAATGAATATTTGGAATCAGTACTAATTGAAGATGCCGCAATTGATGTCAATACGTTATGGGCGACTTTAGTAGACATTTCATTTGAACATCGCGCAGCCACTATTCACGGTGATCTGCATGGTGACAATATCCGTGTGCGCGGAGACGATGCAATTCTGATTGATCTTGGCGCGGTAAAGGGTACAGATGAATATGGAAAGGGGGCACCTATTTGTTTCGACGTAGCGATGCTTGAGGTGGCATTGGTTTTTACCTGTACAGATGATGAAAATAGGAAAGATCAATTCAATCAACCAGAATGGGAAAATGCTATTCGACGATTCTATGACCTTAATGCTATTTTGAACCCTCCTAAGCCGAATCCAAAACCTAAACAGGACGATTACTTTTGGCTTTTTGGTTGCCTGAGACGCGTGCGAGCCTTCGGTATTTATGAGCAGAGCGATAAACATGAATATGCGATTGCCTTAGTAATCGCTATGTGGCGTTTGTGCAAGTTTCCATCGCTATCCAAAACCGATAGAGGGCGCCGCGTTATTGCTCTGGATATTGGAGCTAAGTTAATCAGCCAAATTGAAGCCGAAAGAAGAAAATCGACATGAAAAACAGAGTCAAGAGGATTCGCGACAGAGGAACAGTATCTCACCGTCGAGATGCCGATACCTTGATGGAACAGCCTGGCGATTTCGTTCTTGTAACTCGGGGAGTACACAGATCATTTGTCATTCGTTGTCCAGATGGCTGCGGTGAAACTCTCACGATCAACCTTGACCCTCGAACAGACAAAGCTTGGCGATTTTATCGAAAACGCAACCAGATTTCCGTATTTCCCTCAGTATGGCGCGATAATGGCTGCTGTAGCCATTTCGTTATTTGGAACCATGTTATTGTCTGGTGTGACAAGTATTGGGATGATAGTGGGGTCGTTGTGGAAGACGATATCGAATTACGCAAAAAAGTGTTGTCAGTTTGTACAAAAGAGTGGCAACACTATACCGAGATAGCAGAAAAACTGGATGAAGTGCCGTGGGATGTGAACTGGGCATGCTCTCAACTGGCGCGAAGAGTTAACGCCTTAGTTGAGGGAAGAGATAAGCTGCAAGGGTTCTTCAAGCTGTCTTAGTTTTGCGCTCATTGAAATTTTAGCTCTTAGTCGCTAAGTCCCATTTTTACACATATGTCGGCTGTACCCGGAATTGTCCTGACGGGTTAAAACCTAAATCAAAATGGCTCTTGGATATGTCGATTCCAGCAAAAAATTCTTCTTTATTCACGTTGTACACGTCCCAACTTGTAAAAATTCGGATTGATGCCCCTGCAACTGTTCGGGCTCTGACAACAAATGAAGAAAGACGCCCCAGGCTTTCTACAAGCACGATGTTTCGGCTTCGTGGGATAACGTCTATCTTTCTTCAAAATCTTTATGGATCGTTCTCACATAACATACAAGGGATGACAGTAGCCAAGTTGATCATTGGCGAGATGCACTGAGTCGACCACTAAAACCATAGAACAACTGACATGACCGAATCAAATCACATCAGCCCACTGGATAGCGGTATTGCCGTGATTCATTCGAATCAATTGGAAGAACTCCGTGATGTCGTGGAATATTGGCTACGCCAACACCCGCTAGCCCCCTTGGAGAATGAGATTTTCCTGGTGCAGAGCAATGGCATGGGGCAGTGGTTAAAACAAAATTTGGCCCAAAATGCCTTATTAGGCATTGCCGCCGCTACTAAAATGCAATTGCCCTCGTTGTTCATCTGGGGTGCCTATCGTGCGGTATTGGGCGAGCAAATTCCTAAAGAGCAACTTCTGGCAAAAGCCCCGCTGATTTGGCGCTTGTATCGTTTGTTGCCAATTCTGGTTACGCAATCCGGTTTTGAAACCCTGGCCAGCTTTTTGGCTGATGACAGCAACAGCCGTAAACGTTACCAACTGGCCGAACAACTCGCGGATTTGTTCGACCAATATCAGGTGTACCGTTCGGACTGGATTTCGGATTGGGCCGAAGGGAATGATGTGTTGCGCAACGCCCACGGTGAGATCAAGCCTCTGCCCGAACAACAGCACTGGCAAGCCCTTTTATGGCGGGCGGTGCTTGAGGATTTGGGCGAGGCGTCCATGCAGTTCGCCAGTCGAGCATCAGTACATGCGCAGTTTATGACGCATATCGATACGCTGGAACAGCGTCCTGCGGGGATTCCACGGCGGATTATTCTGTTTGGGCTATCGTCCCTGCCGCAACAATCGCTTGAAGTGTTGGCCAAGCTTGGCAAGTTTTGTCAGATTGTGTTGTTTGTCCATAACCCTTGCCAGCATTACTGGGCTGACATCATCGAAGACAAAGAGCTCCTCAAAGCCGAGCGCCGGCGTCAGTCCTATAAAGCGGGGATGACCTCTTCATTGACCGCCGAAGAACTGCATCTGCATGCGCCACCTTTACTGGCTGCCTGGGGTAAACAGGGCCGTGATTACATTCGATTGCTGGACCATTTTGATGAAACCCAGCACTATGAGCACTGGCATTGGCCACAGAACAAAATCGATCTATTCAAAGACTATGGGGAGCCCAGTCAACGCAGTTTATTGCAAAATCTCCAGCAGTCCATTCTCGATCTGGAGCCTTTGCCTGAAGAGCCCATACTCTTACTCGCAGCGGATGATTCCATCGCCTTTCATATTGCCCACAGTCCGCAGCGTGAAGTCGAAATTCTGCATGATCAATTGCTCGCCCGTTTTGCTGCGGCAAAACAAAACCGGGAACCGCTTTACCCGCGCGATGTGATTGTGATGGTGCCGGACATCAATCAATATGCGCCGCATATCCGCGCGGTGTTCGGGCAGATTCAAGCGGATGATCCGCGCTATATTCCCTACAGCTTGGCCGACCAGCAACAACGCGGTCAAAACCCCATGCTGGTGGCCGTCGAGGCTTTACTGAACTTACCGGAATCGCGTTTTACCGTCAGTGAGTTTCTGGGCTTACTGGAAGTGCCGGCACTGCGGGCGCGTTTTGATATCGATGAATCGGCTATTCCAAAATTACATCAATGGATTGAAGAAGCAGGCATCCGTTGGGGCTTAAATGCCGAACAACGGACTCAATCGGTGAGTATGCCGTCCAATCTGGAGGCGAATACCTGGCAGTTTGGTTTACGCCGAATGTTATTGGGTTATGCGGTGGGCGCCGGCGAAGCTTTTGCACAGATTGAGCCATATGCGGAAATCGGCGGGCTGGAGGCACAATGGGTCGGAGATCTGTCCTTTCTGTTGGAGTCCCTTGAGAAATACGCCAGTTTGCTCAGACGTGAACAAAATACGAAGGATTGGCAATTGACCCTCTTAGCACTACTGGAGGATTTTTTTAGCATCAGCAACGACCAGGAACGAAAAACCCTGGAAACGCTGACCAGTTCCTTAGCCAAGTGGGGCCAGTCCTGTGAACAAGCGGGCTTAACGAAAACGGATGTGATGCCGATCAATGTCGTGCGAGAGGCCTGGCTTACCAGCGTGGATGAACCTTCCTTGCATCAAAGATTTCTCAGTGGCCGCGTTAATTTCTGTACCTTGATGCCGATGCGTGCCATTCCGTTCCGGTTGATTTGCCTATTGGGCATGAACGACGGCGATTATCCGCGCAATCAACAAGCGCCCAGCTTTGATTTGATGAGCCACCGTGGTCAGTATCGTCCCGGCGACCGTTCGCGCCGGCAGGACGATCAATACCTGTTTCTGGAAGCCTTATTATCGGCAAGACAGCAACTGTATATCAGCTGGGTAGGGCGCAGCATCCGCGATAACAGTGAGCGGCCGCCTTCGGTGTTGATCAGTCAATTACGCGAGGTGTTGGCTCAGGGGTGGAGGCTTGCGGATGAAGTCTCCTTACTGGCGTCATTGACGGTTGAACATCCCCTGCAACCGTTTAGTCTGGCCTATGTGCTGCAAAATCGCGATCCACGCTTGTTTACTTATGCGCGGGAATGGTATGAGCCGGCAACGGATAGCCCCTTGTCTGAGCTATCCGCACCCAAGCCGGAAGAAAAAGGGTTCACTCTTTCCCTGGAGTCGCTGGCCCGTTTTTTGAAAGCCCCAGTCAAAGCTTTCTGTAATCATACGCTCAAGTTTGGTTTCGACGAGGAAACGGTCACCAGCGAAGATCATGAACCGTTTGGCTTTAACACTCTGCAATCGTTTGTATTAAGTGAAGCCTTGCTGCAAAGCTTAAACAGTGAACTGGCTAACGGCGCCGATCTCAAAAACACCGATGCGTTTTTTGCTCAGCAACAATCCGCCATGGCACAGCAGGGCCTGCTGCCTCTAGGTGGGTTTGCTCAGGCAACGTATGACGCCATTAGCGAACCGGTCAAATTGGCGTGGCAGCAGTATCAATCAGTGCTGCCGGTCTGGTCCACCGAACTTGATGCTCATGCCACCCATTTGCCGCCCTTTACCCTGGCCGATGGGGTGACTGTGCAATTGACAGGTGACCTGAGTCAATTACGGCGCAGTAGTGATCAGCAGGGGGATGGTTTGATTTATTTAACCGCCCAGCGCTTAATCAATAAAGATAAAGACAAAACCCTCAAATACCCCAATTTGTTGTTGCATTGGGTGCAGCACTTAGCCGCGTGTGCGGATCATTTACCGGTACAAACGCTGGTGATTGCTGCAGATGTGGTGATAGAAATCCCCACCATTGATCAAGCCGAGGCTTATGCCACGCTAAAATCACTGGTCGAAGCCTATCACCAAGGGATGCAAGCTCCGTTGCCGGTAGCCTGCAAAACGGCTTTTGCCTGGTTGGCCGCCTCTGCCGGCAGTGATCAGGACAAAGCCCTGGAAAAAGCCCTTAGCCGATACCAAGGGGACGATTGGACGTCAGGGGAGGTAAAATATGATGCTTATCTGACACGATTCTTTCCGAATTTTGCCAGTTTAAATCAAAGCCATCTGGAAACCGCTCAAAAGTCGGATCTAAACTCCGATCAGGACAAGGCTTTTCAGTATTGGGCTGAAACGTTGTATCAGCCGGCTTTTAATCAAATCCAGCAATACGAAACGGCACAGGGAGCGTCAGAATGACCACGGCGATTGCGTTAAATCCGGTGACTTTTCCCTTGTCCGGTACCCGTTTGATTGAAGCCAGCGCCGGGACGGGTAAGACCTATACCATTGCGGCACTCTATGTGCGCTTGATACTGGGACATCAGCTCGACGAGTCTGTCCCAAGACGCGAGTTATTGCCACCGGAAATTCTGGTCGTTACCTTTACCGAAGCTTCGACTAAAGAATTGCGCGAACGGATTCGAGAACGCCTTAGCCAGGTAGCGCGTTTTTTCCGTGAGCAACCGGTGAAAAACGATGCCTTTCTGGAAGCCATCCGCGCGGATTATGATCCCGCTCTCTGGTCAGCGTGTGCCCGGCGTCTGGAACTGGCCGCCAACTGGATGGATGAAGCGGCCGTCTACACCATCCACAGCTGGTGTAATCGCATGTTGCAACAACATGCGTTCGATAGTGGCAGCCTGTTTCATCAAGAGGTTAATACCGATGATACCGAGCTGTTAAATGAAGTCGTCAGGGATTATTGGCGCACTTTCTATTACGACATGGTGTATGACGACCCGGATTTTCAGTCGCTCTATAGCCTTTTTCAGCAACCGGATAACTTGCTGAAGGAAATTCGCACGCTGTTAAATAACGCCGATCCGATTGCGAACTGCCTGACTCCCGATCAAGACATCAAAACCTTGATGACAACAGTCAATACCGCCAAACAAGAGGTTTTGCAATTACTCAAGCAACCTTGGGGACAATGGGCAGGTGAAATTAAAGAGTTAGTGGAAACAGCGGTTAAAAACAAAGTGCTGCCCGGCACAAACTATAAGTCTAATTCCATTAAGAGCTGGATCGATAAAATAATCACCTGGAGTTCTGATCCGAATCAGGAATCGCTTGATCTTTTAACGGGTTTTAAAAGCCTATCCCCGGCCGGTATGGCAAACCTCGCCAAATCGGGCCAAACGCCACCCGTGCATCCCGGCTTTGAGGCGATTAGCCAATTGCCGGGACAGCTGGCTGCACTACCGAATTTAAAAATCGAACTGATCAAACACGCCATCCACTGGATTCGCAACCGTTACGACAGTGAAAAGCAACGTGTGGCGCGGATGACGTTCGATGACATGCTGACCCGTCTTGATCAAGCCCTGCAAGGCAACAACGGTCAGCGTTTGGCAAGCGTGATTCGCCAGCAATACCCCATCGCGTTAATCGATGAGTTTCAGGATACCGACCCGGTTCAATACCGTATTTTTTCCACCCTGTACCCGGCAGAGGGTGATGCTGAAGTGGGCTGCTTGATGATTGGCGATCCCAAACAAGCGATCTACTCGTTCCGGGGCGCCGATATTTATACCTATCTCAGGGCTCATCAGGATACGGCGGGGAAGCATTACACGCTAGGCACCAACTACCGTTCTACCCAGAACTTGGTGGACGCGGTGAATCAGGTCTTTCTGCAAGCCGATCAGCAACCCAATGGGGCTTTTCGTTTCAAGCGTGAGGACGACAACCCCTTACCTTTCATTCCGGTGGCCGCCAAAGGCCGTGAGGATGAATGGGTCATCAACGATCTGGCGGCGCCGGCCTTAACGCTCTGGCATTGGGATATCACCGATGCCGATGGCCAGCTAAAGCCCGTGGGACTGCCGGAATATCGGCAAACCATGGCCGAAGTGACGGCCAGCGAGATTGTGGGCTTGCTGAATTTGGCGACGCAAGGCCGTACCGGTTTTAAATCGTTAAAAAAGTTAAAGTCCTTACAGCCCTCGGATATTGCGATTTTAGTCAGAAGCGGCGCCGAAGCCAAAGTGATGCGAAACGCACTGGCCAGACGCCAATTGCGTAGCGTCTATCTGTCCGAGCGCGACTCGATCTTTGCCAGCCGTGAGGCTACAGACCTCTTGCTGTGGCTGAAAGCGCTCGCCGAACCGCGTAATGAACGCAAGGTGCGCACCGCGTTAAGTACCGCCACCTTTGGCTGGCCTTACCAAACACTGCATCAACTGGCTTTGGATGAACCCGGCTGGGAACAGCAACTAGAACGTTTCTTGGGCTATCAGGCACGCTGGCAGCAGGATGGCATTTTACCGACCTTACGGCAACTGATGAGCGATTATGGCTTGCATGCGCGACTCACCGCGGAAAGTGAGGGCGAACGCTGTATCACCAATCTATTGCATCTGGCAGAGCTGCTGCAGCAAGCCAGTGGTCAGCTCGAAGGCGAGCAGGCTTTAATCCGCTATCTGGCGGAGGCCATCGAAGCCGAGAGCAGTCAATCCGGAGACGAGGGCATTATCCGGCTGGAAAGCGATGCCAATCTGATCAAAATCATTACCATCCATAAATCCAAGGGACTTGAGTATCCCTTGGTTTTTCTGCCTTTTATTTGTAGCTTTAGAGAGATCAGCAGCCGTTTCAATACCCACTACCGCTACCACGATGAACATCAAATCCTCAACATTGATTTGACGAAGACGGATGACATCAGAGCGTTAAGCGATGAAGAACGCCTGCAGGAAGATTTGCGGCTACTGTATGTCGCCATGACCCGAGCGCGTTATGCTTGCTGGTTAGGGATTGCGCCGGTTAAATTCGGTAATACCAAAGAATGCCAGCTGGAAAAATCCGCCATGGGTTCTCTGTTGAACTGGCAAGCCGGGCAGCCCGCCGGCGAGCTGAGTCCTCAACTGACGCAACTGAAAGGCGATTGCGAGTCCATCACGTTGACCGGACTACCCGCCATCAACGATGAGCCTTACCTCGCCCCGCAACAAACCGAACAGTTGGAGCCCACGCGTGTCGCCGCCGCTAGAATTACGAATAATTGGTGGGTGGCAAGCTATAGCGCCTTGCAAATTGAAGAGACCCAATTGATTAGCGAGGAGCAGCCGCATCTGCCGCAAGAACTGGAAACCGCTCGGGACGATAAGCAAAACGATGAAGCAGACCTAAATGTATCGCCGACGCTAAAAACACTGACCGGCATCCATGGTTTAGCCAGGGGCTCAGGGCCTGGGGTATTAATTCATGACCTGCTGGAGCAATGCGCACAGCTAGGCTTTTCGGCCGTGCAGGCCAATTCGGCGCTCGGTCTACAGTTAATCCAAAAGGGCTTTACCGCCAGTGAATGGACCCACAAACAGGACATTATTGCCTCGGCGTTGTCGGTCTGGTTAAGTATGCCCTTGTTGGAAGGTGAAAATCTAAGTTTGGCCCAACTCGGTGCCGACGCCTATCAAGCTGAAATGGAGTTTTTGCTGGGTGCAGACTCCGTGGATGTTCAAGTCTTAGACCAGCTGGTGACCCGACATACGTTTGCTGGACAACCTCGGCCAAGTTTGCTGCCGAGATATGTCAACGGCTTATTAAAAGGCTTTATGGATCTGGTGTTTGTATATAACCAGCAATATTACGTGGTTGATTACAAATTTAATAGCCTGGGCAATGATGATGCGAGTTATACGCCGGCGGCGCTAGAAAAGGCGATGCTGTCAAAACGCTACGATTTGCAATATTCACTCTATTTACTGGCGTTGCACCGTTTGCTGAAGGTTCGGCTGGGTACGCAGTACGATTACGAAACACATATTGGCGGCGGGCTTTACTTGTTTCTGCGTGGATCGGAAAGCCCAAGCGGTGGCAGGCTGTTTACTAAACCGCCGCGTGAACTCATCGAAGACCTGGATAAACTTTTTTCGGCATCGACGCTGAATGGAGACACACTATGACGCAGGGATTATCCGTACTTGAAAACATGGATCAATGGATAGTGCGGGGTTGGTTAAGCCACTTGAACAGAGCTTTCGTCCGATTTCTGCTCGATCAGGATCAGGAGGCGAGCGATGCCGTCCTGTGGGCCGGAGCCCTGGTCAGTCACCAGTTGGATCGCGGCGAAGTGTATCTGGATTTGGAAAAACTCTGTCAACAGCCTGGCTTGACGCTGGCCATTCCGACCGATGATGCCTGGATAGTCGAGCATGAATTTGCAAACCGCGAGTTATCGGCGCTGCAAGCATTTAATTTGGAACATTGGCTATCGGCGCTGAAACAATCGAAGCTGGTTGCGTTGGGGCAGGGCAGCACACCTTTGGTTTTGGAAGGGGGGCGTTTATATTTACGACGTTACTGGCACTATCAGCAAACCCTGAATACGAGTATTCAACAACGCTTGTTGCCAATCCGAGAGCATTTGCCCGTAGCGTTGCTCGATCAATTAACAGCCTTGTTTCCTGCTATCCCTGAAACAGCTGAAAACTCAAAGATCCCAGATTGGCAAAAAATCGCCTGTGTGTTGGCTTTGCGTTCGCGGTTTACCATCATTACCGGTGGACCGGGTACCGGTAAAACCACGACTTTGACGAAGCTCTTAGCACTATTGATTAACCTGACGCAATACGAATCAAACCACACGAAAAAGCTGAATATTTTATTGGCCGCACCCACCGGCAAAGCGGCCGCTAGGGTCAGTGAATCCATTGGCAAGGCGCTCGATCATCTGAACGTCAGTGAGGACATCAAACAAGCCATCCCCAAGAAAGCCAGCACTTTGCATCGCTTATTGGGAAGCCGGCACGACTCTCGGCAATTTATTCATCATCGAGATAATCCCATCGTCGCGGATATAGTGGTTGTCGATGAGGGCTCGATGATAGATCTGGAAATGATGGCCTCGTTGCTCGAGGCGCTGCCAGATGCCGCCCAATTAATATTGCTGGGCGACAAGGATCAATTGGCATCTGTCGAAGCCGGTTCTGTGATGGGGGATTTATGCTTTGGCGCCGAAAACAGTGCCTACGACGAATCAACACGGGCATGGATTAGCCAGTATGCGGGTGCGCTGTTAGATGCGCCCGCCATTACCGGTTCGGCGATCAACCAACAAACCATCATGCTTCGTTATAGCCACCGGTTTAATGAACTCAGTGGTATTGGCCAGCTGGCCAAAGCGGTGAATCTAGGGAATGCCGAGCAAGCCCAAACCGTCTTGAATAATCTAAGCACCTATGCGGATTTAATACCTGAACCGCGTACAGAGTATTTAAAGCTGAGAGAACAGCCTAATCCGGATGCGGCAAACCGCTTGTTAAAAAAGCTGGTGACCTTGAATGCCGGCGTCAATGACAACGGCAAACCCAATGATCGTCAAGGCTATGGCTATTATCTGGCCGTGATCGAGGAAAATCGTCCAGCCGATAGCACCCAATACGATGACTGGGCTAAACAAGTACTGGTAGCCTTTGATACCTTCCAGGTGCTCTGCGCTCTGCGCCGTAGCGTCTGGGGGATAGAAGAGCTCAATCAGCGTATCGAAGACTGGTTGTTTCTACAACAAAAACCCAGCCTTTGGTATGAAGGCCGTCCCGTCATGGTGACTCGGAATGATTACAATTTGGGCCTGATGAACGGCGATATCGGCATTGCGCTTAAAGACAGCAACGGAAAACTGAGGGTGGCATTTCCAAACGACGATCCCTTGGCCGATATAAAGATACGCTGGATATCACCGATGCGGCTGCCGGATGTGGAAACGGCTTTTGCCATCACGGTCCATAAATCCCAGGGCTCAGAGTTTAGCCACGTTGCCTTGGTACTGCCTGAAAACAGAAGTCCTGTTATCACCCGTGAACTGATCTACACGGGCATCACCCGAGCGAAAGAAAACTTCACCTTGCTGGAAAGTAGTGGGGATGTGTTTAATCAAGCTATTTTGGCATCTTGCATATAGTGGATGATTGACGCAAGCCCTTGTCGTCTGCGGGTTATCGAGCGAGCCCCAAAACTTCAACTAACTGGTTCGGAAAAAACACTATGAATTTGCACACACACGACCCACGCGAATATATTCGCGGCATCCATCAAATATTAATTTCCGACAAAAAACGCATCGGTTTTCTCTTCGGAGCGGGTTCATCTTTTGCAACTGGCATCCCGTCAACTCGCGTGCCAGCCGTCGCTGACATGACAACTAAGATAGTCTCTGAAGTTGAAAAGTGTTCTGAAATATTTGCCGCCGCCGTTAAGGAGATACGTGGAGAGATCGGCGACGAGCTTTTCAACATTGAATCGCTCCTTTCTAGCATTGAAGCTAAAAGAGCGGTCATTGGATCCGGAATGCTAAATGGACTCGATTCCTCAGGTTTTACAGACCTCGCCACTTGCGTGAAAGGTCATGTAGTAAATCTTGTATCGATCCATAATACTTTAAAGCCAGAGGATAGAAACAATTTAGCACATTCAAAACTTTCAAATTGGATTTCAAAAGCAAGGAGGAGCTTCCCAGCAGAAATCTTTACCACTAACTATGACTATCTTTTTGAAATAGCTCTGGAAGGTTCTGGAATCCCTTATTTTGACGGATTTTCGGGAAGTTATGAGCCGTTCTTCTGCCCTGAGGCCGTTGAAGATGTCGAGGCATATCCGCATTTGGTGAAGCTGTGGAAAATGCACGGTTCTCTCGGGTGGACATACCGCGATAGCGATAAAGCGGTAATTCGAAATAACTCAGCAGCTGCGGAATCAATTTTGATTTATCCGTCTCACCTAAAATACAACACATCAAAAAAGCAACCCTATGTTGGTCTCATTGATCGCCTTTGTTCATTTCTACAACAGGATGATGCGGTTCTTATTACCTGCGGTTATTCCTTTGGAGATAACCATATTAACGAACGGATAGCGACCTCACTGCGACGCGGAGCCAACTCACACGTTATTGCATTATATTACGACCAATATAAGGATATCGACAATAAGACGACAGTTTTTGGGCTTACTAATGTAACCGACAAAGTCCGATCCATGGCTACACATGGCACTGGTGGAAAAATGTCAGTTTATGGGTTAAGACATGCAGTGATCGGTGGCAAGTTCGGTGAATGGCAACTAAGAAGTGAGCCGAAATCCGATGAATCAATTCGGATCGATCAATACTTTGATGAAGACGCAGCCATACCATCCGAAGAAACAGGCGAGCATAAAGGAAATGAAAAATGGACGGGGGCCGGTAGATTTCTTCTCCCAGATTTTTGCCAGCTAACTGAATTCCTCTATGGATTATCGACAACTGAAACCGTTCGTGATTCTGCGAAATCAGTATGAAACATAACCCTACACATATTGGAGAAGTTGAAAGCGTCAGTGGCAATACAGTGACGATCAAAATGGCCAGTAGCTATCCATCTAACATGCCAATAGTAGATGGCACTGTTTATAGAATTGGACAAATAGGCTCATTCCTTAAAATCCCACTCGGATACGCTAACCTGTATGGCCTCATTACACAGGCTGGCATGCTGGCAATGCCAGAGCCTCTACTAATCGCGTACAAAGAAAATCCATCAATCGTTGACGGACATCGCTGGTTACGAATGATACTAGTCGGTGAGCAGATTGGCGCTTCCTTTGAGAGAGGAGTATTGCAATCACCAACTTCTGGTGACCAAGTACACCTCGTAACAAATGAAGACCTTCGTATTGTATATGGGGGATACGATGCCCAGTCGTCGATTGTTATTGGCAATCAAAGTGCATCTGAAGGTCTCTCCGCGCAACTGGATATGGACAAGCTCATATCCAGACACTGTGCGATTATTGGCTCAACAGGTAGCGGCAAATCAAACGCTGTAAGCATTGTCGTTAACGCAATTGCTGAAAAACCGCTTCCGAGCAATAGAATTCTTATGATCGATCCCCATGGTGAGTATGCAAGCTCATTGTCTGGAAAGTGCCGTGTTTTTAGAGTGGAGGCAAATGCCAAACTCGGTGAAGGGGAGTTGTGCGTTCCTTTCTGGGCACTTCCGTTTAAGGAGCTAATGGCAATATTTCCGGGGAAACTCTCCGATCAGAATGAAGATTATATTCGCAGTAGAGTTCTGGAGCTTAAGCGAGTCTCGGCTACGGCCATTGGCGACTTGCGGGAAGAAGCAATTACTGCGGATAGCCCAATTCCATTTTCTATTAACCAACTATGGTTCGAATTGGATAATTTTGAACGAACAACCCTTAAGGCTGACCGAATAACACCAGAAGAACTTATAGTTCAAGGAGACGCAGAGACACTGAGATCAAATCAGTATCCACCAGCCGGTTTAGGAAGTAGTGCTCCATTTCTAAACACCAAAGCAAAAGGAATCCTTGGATTCCTAGACGGCATGCGTTCTCGTCTTTTGGATCAACGCTATAATTTTTTATTCAGGCCGAGTGGCTATTCTCCAGACATCAGCGGGATGACTGCTAATGACTTACCACAATTGTTTTCAACTTGGTTCAGCCACGGCACTCCAATTTCAATTTTGGATTTATCTACAATTCCATCAAATATTATGCAGACAATTGCAGGCTGCATTTTAAAGATCACCTACGACGCACTTTATTGGGGACAAAACACTCTCGTCGGGGGGAAAAAGCAACCGTTGCTCGTTGTTTTGGATGAGGCTCATGCCTACCTAAAGTCTGGCGAGGACTCCATCTCTTCACGGACTGTTCAAGTGATTGCAAAAGAGGGGAGAAAGTATGGAGTTGGTATGCTGCTCGTCACACAACGACCATCAGAGTTAGACGAAACTGTTTTAAGCCAATGTGGCTCAATTATCGCTCTGAGAATGACGAATACACGTGATAAGGGGCATGTTTCATCAGCAATGCAGGACGAGTTGCGAGAAATGGCAGATGTATTATCAAGCTTGAGAACTGGTGAAGCCATTGTTAGTGGCGAGGCCGTTCGCATTCCTTCACGCATCAAATTCTTCCAGGCCGATAATGCGGTAAAAAGTTCTGATCCGATTGCCTCGAAACTCTGGACAAACGCACGACCAAACGAGGAAGAATACAAAATTAGTGTCCGTAACTGGAGAAACCAAACATTCAATTAGGAGAAATTATGTCATTGCCAGAAATGCAATCAGTTAGCTCATCAAACATATCAGCTGTAGGTTACGATGCAGAGAATCAGGGGGTATATGTTCAGTTCCTTGATGGTTCAGTATATGTATATAAAGGCGTAACCGAATACGAGTTTGAAAATCTGAGAACTGCTTCATCCGTTGGTTCCTATCTCAATAGGAACTATAAAAACGTCTATCCTTACGAGCGAGTTTAGCTACCGACCCCCGGGTAAATTAACCCACGTTGTTAAGTGACTCCGGATAGGACATTTCAACTTTGCTAAAACAGGACATGACTCTATTGCACTAACATTGTTTATGACTTCGCATAAGATCGATTATGTTAAATTGTTGATTTTTACCGTCTGTTTTTATAATAAAAATAGGTAGTTAGGAAATCAAGCTGCCTACTGAACGCGGGGTTTCGTTGCAGACCCGATCCACCACTGGGGTTGATGGTGCGATGGCATGCAACAGTATTACCTCGCCAGTATGCGACTTGATTACCCGGTAGGATTCTTGATTGCCTTCCTACAAAACAAGCGTTTAGACCGGATCGGGGTCACGCTTGGCAGACCTCTGATGAGACGACTATAAAGGCGTCACGTTTTCAGCTTGTGGGCCCTTAGCCCCAGAGGTCACTTCCATGGTCACGCGCTGGCCTTCGATCAGGCTTTTCCGACCGCTGCCTTGGATCACACTAAAGTGGACAAAGACATCTTTGCCGCCGGCTTGCTCAATGAAACCAAAGCCTTTTTCATCGTTGAACCACTTTACTTTGCCTTCTACTAGTGCTGCCATAAAATTCTCTTTCTTTAAAAAAACCATTGCTGGCGTATTGTTCATACGGACAGAATGCCGATTATCGCTTATTTAAGGTGAAATGCGTGATCGATAAAATAAAACCACAAAAAATGCCGGCAAGGTTACTGTGGGTAGGTACTTTACTTTCCTACAATTGGGGGACCGACGAGTAACTGCTTGTCGGTGTGACGTACACCAGTTCAATTTCAACCCTCTGGTTTTGACGCTTTCCCTTGGGTGTTGAATTGTCTGCGATAAAATCAGATCCGGAAGCGTAATTCACGTGAATTTTCAAAGGAGACACGCCGCGCTCTATCAGATATTTTCGGGCAGATAACGCCCTTGACAATGCAAGCTGTTCATCTTTGACGCTGGGTATAGGTGTACTGGTTCTCCCTCGGACCGTTATCAAGGCGGCATTCTGGGCACCGTCAAGAATGGTTGAGTCGCTAAAGTTCGGGCGGAAAATAACACTACAATTGTCGAATAAGACTGTTACGGTATTTGATTGCGGGGTTCCGTAAGCATCTTCAGCTACTACGTTCGCTGTAATCGGTTCAACGTGGAATGTTTGTGAATTGCCAACGTTTGCGCAGGTCGAAAGTAATGCGAATATTGCTAGTCGTTTCTTGGTCATAAATATTTCCTTATAGATTGGTAAATGCGGTGTCTGTCATGGAAATGATCCACAGAACGGTTAGGTGCAATGGGTAAAAGGCATAGAAAGCCCATTGAACGCGCGGGATTGGCAATCTCACTAAGCATGCCAACAATGCAACTGGCAGTACGGCCAGTGCCCAATAATTGCCACTGATCAAGCGTAAGGAAAGAATGGATATAACTGCAATAATCACTGGAGCAAGCCTTGGTGTTTTACAGTACCACCATGCCGATAAGCCCAGCACAAGTCCAGGCCACCAATATTCGACCACTGAACCGCCCAGCACAAACACTAACGCAGCAGCTAGGTAGCCCGTGATTGTTTGATACTCAATTAGATAAATGGTGAGGGTGAGAACCAACAACGCAAACATAAAATTTAACGGCCACCACCCAGCAAGTAATCCACCGAGGGCAAGGAAGGCCGGTGTTGCCAGCGATCCACACAAAGCTAATCGCTTTATTATCCGGATATGCACACCACGTTCGAAGGCCATTGGCCTTGCAAGGTTATAGGCAAGGACCAAAACAAATAGCGGCATTGCCAAACGGCCTATGTTGAATAAAACAGGAATGGCTCCCTTATATAGATATTTGTTGGTGTGATCGATCACCATTAGGATCAGGGAAAACCACTTGATGGCTTCGATGGTGCCATCTGCGACAACTACACGAGGATAGTTCATTTCGTGCTTCCTCTTTTTTAGCGGCTAAAATATGGTTGTTAGTCAGAACTAACCATAATTTTGCGAGGGATATATGCCATGCTTGCGGCGTGTATTTGCATCGGTTTTTTATATACCGGCGTTATGGGCTCGGGTTGTGCTTGAACAGGTGTCGAGTCTGTTTTCTGTACCTGAACAACCTCTACTATTCCGCCCTTTAAAAATGCATCCAGCCAATCGGCCCATTTGTTGGCCCTTACCATCAAATCGGCTTTGTACACTCCGTTGTAATAAGGGGTTCTTGAATGATAATTGGCGACTTTTGTCCATAAATCACCCTTATCGTCTTTGATATGAACGGCCAGTCGCCATGCGGCTAAATCGTAGGGATAGCAACCTGAGCGGGCTACGTCTTCTGGCGTAATGCCATATTTCGCCAATTGGGTTAGGTACGAGGTGTTGAATTGCATTGGTCCCACATCGTGAGTGCCGTTGGTATTCCTTACCCATTGCCCAGGCTTTCCGCCTTCTTTCTCGGCGATTGCCAGCACAATATTTGCAGGTATATCGTATTTCGCGGCAGCAGTGATAGAGCATACGATCCGCTCTTGTTGTTGTGGACTCTGATTGTTAGGCTGAGCATGCACTAGCATCGGGAGTATGCTGATTGCAACAATACAAAGCTTTATAGCATTCATGAATTGCTCTCCTGTTATGCTGAATGTGCATTACCGCTATCGTTGTTGGTGAATGCCGCGACCTCTTCATCCGGATCTACTGTTTCATCAGATCCCGATAGGCTATCGCCGCCAAACGTGGGTGTTGATTGAGCACTGTTGCTAATTGCAGCCGCGACTTGTCCGCCAAACGTATTGTTGGTTCTGTCCTTAATTTTTTGCTTTGCAACCTCTCCAATTCCGGTTGCAAGATTTTTAACCATTGATGGTCCATATTTGGAATCATTTGCCTGCTTTGACGAACCACTACCCCCCATTGCTTCGCCAAGTGGAGTTGTTGAGTTTGAGGTAGAACCACCGTTAGCGGTGCTCTGACTGCTTTGAAGATAGTCGGCTGTCATTCTGGAAGCTCCGTCCGCCCCACTGCCGGCGAATTCCGCTGCTTTATTTGATGCCGCCATAATGGCTTGAATGCCACCGCTAATATTTGTTGCTCCGGCAGCAATCGCTCCACCGGCAACGCCAATAGCCGCCCCGGCAGTTGCGGCAGCCGCCATTGCCGAGCCGGCTCCAAATCCATTACCAAGTGCGCCGGTTCCCCCTCCGAATGCGACTTGCCCAAGCATTGGGGGCACTTTATTGACCAATAGCAGCAAGACCACTGCTGCTACGAGAAATGAACCCATATCCGCGTAGGTCATATCGGCTTCCATTGCCGCCACATAATCATTGATAAAGGCTTGTCCAATTCCAACAATCAGAATCATTGCCATCAATTGGATGGCGACGTTCAATACCGTTTTGTAAAAGCCGATGGCCATGTCCGTGGTCCATCGACCACCGCCGAAGCCAAGATATATAACGCCTGCGTAGGCAAGAATCCATCCACTAACAAAGAGCACAAGCATATTAGTGGCGATCAGGGCCATGATCACTAGCACGACTGCGCCCATGATAATTAGCGCCGCGCCCTCTACCGGTTCCCAGATTGATGAAGCGGTAATCGCTTTTCCAAATACTTGGAATCCTGCATCGATAATGCCGGACGGCGTTACCGCGCCCAATCCGGCCGCATTTGACCCTAACGTTTGCATTGATGCAAAAATGCTGGTTGCCATTGCAGGCCCGTTACTCAAAAGCCACCAGAAAAACCCTGTGGTAATAGTGAAACGGAGGAATTCGGCATAGAACTCGCCAATATCTGCCTTTCTCAATAGTAAAAAACCATGCGTCCATACCATAGAAATTAAGGCCAATACCCAGAATAGCCAGGTCGCTCGTGCAGTAATGGCGGCGGCCCACCCCGCCGCAGCACCGGCAAACCGACCTTGAACATCGTCCATAATGTTCGGCCCATCTATTGCCGCTAAGGCGTCAGTGGATGCGAGCATCAAGAAGGCTAAAAACAAGAATATTTGTCTATTCATTTGCCGTTTCTCGCGCTATTTGATTGACCAGTTTCGATTGTTCGCAGCACCGAAAGTCACACGGCGGGCGCAAGCGGAGGCTAGTCGTCTCCGCTTTTTTTCATTGGCGATGCGAATGAGGTTTTCGTGCCTACAATTTATTTCATTAACAATAAGCGCATCCGCATCTGCATCCGTCTCGGTATCCTCAGCCACTGGCAAGGAGTCTTCGCCTTGATTGACCAACTCATCCCAGTTACTGACGGTTGTTGCAATAGCGGCCACGATAAAAATAACGACCAAGGTATATTTAATGGACATGCGCAATTACCTGATGGCCCAGCCATCATTATCCCGGTATGCATAGGGCACTTCGTGGGCCTTGTCGGATGCGGCTTGTTGTTGCGCTTCTTTATTGGCCAAGGCCTGATTGCGGGTTATTTCGGCGTTTTGTTGCGCTATCAGCAATCCACGTATTTGTAGAAGCTGATTGGCCTGTTGGCTGGCAATTTGATTGGTATATCCGATAGCCTTGACTTGACCATCGGCGCCTTGTGCCGCTGCTTGAATATCTTCGAGAGTTGCGGCATCCGCTTCTAGTGCTGTTTGTTGGCTATCTAGGCCTTCTATTGCGGCCTTGTTTGCTGACTGTTGCGCCTCCGAGCCAAGGTGTACAGAGTCGCGTAAGTCGGCTAAATCGGCATTCGTGCAGGCGTCGCCGTTAAAACAACGCGACCCCCGATAGGTGTTTATGTCTTTAAACTTTGCCAAATAGTTATCAATGTTACCGAATCTGTCTTTATACCGGGTGACGGTATCAATGGTTCCACGAAGCCGTCCCATAGTTGCGGTCGCTCTATCCCAAATATTGACCGCTGGCGACGCTGTGTTTTGCAACATATTTTCATATTGCTGTATCTGCGTTGAATACTGTTCCAATTGAGTACCATATTCTTGAACCTGCTTTATTGTCTGAGCGATTTCTTCGACCGCGGTCATAATGTTTTGTGTCAAGTTCGTACCGTCGATTACAGGAACTCCCGCGACTGAAATGGATGGACTAAACATGACAGTTGCGGTCAACACCCCTACCAATATTTTTTTAGCGGCTAAAATGCTATTGTTTTTCATAAATGACTCCTGTGGTGTAAACCTTAATAATCAAATGCTTGATACGGTTTGGTTAGAGTTAAGTCTTTCGTCACGATAATATTGAATCTATAGCCAGGTCTTATTTCCAAAGTCGGCGCGATATTCATGTTTTTCGCGATCATTTGTGAGGTGACTCGACCTAGTTGTTGTCCCAGCGCATTACTCATCGCACTATTGGCGTTCGGAGCTGTATAAACCCCGTTTTGTTGGTTTTGTTGCTGGTTATAAGTAATGCCTGCTGTAATGGCGGACATTAACAACGCAGACCCAAATATCCGGACAAAATGATGATTAACTTGGTCGGTGAATCCCGCATAACCGGCACTATCTGCGCCCGGCATAGCGCCAATATCCATTGCCTTACCATCGGGGAATACGATACGTTGCCATGCAACAAGAACCCGAGATTGCCCATATTCCACTTCACTTGAATAAACACCAACTAATCGGGAGCCTTGCGGAACCAATAGATATTTTCCGGTTGCCGTATCAAACACGTCCTGTGAAACTTGGGCCATGATCTGCCCAGGTAACTCGGAATTGATTCCAGAAATTAACGTCCCAGGAATAATGAAACCGGCCCGAAGTTCGAATGGCGTTCTTGGCGCTTCCGGTAGTGAGTCCAGTCGCCATCTATCGCTTGATCCTGATTTGCCGAATTGGCTAATATTATTTTTTTCGCCCAGAGTCTCGGAACTAACAAGTTGCGGCGATCTTTCGTTGCCGCCAGTTTCATTTTCCCCGTCTGCTCCCACGATTCCCGAATCCTGCAATGCCGCGAGCCGTTTCTTATATGCGGTCATAGGGTCGGTATCTGTCATCTGTTCTCTGACTGCGGCAAGCTTAGCAAGTACCCCATCTCTTCCGGTTGTTTGCACTTGTGATGCTGCAATTACGCCAGGAGGTGAACCGGAGCTGCGCGGAGCTGTAACCGTCACCATCGTTCTTGCTTTAATTGCATCTTCGAATTGTTGTCGCTTCATTGCGGCAATACGTGCGGCTGCATCCTCTTCCGGGGTACGCGCTCTATTGGGTGCGGCGGATGGCGGCGTTGGAGGCATATCGGCCCGTACTATTTTGACTGGCGGTGCGGGCTCTAGCTGCGGATCAGGTTGCGGATTGGATTCGGGGGGAATAATACCGCCCAGGTTATTGCCCACTATTTCTTTGGCGAGCATATTGGCGTTTCCTGCTTTTTGCCGGTCCGCCGTTTCTGGTTTGTTTTGCTGGTTTGCACGGTCAGCGGCCACCAGAACCATTATGATTAAGAAGATCGATATGGCTACACCCAGGATAAGTACGGGTAAGTTATTTACCCGACGAACGCCGTGACTGGCTTCTGGTTCATCCGGTGACAATTCAGGCGACATGTATTCTTCATTGACGGTATTTGCTGTCGATTCCATTGCCTTACTCCATTTTTGCCCAAGCGCCTGCTGATAAGGCGGTGTTGTTCTTCGCCTCATAAGCATGAGTAAACGTCACGTCGTCAATCTTGAGCTTAATGCGGTACAAGTCGGTCACATTGATAGACGGCTTATCAACGACGTACTGAAGCCTCAACCCCGTGCCGCTAACGCTTTGCTTCGGGCTATACTCCTTCACTGCATAGCCTTTTGCTCTCAGCGAATCCACCAATAACATTCCGAATCTATCTGATTTTGGAATGCTTTGGCCGAAATTGAATTGAGTTTGAGCAGGTGGATATATCTTTTCCAAATGATGAATGGTATCTGCCGCAATGCCTTCATGAAGCCCAGAAGGCGCATTTGATTCGAAATTGCCGAATCGTTCCGTTGCGCATCCAACCAGTCCGGCAATACTGATGACGAACGCTAAGATCCTGATCATGTTATTTCACCCGTTGAATGGTTACGGTGTCTTGGTTAGAGCCAACACCTGCAATCATGATTGCTCTATCGAATACAGTGTCGACAATGTAACGGTCGCCCTGTACACGATAATTCACCATCACGGTTTCATCGTCCTCAAACATCCCCCCTTCCCTTCGCACAACCAGCAATGTCGGCGCTTCGGTTTGTGCCATTGTTTCCGGCATTTGAATGATGGTTTTTTGCTTATCGTGATAAACGCGAACCGGGGTCCATGAAATTGGGCCATTAGGTTCGATTTCATAATCGAAATGCAGATCGCCCAAATACTCCCCGGTTTGAGGAATGGTCTTTTCTTGGCGTTCTTTATGTTCTTTATGGACGATGGCATTCCATTTCGCCATCGCATCCTCCGGATAGCTAAACGCCACTTTTGGCATGTACTGTGTTCGGTGTGATCGTAGCTGCAAGTTATAGGCGCGACGATTGGTTGTCACCGATAGCGATGTTTCCAAGCCCACATCATGCGGCTTGATAATCAGATGTTGTACTTCGCTTTGGCCGCTACCCTCAATCGCTGGTTCTATGGTCCATCTTGCCGTATCACCTAAATTAATCCCGTTTACTTGTTCGCCAGGCTGCAACGAAACGTCACACACTTGAAGAACGGCGCAGACAATACTTGGTTGTTGAGCACCGTATAGGAACGTGATCGTACCGTTTTGCCCGCTGGTTGGAGCCAAGCCTGTCGCGCTACTTGCTTTCCATTTTTCGGCTATCGCAATAGCCTGTTTTTCTTGTTTGGTTAATGTCGGGTTTTTGGTTGCAAAATACATATCCGCCATATCAGGCTCCGCCACCGCAGACCGCATCACAAATAGCGTCATGGCTATCTTTATCATTGCGCTGTATTGCTTTTTCATGAGATTGCCTCGTTCGGTTAAAACTGTTGTTGTCTGGACCAGGAAAAGTCTTTCACGTAAATTCCCATTGGGTTTTTCCGGATTTGCTCTTCGCTTGTGGCCGGC
Organism: Methylomonas sp. MK1; assembly: GCF_000365425.1. Lineage (NCBI taxonomy): Bacteria > Pseudomonadati > Pseudomonadota > Gammaproteobacteria > Methylococcales > Methylococcaceae > Methylomonas > Methylomonas sp. MK1. The sequence goes on from NZ_AQOV01000003.1 coordinate 58,548, forward strand.
GTTGGTTCAACGACTTTAATATTGACTAATGCCCTCATGTATGAGGGTTTTCCGGTCACAATGCCCTGGCGGTCGCGGGTAGTTTCAATCCAATCGACCTCCCAGGTATCTGGGGTTTGGGCCAGGACATTCACCACTTCTACGCTTACCATTTCCTTTATCGCCCGTTTAAACGGACTAGACTCCTCGGTGCCATTCAACCATTCAGTCATTTTTTGTAGCGATGGGTCGCCGGGCGCTAACATAGCGTAGACATCCATAACGGCTTTTCTTTGTAGCGCGATGTCTATCGTGACTATTCGAGAGTTTGATATAAAGGCCGATACCACAGATGCCACTACTCGCCCATCCACCGGTGATGCTCGGTCGGCTCTGGCTATGGCTGCGGTTTGACCAAGCTTGTCAACTTGTATGACGTAAGGCACAAATTTCGATAGCTGGCCGATATGAATCATTCCTCCGACACCGGTTAACGCCACCAACATGGATAATATCCCCATTACTTGCCACGCCTGCCGCGTAGAAATAACGCCCTGTGTGTGATCTTTCCAGGTTCGTCTTGCTGACAAATATGGATTCTCGTTTTCTCCGGTTCTACGGCCACCAATCAGCTTTTCAGGATTTTTTCTGGGGTCTGCTTTTGGGTCTTTTCTTTTAAAAATCATGCTGCTTCCTCCAAGTATTCTTCAATGCTTAAACCCTTACGAGCGAGCCATTCACCCACCCATTCATGACCATGAGTCGCCTTTAATTTCTTGATGGCCGCAACAGAGTCTTTATCCGAAGAGCCCACAAACGCGAGAGCGAGCGGGCCTAACGCAAGATCATAGAGACGACAGCCTTCTTCAGAGACGTAGTAGTAATGCCTCTTGGGGATTGCTGTAGCCAATAATTCGATTTGCCTAGAGTTAAGGCCCATACGGCGATACAGTGCAGTCGCGTCTTCCTCTCTGGCGTAAATGTTTGGCAAGAAGATTTTCGATGCGGTTGATTCGATAATTACGTCGAGGATTCCAGAATTCGCAGCGTCAGATAAGTTTTGAGTTGCCATCAAAACAAAACAGTTCGCTTTTCGCAGTACCTTTAGCCACTCTCGAATTTTTTCCCGGAATACCGCATGACCGAGCATCACCCATGCCTCATCCAAAATAATGACCGTAGGCTGCCCGGTTAATGATCGTTCGATGCGTCTAAAGAGATATAACAACACTGGAAGCGCATAGCGCTCCCCGAGATTCATTAACTCTTCTATTTCAAAAACCGTGAAATCGGTAAGTTCCAGCCCATCCTCTTCGGCATCTAATAGATGCCCCATTGCGCCATCAATGGTGTATTGCTTAAGAGCTTCGCGTATTGCCTCATCTTGAATAGTTACCGTGAATTCAGATAGCGTTCTAGCGCCGCTGTTATGCATGTTGATGATGGCGTTACCAATTTCATTTCGCTGGGCGGGTGATGTAATCAAACCATTTAACGCCAGAATGATGTTGATCCATTCCATAGCCCATGCGCGATCATTTTTGGTTTTCAGGTATTGCAAAGGACAGAAGGCCAGCAATTCGTCGTCGGCGGCCACCGTGAAATGCTTACCGCTTTTCCCTACACTCGTGGCGTGGATTGCTTCGGTTAATGGGTACAGGGACATCCCTTTATCGAATGCAAAGATGTGCATGCCTTGATAGCGGCGCAACTGCGCGGCGAGTATGGCAAGATGGGTTGACTTACCGGCTCCGGTTCGACCAAACATAAATGTATGCCCCACATCGCCTACATGGAGATTTAGACGGAATGGTGTTGAGCCCTGGGTAACACAATGCATAATCGGGGGAGATAGTGCTGGATACATTGGACAAGGTGCATATTCTCTGCCTGTCCAAATGGTGCTAATCGGCAACAAGTCCGCCAAATTCATAGTGTTCAACAAGGGACGGCGTACATTCTCGACACCATGGCCCGGCAAACTACCTAAGTAGGCTTCCATTGCGTTAATGGTTTCGATCCTGGCGACAAATCCAAGCCTATTTATGGCCTTCTCTACCTGTTGAGCCAGTTCCTGTACGCGTTTTCTATTCTCGTCCATTAGGACTACAACACTGGTGTAATAGCCCTGGGCGATTATGCCGCTATTAACTTCAGCTAACGCCGCCTGTGCGTCGTCCACCATGTTTTGCGCGTCCTCGTCTATCGGTCCTGTGTTGAGATTGAACACTTGATCAATGAAACCGCGTACCTTTTGCCGCCATTTTTTTCGAAACTTTTCCAAGTGACTGATAGCCTCGTGAGGGTCCATAAAAATGAACCTTGAGGACCAGCGATATTCGATAGGTAACTCACCAAGGGCGGTTAACATTCCCGGTGTCGATTCAAGCGGGAATCCTTCAATCGCTACTACCTGGATGTACTTACGACCTATCTTGGGAATCACGCCCGCGAGCAAATCCTCTCCACCAATTAAACAGTCGAGATACATGGGGTTTGTTGGCAGTTGTATCGGATGATTTTTTCCGGTAATACAAAACTGCAACCAGCGCAGAAGATCATCATGAATGACAGTTGTCCCATCTTCATTAACGATTTCATGGCCCTTTAATCTGCGTAAGTTGACCGCTGCCGACAATCGCGTTTCGATGTTGTGACATTCACGTTTAAAGTGTTCAATGAGGTCGGTTGTATATGTCTTTGAGTCAGGTTTCCTGGCGTCGTCGTCGAACATAAGTTCAATAAACTTGCGTTCTGCAAGCACAGGCGGGAGATACGTCAATGTCATGACAAAGTACCCTTCGTACATGGTACTTAGTCCTTCGAAAAGTGTCCGGCGCTCTTCGTCGATGGCTGCCGTGATTCGATCAGGAAATGTCGATAACCCCCTTTCTGAATATGACGGCGCCGGGCGTCGCACGGCGTCGACATGGATCATCCAGCCATTGCCTAGTCTGGATATTGCTTGGTTTAATCTGGCGGATATTGATTCGCGGTGTGCTTCGGTTGAACTATCGTTGTCATCACTCGTATAAAGCCAGCCAGCGAGAAACGATCCATCCTTACCAACAATAATACCGTCATCGACCTCGGCAGCATAAATCAACAAATCCGCTACGCTGGCGTTTTTGGAACGATGTTGACTTAACCGACGATCCTTATCCGCCCTGTAAATCAATCTGGCGAGGATTGCGACTAATAGAATCCCTAGTCCCGCAATCATGAGTGTTATGGCCTCGATCATCATCTGTATTGTTTCCCTTGGCTATTTGGATTTTCACGGAACGGGGTGCTTCTGGCCGGGTAATACCCTCTTAAATTACCTACCCGCGTACCTCGATACCGTAAATGTCGTAGATAAATAAATCGCATTTTCGGATCTGATTTGGCCGCCAACCGTGCTAGGTATAATGCACATAACCATAAAACTATCCCGACAATGGCTGCCCTCAGTTCTTGAGCGGAGAAAATTAGCGCTCCGGCCACTAGGCCGGAGAACATCACAAACTCACGATCCCCGCCCATGAACAAGTTGTCTCTGTTACCCGCTCTGCGAATTGGAATCGCGCGTAAGGCCATTACTTTTCACCCACCATAGCCAATGACTTACCAGCGCTTTTTAATGTACGCAGTTGAAGGCATGCTAACGTTGCTATTAAACACGCGATCATCAATGCCTCCTTGACATACTGCGTCGCGTGAAAACCCATAATCATGAGCTGTGTGCCTACCTCATCCTCCGACAGTGTGATTACTGCTCCGCGACCAAATACGTTAGTCATAACGTTTTGGGCACCGACTAAGAGGGCCATGACAAGAACGATGAAGATCAAGGTCCGAAAGAAGCCGTTTAAGTCGCCGCCAAAAATCAGCACACCGCCGGCGACAATGATCCCAATGAGTGACAACGAAAACGCTACGGGACCAGTAACCGATGTTCTAAGGCTGGTAAGCCAATCTTCATAAGGTAAAGCTCCCCCATCACCTACGGCGGCGGTCGCCTGTTCTGGCATAAAAAAAACCAATGCCATTAACAGAATTAGCGGTGCTCTTTGCAGTCGATTCGCGAGTGCATTCATTTTGTAACTCCTACAGATTAGAGGTTATGTAATGACCGTCCCTGTAACCGGAAACCTCTATGATTTCCTGAATACGACGGCCTTCTTGGGTTTTGGCGATGAAAACAACAACATGTACCGCTTCGCCAATCAGCGGTTCAATAGGTCTAGGTGATTCTGGATGCATGCTGATTAACATGGATAATCTGTCCAGCCCAGCCTTCGCATTGTTTGCATGGAGTGTGGCCGTTCCACCCTCGTGGCCCGTATTCCATGCCATTAGTAGGTCTAGCGCCTCTGGTCCACGTACTTCACCGACTAATATTCGATCTGGCCGCATCCTGAGCGTTGTTTTCAACAACTGCGTCATCGGGACATCAATAGTTGAGTGATACTGCACGTAGTTTTCGGCCGCGCATTGGATTTCGCCGGTATCCTCAATAATGAACACTCGTTCTGTGGGGTCGAACTCAACCATTTTGTTAATAATGGCGTTTACCAACGTCGTTTTCCCTGATCCAGTTCCTCCGACAACTAAAATGTTTTTGTGATCTTTGACTGCCTTTGTAATCGCATCGAATTGATTGCAGGTCATGATGCCGTCCGAGACGTATTGCTCCAGTGGAAATATTGCAATAGCCTTCTTTCTGATTGCGAAAGTTGGCGCAGGCACAACAGGCGGAAGTTGGCCGGCGAATCGTGAGCCATCAAGAGGGAATTCGCCTTCCAGGATGGGTTTTAATCTGGTGATCTCTTTGCCATGAAAACCCGCAATAGTTTTAATAATTGCCTCACCCTTGCTAATTGATAAGGTTCCTATGCACTTCATCTTGTCCCCAAGACGTTCTTGCCATAGTTTGCCGTCGGCATTCAGCATCACCTCAACGGTTCTCGGATCAGCTAAAGCAGACAATATGATTGGTCCTAAATCGCGTTCGAGCTTTACTTTCGCCCTGTCACTGACTGATTCGTGTAGATTCTGTTCGTGGGTCATCGTTATCCTCTCAGGTCATTGCTTCACTGTTCGCCTGTGCATTTTGCTTATAGTGCAATGCACTTTTTATAAACTGCAATGCACTCTAGTACAAACTGCCTCCGCAGTCAACGTAAAGTGCATTGCACTTTTTGATTTTTTAAACAAGTTCCGCTCTTTTTGTTAGGGCAATTGAAGTCGGTTATGTAATATCGTGTACGTTGCTATTTTTTAGCGGCTAAAATTTCGTAGTGGCCTATAGGCCTTTGCAGTACGAGTGAAAGCCGCCAGTTCATCGCGTCATGTTTTCGACATGCTATAAACTGCGAAAAAAATACTATCAACAATGACTTACGAACGCAAATACATTAATTTTTTTATTCAGTGTTATGGAAATGGTTTACCCTATTAGCGACTTAGGTTGCGCCGTTGTGCGAATGTCATTCGCTGATTGGCTTGTAATTGCCGAACTTGAGTTCTTTGATGTTGATGAAGGCGATCATGACGATTTTGTTCAGCACATACCGTCTCTGTATGCTTACTCAATCACCGTCGCATTAGTAAAGGTCGGTAATACGCTCTTCAAATTATCCGGAAAGCGGCGGAAGGAAGCATGGCTAAATGGCACGCTGTCCAAACCTGATTACCTCATGGCCTTGATTTTCGACATGACCGAAGAAGATTTTCAGACGTTATGCATCGAAGCGAAGACGAAGCAATTTGAGGCGCTACCACCACATGAAGTAGTGAAAGCCGCCTATAACGAATTGGGGTTGACCTTTGTTTCCGAGAGGCTGCGAAATGGATTTATCAATGAGGCCATTCATATCGCGTTACGGGGCCGTCAACGCTCTCTACAAGATAAACGTTCAATCAGAGAGCGCGAAGACATTAATATGAAAAAAGCTATTGAATTGTTTAAAAGCGAACTCCTATTGATTGATGGCTTACTCCCTAAATCAGATATTTTTACAACTGGTGTATTAGCCGGTTCGTTAATAATGCTTGCCCTGAATAAACCAATTACTGAATTTCTGAAACGTTTGAACGATAATCAAGGGCAAACTAAAGATGGGTTGGCAGACCCGATTGAATGTTTGTTAAAGGCAATTCATCGCCACAAGATAAGTCAACGGACAATGCAGCCGCGTATGGCAATAGACCTGGCAAAAAAGACAGTTCACGCCATTGCCATTTGGTTAGAAGGCGATCAATCAGCTAAGTATTGGCGAATGAGGGATTTAACCGGGCATGAGCTGATGCCTCTGATTATGGAATTGAAGCAACTAAAGATGATAAATGCGGAAAGAGATTTATAACCTATTGAAATCGAGTATTATCTTTTTCAGTTGCTCAACATTCGCAAAAGACCCTCAAGTAGTAATTGTTTACTCTGCGGAGGCTTTAGGGAATCCGGCTTACGCCCAAGTAATAGCCGGCATCGAACACATGAATAGTCATGTTCAACGAATCGAATCTACTGGCGATAATAATAATATAAGCTCTATCCTTGATGCGACGCATGCCGACCGGGTTATAGCGCTTGGTAAGGGAATTGTTGAGAACATTTACCGCACGGAATATCGGGAACGAACGCTGGCAGGGTTGATGTACTTTAATCCAGCGGAATACAGCGGCGTAGGCTTGGCGCTTGACAATCGTGTACTGGTTGAACATTTGGCTAGATTACTTCCATCAGTCAAACACTTCTTTGTAGTTCAGCAATCCCATTTTCAGACCATTGATTATGTGCCAAATAATTTAAAGTCATCAGCCGTCATAGAAATTAGGGAAGGAGTAGATTCGCTAGACACCATTCGTGTACTTGGCCGGTTACTAGATGAAGCCACGTCCGCTGATGCAATATTTATCCCAGCTAACTTACCAAAAAATATTCTGTATGAAGTAGCGAAGGTCGCATGGGATAAAAAGATCATCCTTTTATCGACAAACCTTAGCCACCTTGAGAATGGCGCCCTCATAGCAGCTTATCCTGATGATTTTGCGTTGGGAGAGCAATTAGGCCGCTTAGTGAGCCGACCGAGCCCAGTCTATGAAAACATCAAGGTCATTAAATTCGCGCTGAATCGGCGAGTAGCCCAACATCTTGCTATTGAGTTCGATCCGATTGTACTAGATTCCTTCGCCCTTAAAATTAAATGAGTCTGCTCGACCGCTACAACATACAACAGCGGTTCAATTTTTTGATTTTCATTTCCATTATCCTGGCGTCATGTTTCTTAATTGGATTCATGTACAAGTTAATTTCTAATTACATCAACGACTACACAAGTCACTACTGGCGAGAACATACCGCAACATTTGCTGATTCAGCCATATACTCGGTAATTTTAGGTTCAACATCACAGTCGGAATCCGTTGTCCATAGCTTTGCGTCAGACAAAAACGTATTGGGAGCAACGATTTATAATAGTCGTGGTGAACTATTAGCTTCTTACGGTGCTAAGTCTGTGTGTGAACTAAATCCGCCACTTCGCACTGAAGAGCCCAGCTATTCGGACAACCGAGACTCATGGTGCTTCTATTCACCTATATACCAAGAAAGCTATTTGGGGTACGTCGAATTAGTTATATCGAAAGCTGAATATGACCTAGTAATGAAGAAGCTTTTACTAGGATCAATATTGATCATTCTCATTTTCTCGTTATTTTTTATAGTCATTGTCAGGAGGTTGTCACGACTATTTACTTCGACATTGATGGAAATGGCGATGGTACTCAATAAGGTAAGCCTAGGTGAGAGAGGAAATCGAGTTCATTTTTCAGGGTCATCCGAAATCAATAACATGCGAATTACTCTCAACGATATGTTGGCGAATATCGAAACGACAGAAACAGAGCTAGAGAAAAGCGTCGAAGAGCGGACGAGTGCCTTAAAAATAGCGCTCGAAAGCAGCGAAACCGCCAACGTTTATAAAGCGCAGATTATGTCTATGGTGTCTCATGAAATGAAGACACCTTTACACGCCATAGGGGGATATTTGCAACTATTGGCTGAGCGTTTACCGGATGATCCTGTTTTCACTGAAAATCGAGCATTACATGCAAAGGCATTAGTTCGCGTTAATGACCTAAATACTTTAATCGACAATATTCTATTACATGCGCAGCTAGAGGCCGACCGGTACGATGTGGCACTAACTTCTATTGCAATTGCACCTTTAATGCATGCATGTGTTGAGAATGTTACCCCTTTGCTTAACCGCAATAGAAATCAGCTACAGCTAATCGGCTCAGATACCATGATTGTATCGGATAGCGAGGTTTTGCGGCACATTCTGAACAATTTATTGAGCAACGCGTGTAAATTCACCACAGATGGCGTGATTACTCTGACTTGGCGACTTAGCCAGGCGTTTTTAATTATTGAGGTTGCAGATACAGGCTGTGGAATACCTGCTGAGTTTTGCGATCAAATTTTTGATGCATGGTGGCAGGTGGACATGAGTCTAGGCCGGCGATATGGTGGGCACGGACTTGGCTTGGCAATAACAAAACAGTTCGTACAACGTTTAAACGGCGACATCTCTGTTGAGCCAAATCATATATCTGGCACTATTTTTACAATCAGAATACCGAATTCCAAGTCCTAGCTTGTTCGTCTTCGGATAAGCTATGCGGTAAGTTTATTTTAATCGCATCAATAATACGTCTTGCTTTCTCGATATTGCTAACTGTTAACTCTCGTTCTAACTCATTGACTAGATTTCTCAGTTTTTTCTGTTTCTGGTCGTGATAATAGTCTTGATAAATTAGTTTGGCTTTATTTATTTGGCTGACGCATTGCGCTCTTAACTCCATCAATGTGTACGGTTTTGGCAAATATTGACTGGCTCCGTTCAGGATAAAGTCTTTGTTATATTCTGGTTTATCAAAGGCCGTCATCACAATAATTGGCTGGTTCTTATCTACATCCATTATTTCCGATAGCACTTCATCCCCTTTGCGCCCCGGAAGCATGTAGTCAAGCAAGATAAGATCGTGACGTTTCTTTTTCCATAATGCTAAACCTAGTTCGCCATCTGTGGCTCTATCGACGTCATAATCGCTCTTTAAGGCCTCATATACTATTTCCGAGGCATCTTCATCGTCTTCTATGACAAGCACGCTTGCTTTTACCTGTCCTCGCTGCCCGCGAACGTATCCGGTGCAGTGGGCCATCTGTAGAGTTTCTACCAAGTCATTTATTGAAATGGTTTGGAAGTTATGTTCTTTGGCGAGAATAACCGGCACTTCGGTGTCACAGGTTTCGCTTATCAGGTAAACTGGCACTGCGTGCCCAACCAATTGCTTCGAATTTATCAGTTTAGTTAACTGCCATATATCAGTGCCATCGAACGAATAATCTGTGACAATGAAATCATATTCATCGCTCTTTAGGGCCTCGATGAAATCATCTGTTGTCTCTATGACGGATGTACTGGTGCTTTCAACGCCAAGGATTTGATTGGTGATCGCATTGCTGATTTCATAATCACTTGAGGCAACAATCACTTTCATTAGAATATCTTCGATAAAGGTTTTAGTTTTCCACCATCACGACCAGTATCTATGGTCCACCTTGGCGGTCTCGGTTTCGACATGCATTTATAGGGCTTGAGTAGTTTGAGTTATCGAAACGATTACATCTCTCTCAGGCTTATAGGTAATACTAACGGTAGGTTTAATGTCCTCGTTGACGAGAATTGTAAATTCTCGTAGCACTGTGGCAATAATCACCATCATTTCCAACTCTGCGAAATGCCTACCAACACAATTGTGTACTCCACCACCGAACGGGAGAAACGTGTACTTATGTCGCTGCGTTACGGCACCGTTTAAAAAGTGTTCTGGATAGAATTCGTTTGGCCGCTCCCACCACCTAGCATCACGATTGGTCGCATAAAGGCTCATTATTACAGACGTACCTTGTGAAACCGTTTTTCCTCCTACGGTTATCGTCGTTGCTGTATCCCTACTAAGCGCGATAGCCTGCGGATATAAGCGTAATGTCTCATAAAGCGCCGCCTTGGTGTAGATCAACCGTTCCATAGTTTCTGGCGTCAATAGGTCATCCTTGATGCCCTGTATTTCACTGGTAATACGTTTATGGACCGCCTCATGCTTACCTATAAGGTAAAAGAACCATATCAACGTATTAACAGTGGTGTCTTGCCCAGCCAGGAACAACGTAACCGCCTCATCCCTTAGTAACTCTCTCGACATTTGTGAGCCGCTTCTGTCCCTACCATTCATCATTAGCGAAATTAAATCATGGCCTGTCGGCTCAATTCCATCGATTTTGGAGTCAACATAGGCCACGAATTGATTGATGGCTTTCTCCATCCTCCTATTTTGTAGGACAAAAAGCCGCTTTAATTTTCCCTTGCCTAGCGTCTCTGTTAGTAAATGCGGAAATAATCCTTTTACTATGGTGTCAATCGCCGCCATCAATAACTCTTCATTATGTGATGTTTTTGCCTGGCCAAACATGACCTGAATCAGAATGCTCTGAATAAGGGTTTTTAATTCCTCTGATATGTTTACTTTAGTGACGCCATCGTTTTTGAGCCGCCTTGTGGCATTGCAGGCTTCTTTAAGCATAATGCCGTGCCACTCTGCGATAGCTTGCTTTGTAAACATTGGCTGCATTAGTCGACGCTGGTTTGTCCATGTAGCGCCCTTGCTATTAAACAGTCCATCGCCGAACATAGGTTTTTTTGCTTCATAAAGTGAGTCTCTATTCAAAAGGCCCCTAGCTTCTTGATTGAATATTTCCTCGTAATGTTCCGGATTTGATGTAAATAAAAGCTTCTTATTGAAAAAGCATGTTTGCACAAAGTCGCCATATTTCTTGTGTATAGCGGTTAATGCGCCAGTAGGATTGGTTATTAGCCTAGCTAGATAAATAAGCACTAGAATGTCACTTTGACTTGTCCCAATACGGTTCGCCCAAGAATAGCTTCATCCCCTGGGAATAAAATTGGGTTTAACGTTGGTTCTTTTAGAGTTGAATTAAAGATGTTATTGACTCTGAATGTGAATTCGAGTGGTTTCGCGACTTTGGTCGATAGTGTTAGACCAGCCGTAAAATAACCTGCTAAATTCCCACGTGGATCATCGGATGGCCGTTTTCGCTCTCCGATCCAATTTAGTTGAGTCCCTACCGCCCAACTATCAGTGATGTCCCAGTTTATCAGCCCTTTTGCCATGTGTTCTGGCATTAGACCTGTATAAGACGTAGAGGGCAACCCGTGATAACTGTAGCTGACAGCAAAGTCAACATCGCTGCTTAGCTTGTACTTTGTTTCAGTCTCAAAGCCTATCCCATCAATTGGGGCGCTGTTACGAAAGCCGACCGGGGTCACACTTGTGGAGTTAGTGGACGCGATTAAGTTTTCTTGTTTAAACCAATAAACATTCGCCGACGTCATTAAATCAGACGACCATTTGTTTTCAACCTGGAATTCAACCGTGTTTACAGTTTCCGGTTTAACTGTAGTGCCCGGAATCAGTGGTAGATTCTTTTCAAGAAACGACGGCGGTCGAAATGCCCGGCTATATAGCAACTTGGTTGTCAGATTCAAATTGACATTCCACACCAGTGCGATACGTGGACTATAACCTGGTGATACGTCCGAGTAATAATCGTAGCGAAAGCCAGTAGTTAGATACCAATCTGGTGCGAAATTCCACTCATCCTGTATTAGCGCATAATAATTTGTTCGCTCTTTCGATGCCAATAGTGGATCTCTTCCAAATGCCGATGCTTCGGTTAATGGGATCTGCTGTACAAAGGTTGGAGTAATGATGTAATTGATTTTGTCAGTTCCATCAGAAATCCAGTTGTAAATAAGTCCCGTACCCCCTGTAATCGTGTGTTTATTAATGCCAACGTAATTGAGTTGGGTAGTTAGCCCAGTTGTCCCCTGGAAACCAGACACAATATTTCGTGCACCAAGTGGCAATAACCCGCCGAACGTACCTGCCGGCAATAAATAAATATCGGTACTTGGATTTTGCCCCAAAAAATAAAACGAAGTTTTATTCGTTAGTGCATCGGTGATTTTGTTATTTAGCGACAGATCGAGATTATATATATCATTATTTGTGCCGCCAGTACCATCAAGGGCATAAGCCGCTCCAATACCGGTTTCTACATGTCTGAATCCTTGATACCCGGCTCGAAGCCTGATCATATCTTTGTAGGCCACGTCTATGCGCGCATCAATGTCACCCCGACCATTATTGGTGACGCCTGGTGCATTAGATACGTGAGTTCCAAACTGGCTATCTATAACTGTCTGTGCGTCTTGGCTGACCCTTCCTTGATAACCATTTGTGCTACCGCCTTGAATGGCTAAGCTGTACTCTAAGTCGCCTGATTCGTTACCGTATTCAGCCCAGCCTTCATAAGTATCTTGATTTCCAAAGAACCCACCAGCATCGCCCCCTTTTAGCTCTTTGCCGGTCTTCAGAACAATGTTGATAACTCCAGTCGTGGCGTCGCCACCATAGAGCATTGAACCAGGCCCTCTAATTACTTCGATATGTGCAATATTCTTAACCGGCAGATTCCATTCGAATGGCTTTCCGCCAAATAATGTATTCCTAACAGGTACGCCATTGACTAAGATTAACACTTGAGCGTTTGTCTCAGAGGAAACACCGCGAAACCCAATAACCTTAACGCCACTTCTGGCGTTGCTTACATGTACACCAGGTAAGTATTCGAGAACATCCGTCAAGCGTCTGGCACCGATTCTTTCAATGTCTTTAGCCGTCATAACCGACGTAACACTAGGACTTAGGCTTTGCTGCAACGGGTGCCCTGATGCAATTGATTGCATTTGACCAGATCCATAAATCAATCCTAAATCGTCGTCTGTTTCGGCTATTGCGTTTTGTGTGATACACAGACAAAAACACACATATTGCGCCGTTTGAGAAGATTTCATAGTGGATAGTTTACGATCTAATCGCTCTGATCTATTACGATATGGATTTCATGCCCTGTTGAATCTTCTGCTTCTTCAAGAGGTACAAACGTTAATCTGATGGGGATGGATATATCTTTATAGGTTTCTCGAAGGTATCGGATCAATGTATCTAACGTTGACCATTCACGAACTCTTTTGCGATAGGACACTAACAAAAAAGCCCCGTCCTTCCAATTTAATTTAGTGACTATTCGGTACTTTTTACTCGGTGCCTGAACAATATTGATTTCCCTTACGGCCTTAGTTTTAACAAACTCTACCAGCTCGGCTTCTTCTATATTGTATGTGTTATTTTGATACTCCATTACGTTATGCCAGTAACCGTGAAATGTACTTAAACACCGTTGAAACAAATGATTTTTTACAATATAACATGTTTTGATTCTGGCGGTTAGCAGGATATGACGGGGCTAATTTGATGATTTCTTTCGATCACTGACATCCATGTTCACCCTTCTGCCACCTCCAGAAATATACAGCCTGCCAAGATAAGTAATGATGGGGTGCCAAAATCTTTCATCAAACACCCGCGATAAATGCGTGAAGAATGTTCGACTATACACACCCGCCCTCCTCCTTGGATTTTAGCGGCTAAAATGTTGTTTGACTTCCGCCTATTAGTTAAGCTAAACTCTTTACTACGTGCTATCGCGTTACTTTATTCTTTAGCGAGACTTAAACATGTCGCAAGGCAATCAGATTACTCTTCTTGATAATACCCAAGATTCAATTTCTCTCGGTAAAAAGAAAACGCCCAAAAAACGAGTCTCGCAGCACAAACCAGTCCCGCCTGACGCTTTTTCAAATCAGCAGTTATGCCTGTTTCAAGACTTTTTAGCCAACAATAATGACGAGCGCGATCAACTTGGCAACGCTTTCGACCTTTGGGATAGCGTTCCTCGGTTTTCAATTACACGGAAACGGCAAGAAGAAATGCGGCTACCAAGTGGCGCATTACCAATCTGCACAATTGCCTTCAAATACAGAGGTAATGAATTCAAGATACTTATAAGACCAGCAAGGCTAAAGGACCCTATCACAGAGGTAGAAACAGAATATTATCCTGGAGCACGAGAGGAACTTGTTGAACACGCATTACGAAAAATTGCGGTTGATGATGGTTTTTATGATGCTGATGGATTCCGTTCCGGATGCCGATTTACATTACACCGATTACGCACTCATCTAGCTGATCAAGGCCACACCCTCCGTTACGACGAACTAACGGAAGCATTGGATATTCTATCCCTTAGCAACATTGATATTCAAGGGGAAACGGAGGACACAGAAGTCTGCTATACCCGCATGAATTATCTTTCATTGCTTGCAAGGGTGAGCAAAAAAGACAGTTCTATAAGCAATTCTCAAGACTCTAAATGGTTAATTCAGTTTCATCCATTGATTACTAACAGTATTTCTAATCTGACATATAGGCAGTTCAACTATCGCAGATTAATGAAGTGTAGAACTCAACTATCAAGATGGTTAATCTCACAATTGGTACTCAAGTACACTCAAGCAGCATTAACTAACAGCTTCGTAATGCGGTACAGCACAATCAAGCGAGACAGCGCTTTACTGGAAGGCTATAAACGCGAACGTGATGCAATAGCTACACTTGAAGAATCTTGGGATGAACTTAAGTCGCTAGGTGTTTTAACCAGCCACACCAAAACAGAAGAACGCGGGAAGCGGTCTAAAATCGTAGATGTTGTGTATACCATATTCCCTTCACCAGAATTCACTGCCGAACAAAAAGCATCGAATAGACGATTAATAGATTCGAAAAAATCACTTGATGGTGGAAATGGGTCCCGAGCCGTAATTAACGCAGGGGGAATAGGTCGCGGGTCGTAACCAAAGAAGGGGGAATGGGTCGCGGGTCGCCACCAAAGTAAGGGGGAATAGGTCGCGGGTTCTTCAAAATTCAATGGAAATAGGAGTAAATCAGTACGTTGGTAACGTTCAGGGTAATTCGCTATTAAGGAAATAACTACCTCTCACCGGATTAGCCATTAACAAAAGTACTTTCATGAACACAGGGGGAATGGGTCGCGGCAAATGTCTTTTTCCAGGGGGAATAGGTCGCGCTATTCAGGGGGAATAGGTCGCGGGTACAAATCGCTTTAGATTTTCACCCTGAATAGATCAAATCAGGCAGGGGGAATAGGTCGCGTGTTCCTAAAAATCCAGGGGGAATAGGTCGCGGGTTATTAAAAAACCAGGGGGAATAGGTCGCGGTTCGCGGGATTGGCAA
The DNA here is from genome assembly GCF_000365425.1 of Methylomonas sp. MK1. Lineage (NCBI taxonomy): Bacteria > Pseudomonadati > Pseudomonadota > Gammaproteobacteria > Methylococcales > Methylococcaceae > Methylomonas > Methylomonas sp. MK1. The sequence continues at coordinate 73,815 of NZ_AQOV01000003.1, forward strand.
AATCAAAATACCTTTTTGATGACATGAGTACACATAAATGAGCTTTATCACAATACAATTAGGGGGAATAGGTCGCGGGTACAATTCCCAACATATTGATTATGCTCAAGTAAACTGGTCTTTTACAGTCCTTATTACTTATAAGCCTTATATAGCCTTTTTTTAACCGTGCAAATAAACCTATGACTTCTTTTAGTATGCTCTTAGAACATGCAAGACGAACAGCCGTAAACTGCAACAAAAACAATTAGCCTCTGGACATTAAAACGAACAACAAGTCGAGTTTTTACTAAAAATTCTTGCTTTAAATGAATCCACTAGGGGGAATAGGTCGCGGGTCTTCTATTCCGAATTGGACTATTCCATACATTATTGCCGATTCATATGAGTTTGTAGAAGCAATTCTGCCAAAGCACCAAGCGTTTCAAGTCAGAAAATGGGCAGAAGAGACAACAAAAAAATAACAGATTATAGAAAAGCAAAAATCATTAAACGCCAAAAGGAAATCATTAAGATTGGATCTTGATGCAGAATCTTCCTAACGCTATTCCCAAAAGAACTCGGCAGCGTCGTTATAATCTCAAAAATAAGTGAAACATGCCTATACGCTTATGGTGATAAGCCAATTCAGTATAGGATAAATGGGAGGGCAAAAAAGTTATTGCACCCGATCATAAGCGTGTTCAATCCCTTTATGGTTACGATCATCTGCAACTTCTACAATGACCTTTCCATTTTAGCGGCTAAAATCGAAGCCCTTAACTTAAGTGATGGTATTTTAAAAAAAATGAACAATGACACAACAGTTAAACGACGATACTCGTCAACCCCATTTGATGGAAAAGTCATAGAAATACGACCTGAATGTTTAATACCCTTTAGTGAAAATTGGAGTATTCCGAACGGAGATGAAGTTAGAGAAATAATTCGCCGGACAGGATTAACAGGGGGCCAAGTTGCAAAAAAAGTGGGACTTACTGGTAGTGGAGCCAGTAGAACCGTAAGAAGATGGGTTAGTGGGGAAACTGATATATCTTATGCCATTTGGGGTATTTTATGCGATCTGGCGGGCATCAAATCTATCTGGCGCGAAACTGAATCAGATTAAACACCTGATAGTTATAGCTTTCGATCATTTAGCTGATGCAACCATGTAAACTTGACAAATAGGACATAATGCCCTACTGTATACATCGAAGGCCGGGCATTCCGCCAAGGTCAGTTACCGGAGATTCCGATGAGTATTACTGCAACTGCCGTTGAACCTGTTAAACGCGAAAGTTTTTTGCCAACCTATTTCAAAGAAAAACTTTGTCTAGGGGAAACGCTTATTTATTCCTTTATGGACAAACTATTTGAAGAATATTCTGGTGGTTATTGGGATTTTTTTACGCTGTCGAATGGTGGCTTTTACATGGCTCCTACAGGCTATGAGGAAATCACATGTAATGCGGATAATGGCTTTTGTGGTGAAATGTCTGGGGACGCCGCTGGTATTGTCGCAACTCTTTACACCCTTAACGTAATTGCAAATAAAACAGAGCAAGACCACTTTATAGAAATGTACCATCTGTTAATTGATTACATTTCATTTCACGAAGAAAGTGGCAAGATATATGCTGCAATTGATTGAGTATTCTTAAGTAGCGAAAATACCATTTATTGCGGAAGTAAGAAGATGATAGGTAGCCCCGGCATAACCGGGGCTTGCCGCGATGCTGTCACATCACGACACAGGCGCGGGCCTGACTGATTATTAAAACTTAATTTCGCAAAGGTGGTCAATATGGCAGCAAAACTTTATAAGTTTCCGGATGTAGGAAAAGCTCACCCGCAGCAAGAAAATGTTGTCGAAGCCACCGATCCTTTAATTCATAGTTCTCCCCCACTTTTGCACCGAATAGTGCATATTGTTTGGATAATGCTTGCCCTAGTTTGGCCAATCTCTAAATGGCTGTTTGCCCTCGATATTCTATTTCAGTTCATAAGGGCAATGTATTATCACAATACACCGGGTATGTATGCTGGGCTGACCGCTATGATTCATGCTTCATTGTTAATTGCGATTACTTACTTTGTTGAGTTCTATGGGCCTCGCAAATTTTAGCCGCTAAAATGTTATTTGACTCCGCCTATTAGTTAAGCTAAACTTTATGCATGCGTTAAGCTTAACTCTTTACCTCACGGCGGCTGTCACCGTCGTTTTATCAACAAGGCGCGGAGCACTAACATGGGCAACAGATGTTTAGGAAGTGGTTATGAAAAGACTAACCGAGAGGCAATTCGAACAAGCAGTTTCTCAATTAGAAATTGGGGAACAAACAATCTTAATAGCACGGGGGGTATTGGTAGACGGGAAATCCCAAGCCGATTTTTCAAGAGCGATGAACATAACAAAGAGTGCAGTTTCTCAAGCTGTAAACAGAGTCTGGAACGCGCACAAGGAATTAGCGGAAGTACCGGAAGGGTACGAGAAAGTGACGGTGATCCTTCCTCGTCATCAAGCGTTTCAAGTCAGAAAATGGGCAAAGGAATCAAAGGAACTATGAAAACATTAGTTACGGCGAATCAAAAGGGCGGTGTTGGTAAGACTGCAACACTCGTGCATCTTGCCTTCGACTTTGCTGAGCGTGGTTTCCGTGTTGTTGTAATAGATCTCGATACTCAAGCGAATGCGTCTTACACGCTAGGGGCATATAAGTGTGGAGTCTCTGCTAGTTCGCTACTAACTAATGCGAAAGTTGATTGTTCTTTGTTACCCTCCACTGGATTGGTTCTTATCGAGTCCGATGCTGCACTCGCCAATATGGAAAAAATGACGCTGAGCGATGCGGGTATGAATTTTAAATCCGCCATAAGTGAATTATCGTCTGTTGGCTTTGATATTTGCTTGATTGATACAGCCCCATCACTTGGCGTAACAATGGGAGCCGCTCTATTTGCATCAGACTTTGTTCTTTCACCAATTGAGTTAGAGGCATACAGTATTCAAGGTATAAAACGAATGGTTACGACCATAGCTAACATTCGAAAAGCTAATAAAAATCTTAAGTTTCTTGGCATGGTTCCTAGCAAAGTTGATAAAAGGAATCCAAGGCACTTACGACACCTTCAGGAACTCACCCATGCTTATCCGACATTAATGACTCCTGAAGGTATAGTCATTGGTCTACGGAGTAGTATTGCCGATGCATTAGCATCCCGAACGCCAGTATGGAAAATCAAAAAAACAACAGCGCGAGTGGCGGCCAAAGAAGTGAGAGCATTAGCGGCCCATGTTCTTAATCAAATGGAGATCGGATAATGACAGATCAATTACACACCATTGCAAGCAGTGGGCTGGCCTTGCATGAAATAGGCGACCTTGCCGGCCTACTCTCCGAACAACCAAAAGAAGCATCTGGTTATGCAGAGATTGACATCAATTTGATCGACGAGGATCCTGCACAACCGCGCACAGAATTCAACCATGGCTTTTCAACTGAAAGCATAGCGGAGTTGGCTGGATCCATTGACAATAGCGGCTTATTGCAGCCAATAACGATTAGGAAGCACCCTGAAATTGAGGGTAGATACATGATCAAGGATGGTGCTAGAAGATTTCGAGCATCAAAGCAAAATGGGGCCGAAAAGATTGCTGCCATCATTGAAGACGAAGGCGATAAGACGGCAGCCCGAGTAAAGATCGAACAACTGATTGTTAATCTCCAAAAAGAAGGTAATACCCCGTTAGAGATTGCGCACACTATCGCAACCGCACTAGAGGAAGGTATTGGAAAGAAGACCATTTCCTCCTTAATCGGTAAGAGCCCGGCGTGGGTGACTTTGCACACTACGTTGCTTAAGTTACCAGCTGAGCTTGATGCGGCATACAAAGCAGGGAAAGTTACCGACGTAAATATTATTTACGAATTGAATAAGCTCTATAAGACGAACCAAGCGGATGTTATGGCTTGGTTAGATACTCCTGGTCAAGAATTCACTAGGGGCCAATTGAAGTTATTTCAGGAATATCTAAAGGACAAGAAAGAAAATATTCGGGTCATCCAGGATGCTAATAATGAACCAATCGCTAACCTCTCTGAAGTTGATGAAGATGATCTTAATAGCGGCCAAGTTTCTGGCACTACCTTAACGGGTGAAGATGAATCAAATATAGAATCTGGCGGACGTTCTTTAGTCGCTACTGGTGACGACCAACTACAATTGACGGATAGTTCGAGCATTCCTAACAATCCAGATCTTAAGCAACAGGAAGATAACGAAAAGAAGAAAATAGTCGATCCAAGCAAATTTAAGAAGGCTATCGTTCAGATATGGCATGACGGTCGGCCAGGTAGGATCATTCTTGACAAAAGGCCCTCAACAGAGGGGTTTGGGCATATTAAGTATGACGATGATGGTCATGAATTAGAAGTCGATCTTGGTGAAGTCAAGCTATTGGCATTGGTAGAGGCTTAACTTTTAAAAGTACGCGCTGATTCTTAGTCGGCTCGGTACGGAGTACGGAGCAATATAGTAGCTTCGTTTTGGAGTCGATATGGTACTTGTAAATGTTCCTCAAAAAAGACTTTTAACGCCAGATGTAATTCAGCGGGGCCTCTATAACGCAATTGATCCTGGTTCTGATCAATTGCAAGATGATCAAGGGATAAACGCGAAAGCTATTTATAACGTTGATGAGCTTTTGGATAGTGCTCAAACAGCGGAACGAGAACAGCAAGCTATTCTGGAAGTGTCATCTGTTGAACAAAGCTATCAAGAGGCCCTATTTGATTACGTTGAAGCAAAGCACGAACAAGTAGATCGTGTTGAAGATAAGCTTGAAACCTTAATTGAGAAGCAGCAGTCTAGGATTCAACAAATTCAATCCGCAAAACCTGGAGTTTTGGTTTTGCCTGGTACTCGTCGAGCATGGCAAGATCAAATTGCGCATCAACATTCCAGGTTGCAGGTCATGCAAGCAAGACTCGAAGCTGTTAGAGAAATTCGGGACGGTATGGGCTTGCATTCGCCAAAAATCGAAGAGCTTGCGGAACGGAAATTAAGAAGAAACGAACAGGAATTAACTAACGAGTTTGATAGCGTATTAGAAGCTCAGCGGAGACATAATATTGTTACTAGGAAATCGCTCAAACAAAGTGACAGTTTAGGCATTGCTCCAAAATTAACATTATCCATTTCTCCGGGTTCACAATAGTCTCTTCACCCCAGATAAGAAGGATCATATTTCGCGTTAGATATTATTCTTAATGAATGGATTTCTGGCTTATCTAGAATCCAATGTTGCTTGGTCATATCACGGACTTAAAACGCGTAATTGAGCTATGGTCTCATGCAGGCCGGTTTTACCTTGTCCAATTGGATGTTTTAGCCGCTAAAATTTATTCAGAAGGCCGGGCGATTCGCCAGGGCTTAACCTAAACATAATGGGTTTGTGCCTTATTTGATCCAAACAGTGAATGCTATAAATGCGGTTACAGCGATGATTGTCATGCTTCCTGCAATTACATTCATAATGGCGATCTTTTTTGCATCACGGATTGGGCCATTGATTCTATTTAGCGATGACTCGATTTCAGTCCTGACTGATTTTATGGTATCCCTTGCGCCTTGGGCCATCATGTTTTCCATTGATTCCTTACTGGCGTTCAACGACGCATTTACAATGCGTTCTGCTTTATTCTTTGCGTCTTCGCTCCAGCGCATTGCCAGCGCTTCTAGCTCTTTTTTGAATTGATCAAGCATATCTTGCTGTGCCTTTGCGCCGTCTTGTAGCAATCTATTATTGATCGTTTGCAGTATCAAGATAGGATCGTCGCGACCAACGGCAATGCCGTGTTTAGTCGCGATTTCCCGGATCAGACTTTCTATTTGATCATCTCTCATTACAGAATCACCGCCGTATCCATTTGATCGTACAATTGGCGCTGAATCAGTTTTAGACGTTGCCGCATCATGATGGTGTTTGTCTCTGCGGCAATAGCTTCTTCGAATGTCATTTTATCTTGTAGCATATCGCTCAAGTCTCGACCGAATGTTTCGGCTTTGAGGTCCGGTATTTTTACAATCGCCGCCACGCGCGATTTGTTCGCAGTATAGGCTTTCATTTGCTCAAACCCTTTACCGTTGTCTTCTATTGGGCCCCAATAGGGGTTTAGCCATACCACAAACTCTGCTTCCTCCGGGTACTGCTGAACTAACTGACCAAAGCCGGCCACGGTGTCGACCAATGCTTGTCCACCCGTTACTACCGTGTGAATTACGAGTGTATGGCCCATTTCTTTCAATAGTTGCGGTACTGCGTTGGTCATCAAGTAGTTTGACAGTGGCACAAATGAGCTTGCTCCGTTATCGATAACGATATCGCTTTCACTACTTGCGATCATTTCAATCAATTTGTCGAAATGGCGAGAATTTATTTCATCGCCGTCTAATATATCGAGTTTCACGACGTTGAGCTTTTTGTACCCGTTCAACGTCGCATTCACTGGGTCGGTGTCTACGCATAACGGAGGCGTATGTCCCTTGCTAGTTTTGTATTGTGCGATCAAGGCGGCGATTAGCGACTTGCCAACACCCCCTTTCCCTTGTAATACCATGTGTATTTTTGACATTAGAGCCAATCCTCTTTATTGGGTGATGGATCGAATTTAAAGTTTTGTGGCTTCTGTTGATTGCTGGGGTTAGGTCTTTCTGGTGGTTTGGCTCCTTTCTTCGGGACTAGTTGTGTAGTGTTTTGTTTTGGTGGGGTTTGGTTGGCTTTTTTAAGTACCTGGTTTGTATATTTAAGGAACTGGTGATAACCAATCGTGACCCGCTTAGTTTCGTACATGTTTTCCCATACGGTTCGTATCGAATAGCCCGCCGATATCGCTTCGCAAACGTCATCTTTCACTGCCTGAAACATCACTAGGTTTCGGTCGCGCTTTTTCACTGCGTGTTTTTTCTTCACCCACTCCGCAAGCTGTTCCGTATAACTTTTATTCATCTAATTTCACTGGAGGTGCATCTCAGTCAACTTTGAGTCAATTTTGAGTCAAAATGTATGTAAAAAATAAGCTACATAATATGAATTATCGTTATTTTATATACGTTTAAATATATATGTTGATTATTTTTTTGTCGTTGATCGAGTGTTTGATAACATGTTGTGGAGTTACCGACCGAAAGGTCGGGGCAGGATATGTGAAGTGTACCTACCGTATAAACGGTAGCTACACTTCACTCCCCTTATTCGCGCCGAGCGCTCAACGGTATCCTGCTCTACGAGGTCAACGGCTACCGCCGTTACAACATTTGATGAAGGATTATGAATATGGCAAACGAAACCCGAAAAGGTAGTAATCCAATCCGTGTTTGGGTTACTCCAGACGAGAAGGCCGCGATTGAAGCGAATGCTAGGCAAACTGGCCATAGCACATCGGCCTACTTGAGATTTCTTGGACTTGGTTATGCGCCGAAATGCATCACCGACAACGAGAGGGTTCTGGAGTTGGCGAAGATCAATGGCGACCTGGGGCGTCTTGGTGGGTTGCTTAAGCTTTGGCTAACCAATGATGCCCGAACTGCGCAGTTCGGTGAGTCCACTATCAGGGCTGCACTTGCGCGTATCGAAGCTACGCAAGACAAAATGATTGAAGTGATGAAGGCTGTAATCATGCCGAAGGCTGACCTGTGATTTTAGCGGCTAAATTTTTTCACTTATGATCGCGAAACATGTTTCGATGAAGTCGATTAAGAAAAGCGACTTCGGCGCACTTGTCGGTTACATATCTGATGACCAGGATAAGAGCGAGCGTGTTGAGTACACCTCTGTGACTAACTGCCAGTCGGATGATTTAAGGTCGGCAATAATTGAAGTAACCACTGTCCAGGGGATGAACACCCGAGCTGAATCGGATAAGACCTATCACCTGATTCTGAGTTTTCGCGAAGGCGAACATCCCAGTAATGAAATCTTAAAAGAGATTGAAAGTAACATTTGCGAAGGGCTCGGGTATGGTGAGCATCAGCGCGTTAGTGCTGTTCATTGCGATACGGATAACCTCCACATGCATATTGCTATAAACAAAATTCATCCGACACGCTTAACTATTCATAACCCATATAACGACCATAAGGTTCTTGGTAAGTTGTGCGAGTCCCTAGAAATAAAGTACGGCCTTGGACGAGATAATCACCTATCGAACAAGGTGCCAAGTGAAAACCGTGCTGCTGATATGGAGCGGCATGCTGGTGTTGAAAGCTTGCTCAGTTGGATTAGGCGCGAATGTTTAGAGCAGCTCCATGTAGCGGCTTCTTGGGGTGAGTTTCACAAGGTCCTTCAGGAGCATGGCCTTACATTGCAGGAAAAAGGCAATGGCTTTGTCATTGCAGATCATGAAGGCTTGATGGTGAAGGCGAGTACCGTTGCGCGTGATTTATCTAAGGGAAAGCTTGAGGCTCGTCTTGGATTATTTGAGGCCTTGATAAATGGGTCTGGTACTGCTTCGCTATCTACCGGGCGGTCGAAGGCATATGAAGCTAAGCCGGTTGGCTCCAGGATTGATACAACGCTGTTGTTTGCCAGGTATAAGAATGAGCAGGCCAATCAAGGAGCGCTACGTGCTCAGCAATGGAAGTCGGCCAGAGAAGAGAGAGCTCGTAAGGTGGTTGCCGCCAAGCGAGCGGCTAAATTAAAGCGGGCTGTGATAAGGCTCTCTGCGAAATCTCGCATGGAGAAAAAGATCTTGTACGGTCTGGTTAGTAAATCTTTGTTGGCCGATTTGCAAACGGCTAACGAGCGCTACCACGTCGCGAGGCAATCAATATTTGAAACGCACAGGCCACAACAGTGGGCGGACTGGTTAAGGTGTAATGCGTCCATGGGTGATGTTGACGCGCTTGCAGCATTACGTGCCAGGGAAGTGGCCAAGGGGTTAAAGGGGAATACCGTCGGGGCGGCTGGGGGCGCGCGTTCAACGCATGGTGTGAATGCTGTACAGGATAGCATCACAAAGAAGGGCACCGTCATTTATCGTGTCGGGGCATCTGCTATTCGCGATGATGGTGACAAGCTTAAGGTATCGCGTGGTGCTTCCGTCGATGGATTGGAGGCGGCGTTACGGATGGCGATGGATAGATATGGGAGCACAATCACGGTTACTGGCAGCATTGAATTTAGAGCGCAAATCGTAAAAACGGCGGTGGATGCTGCTATTCCTTTGACTTTTGCTGATCCTCTCCTGGAGAGGCAGCGGCTGTCTTTATTAAATGAGACTACGGAGAACAGAAATGGGCACTCAACTGACCGAGGAAGAGGAGTTGGAAGCGGCGATAGCGGCATTGGATCAGGAGTCCGTAATTCCAGTGGAGGGCGATTCGATGAAGGAGGGCGACGGAATGGGATCTTCGGATTCATCAATAAGCCCAACGTTAGCGGCGTTGGGCGTCGACCGCCGCCCGAAAGTCGTAACCGTTTGCGAGACTTGTCCAGTCTCGCTATGGTTCGCTTCGCCAGTGGAATTGAAATGCTATTGTCGGGCAATGTATCTGGTGGTATGGAGCACCAAGGATCCGACACAAATAACGCATTGCGACGGCCAGTTTCTGGATCAGGATTGATCGTATTTGTGGAGGCCGATAAGTACATTGCTGAACGTGATGAAAAGCGGTTAAAGGGCGTTAATGTGCCGGTGCATAGGCGGTTCTGTGAGGGTGATGCGGGCATGCTGCCTTTTGCTGGCTTGCGGCATGTTGATGGCAGATTTCTTGCGCTTCTAAAGCGCGATGATGTTGTATGTGTCTTGCCGGTAGACGAGAAAACGGCCGCACAATTAAAGCGCTTATCTATAGGTGATGCTGTGTCTGTTGGTGAATCGGGTTCGATAAAACTCACAAAAGGTCGACGCAGATAGCCGCCTTTTTTTCGCGCTAGATGTCAGTCCGGTTTTTCCTGGCCGGTTTCGTATAAAAAAATTAATGTGATTGCCTTCATAACTCATTGTTGATAGTATATTTTATTAGATATATTGCTTATTTAAAACAGTTATTAGGTGGGGTGTCGTTTTTCACTTCGTGAGCCATAGCTTAGGGTGTTTTAGCCGCTAAAACGCGAGTTCTATTGTTTACTCATTCCTGCCGCCTGTTATCACTAAAGAGGCTTATCAAATGAAAGATAAATTTAACAATGCAGTCGGTCCACAAATTCGGGCGGGTCAGCCAAGGGTTGGCCTCGTCATACCCGCATTGGCTATCGCGTCGCTTGTTGCTGGGCTTCAATCTGCTACTCAGTTCTTTGCCGACGAATTTAACTATCAGTCTACGCTAGGTCCTCAGTACAACCATATTTATGCACCTTGGGCGGTTTTGCGCTGGTCTAGTGATTGGTATGGGTTATATCAAGAAAGCTTTATGAAGGCGGGCAGTGTTGGTATCTCTGTAACCGCTGTCGGATTGTTAGGGCTTATTGTTGCCAAAATGGTGATTGCTAATTCCTCTAAGGCTAATCCGTATTTACATGGCTCGGCCAGATGGGCCAACAAAGAGGATATTCAAGAGGCTGGCTTATTACCTCGTTCTGGTGGTTTGATTTCTAGGCTTCTCGGCAAAAAGACTTCGCCGGTGTCAGGCGTATATGTAGGTGCATGGATCGATAAAAATGGTGTTACCAGGTACTTGCGACATAACGGGCCTGAACATGTTCTCTGTTATGCGCCCACACGATCTGGTAAGGGGGTTGGTTTGGTTATTCCTACGTTGCTGTGTTGGGAACGTAGCGCAGTTGTTACCGACTTGAAAGGCGAATTATGGGCGCTGACTGCTGGTTGGCGGAAGAAGTATGCCAGAAATAGGGTATTACGTTTTGAGCCCGCTGCTTTGCAAGGTAGCGTATGTTGGAATCCATTGGATGAAATTCGAATTGCAACGGAGTACGAAGTCGGCGACGTGCAGAATTTAGCAACATTGATAGTCGATCCAGATGGTAAGGGTTTAGAAACGCATTGGCAGAAAACAGCTCAAGCGCTACTTGTCGGTGTGATTATGCATGTTCTATATAAGGCCAGGGATGAAGGTGGCGAGGCGTCTTTACCTATTGTGGATGCAATTATGTCTGATCCTAATAGGGATATTGCCGAGCTGTGGATAGAGATGACAACCTATGGGCATGTGTTCGGTAAAAATCATCCGGTGGTTGGCTCTGCCGCTCGGGATATGATGGATCGTCCCCCAGAAGAGGCCGGTTCCGTTCTCTCTACAGCTAAGTCGTATCTCGCTTTGTATCGCGATCCAGTTGTCCAGCGCAATGTGCGTAAGTCCGAGTTTCGCATCAAAGATCTGATGAATTTCGATGATCCTGTCAGTTTATACATTATCACTCAGCCTAATGATAAGGCTCGGCTAAGGCCATTAGTTAGGGTAATGGTGAACATGATTGTTAGGCTTTTGGCTGACAAGATGGAATTCGAAAACGGTCGTCCGAAGGCTCATTACAAACATCGAATGTTAATGATGCTGGATGAGTTCCCTAGTCTTGGAAGACTAGAGATTTTGCAGGAGTCATTGGCTTTTGTTGCTGGTTACGGCATTAAGTGCTATTTGATTTGCCAGGATATTAACCAATTAAAGAGTCGTGAAACGGGCTATGGCGCTGATGAGTCGATAACATCTAACTGCCATGTGCAAAATGCATATCCACCTAACAGGGTTGAGACTGCTGATCATCTTTCCAAGTTGACCGGTCAAACCACTGTCGCAAAGGAACAAATCACAACCAGTGGTCGGCGTACCAGTGCTTTATTGGCACAAGTCTCTAGGACCATTCAAGAAGTACAAAGACCTTTGTTGACTCCGGATGAATGCTTACGCATGCCTGGGCCAGTTAAGGGCGCTGATGGGTTGATTGAGAAGCCTGGCGACATGGTGATTTATGTAGCAGGATACCCTGCAATTTACGGTGTCCAGCCATTATATTTCAAGGACCCGGTGTTTCAGGCAAGGGCGTCTATTCCACCGCCCAAGGTATCCGACAAGTTACTTAAGACGCATGAAATATCGCGTGGCGCTGAGGCGATTAAGTTATGAAGCGGCTTACTTCATTGATTTCCCTTCTTGGTATTTCATATCTGGCTTTCTGTGGAATCGCCTACGCCGTTGGCGCGCGCTTTAACTCCACACGTAGTATTCCTGTTGGCATTTACTGGGAAACTCGCGACCCGGTCGAGAAAGGGGCTTATGTAATGTTTTGTCCCCCGCAATCGGAAGTGTTCGATTTAGCAAAGACTCGGGGCTATATCGGTGCTGGATATTGCCCTGGCGGATATGGCTACATGATGAAAAAAATTTTAGCGGCTAAAACGGATGTCGTTTCCATTGGTGATGATGGAGTACGGGTTAATGATGTTTTATTGCCATATAGCGCCCCTTCAGAGCTTGATGGGGCAGGTCGCCCAATGCCGAAATTCAGGACAACCCATGAATTAGGTGAATCAGAAGTTCTACTTATGACTGATATAAACAAGGGTTCGTTCGATGGTCGCTATTTTGGCTTAATCAATCGCTCTCAAATCACGGGCGTTATACGTCCTGTTTTAACTTGGTAAAAACGGAGGTTTTTATGCAGTTGTTTATTGCGGAAAAGCCCGATCTTGCTAAGGCCATTGTTGATGGTTTAGGCGGCGGATCGCGTAAAGATGGTTACTATGACTGCGGCGATAGTTATGTGACATGGTGCTACGGTCACATGCTGCAACTGCTGGACCCAGAGGACTACGATCCCAGATTCGGGAAATGGAATATGGATGATTTGCCTATTTACCATATCCCGTGGAAGAAAAAGCCATCGAATGATAAGAAAGACCAACTCAAGATCATCACCACCTTATTAAAGCAAGCCAAGAGCGTTGTACACGCGGGCGACCCTGACGATGAAGGCCAGCTATTGGTTGATGAAGTCTTGGAGTATGCGGCTTGTTCGCTGCCTGTTAAACGATTGCTCATCAATGACAACAATATCAGTGTCGTTAAGAGGTCGCTTGCAAGTATGCGCGACAATCGGGAGTTCGCTGGTTTGTCGGCGGCGGCGGAGGCACGAAGTATTGGTGATCAACTTTACGGTTACAACATGAGCCGTGCATATACGTTGGCCGCGAATAAGGCAGGTTTTCAAGGTGTGTTAAGTGTCGGTCGAGTACAGACTCCTATCCTTGGTCTAGTTGTTAGACGGGATAGGGAGTTCGAAGCTCATACCAAGAGCTATTACTACAATGTGACTGGACAATTTACTTTTGGCGATTTGTCGTTTCCGGCCAGGTATCAGATTGTTAATGAGGATCCTGTTGATGAGAAGAGCCGTCTATCCAATCAGGGCCATGCGCAGGGTATCGCTGATGCGGCAAAGGGCGCACAGGCAACCCTTGTTAGTGCGGCTACCAAAAAGAAAGATCAGCATCCGCCGCTTCCTTACAATTTGTTGAAGCTTCAGACAGATGCTTCGCGGAAGTTCGGGTTTCGTCCAGACCAGACGAAGGACATAACGCAATCGTTACGCGAAAAGCACAAACTGATTACATACAATCGGAGTGATTGTGAATATCTCAGTGAAGACCAACATGGCGATGCGCCGAATGTTCTGGACGCTATTGCGAAGACGGCACCGACGCTAACGCTTGTCGCGCAAAAGGCTGACCCGTCGATAAAAAGCCGTGCGTTCAATTCTTCAAAGGTAAGTGCCCACCACGGAATCATTCCAACTGAGGCCACAGCCGATTTTTCTAAACTGACTGATGGCGAGCAGAAAATCTACATGTTGATTGCCCGCGCTTATGTCGCACAGTTCTGGCCTAAACATCAATACGATCAAACCGATATTTTTGTTGAAGCCGCTACACATCGGTTTGCTGTTCGCTCGAACATTACTACCTTGGCTGGCTGGAAGTCGCTGTATCGAAACGATATAGGTAATGAGGATTTAGAGGGTGATGAAAACGACATCGCCCTTGATCTTCGAGTGTTAAAGGCGGGGCAGGCAGGTGATTGTACTGACGCCGTTGCGAGCCAGATGGAGACGAAGCCGCGACCACTGTACACAATGGCCACCCTTTTAACGGACCTTACTCGTGTTGCTCAATATGTGCGTGATGATCGTCTACGGGAGCTCCTGGTCGAAAAGGACAAGGGCAAAGAAGGCGAGCATGGAGGTATTGGTACACCGGCTACGCGAGACACCATTATTGCCACTTTATTTGATCGTGGCTATTTGGCGGAGAAGGGTAACAACATTATCAGCACTCCGACGGGGCGGGAGTTTTACGATACCTTGCCGGATAAAGCCAAATATCCCGATATGACCGCTCTATGGCACGAACAACAAAAGGCTATTCAGAGCGGCGACCTCAATGCGATTTCCTTTGTCAATGAGTTGATGGAGTACATCGGTGCAGAGGTGGCTAACGTTAAGCAGAATGGCATTGGGATCAAGGTTGCTTTCAATCCTTGTCCTGATTGCGGAAAGCCTTTGCGCCGCATTAAGAAAAAGGACAAAAACGAGTTCTTTTGGGGTTGTACTGGGTTCGCCGATGGGTGTCGGTTTGCAGCAGAAGACAAGTCTGGTAAGCCAGTCCCTAAACAAGCGCCTCTAGTGTCTGCCGTACATAAATGCATGTCATGTGGAAAAGGCTTGTCAAGGCGGCCAGGAAGAAAGAAGGGTGCGTTCTGGTGGGGATGTAGTGGGTTCCCCACATGCAAACAAACTTACCCAGACATTAAGGGACAACCGGATTTTAACAATAGCAAACAGGGTGGACGTGATGAATAGCAATGATGATGTAAATGACTTAAATGTGGATACGGAAGTAGATTCGGCGTTAGCGGTAGATACGGTAGATGTTGTGGCCGTGAAGTTACTTGATGCTATGGTGCCTGGTGCTGTAGTGGAATTCGATCCCGACGAGGCCGAACGGCTTGGTGCGTTCAATGAAGACGCCTTAGATGAGGCCGATGCATTGGAAAGCCGTATCGATTCAACAAGTCATGAATAGGTGTCTGATCAATGGCAAAGAAACCTATTTCTAATCAAGGACAACTCGATTTTTTCAATGTTTTTGAAGATTGGCTTGTTCCCGAGCCTACGTCGGCTGACAAACCAGAGGCGGCGATTAAGGAACGCCTGGAATCATCCCCTAATGATGCTCGACATTTACTCGCATTACGATTAGCACAACGTCTGAGTGAAGATGGTGGTGTTACATCCAAGGTATTAACCGAGGAAGCTAATCGTGCGTTTGGCGGAACCCAGGCGGGTGGCGACTATTTATCTAAGGATGCTTATGATGCCTTAGAAGCTGCTTTTAACATCCACTTGCTCGGGACCGAAGACCCGAATTGGA
This sequence comes from Methylomonas sp. MK1, assembly GCF_000365425.1. Lineage (NCBI taxonomy): Bacteria > Pseudomonadati > Pseudomonadota > Gammaproteobacteria > Methylococcales > Methylococcaceae > Methylomonas > Methylomonas sp. MK1. The sequence continues at coordinate 89,183 of NZ_AQOV01000003.1, forward strand.
ACGCATTGAATGCCGACGAAGCCAAGCTAAAGGTCGTTGACTTAACAAATAGGATTCAACGGGTGCCTACTCAGACGCGACGTGATGAAGAAATGGAGGAATTCCAGCAGTTCAGCACACCGCCCGCGCTCTCTTTTGTCGCTAATTGGGTTGCTAATGTCAAGAAAGATGATGTTATGGAGGAACCGTCGGCTGGTACAGGCGACTTGGCTATATGGTCAAAGATGGTAGGGGCCAAACTGATTCTGAATGAATTGTCCCCCCGTAGACAAGCTCTATTGGGAGCCTTGTTCCCAGAGGCAACAATCTTTAAAGAGAATGCCGAGCAGTTGGATAACGTTCTACCTACCGACTTTAAGCCGACAGTGGTTGTTATGAATCCGCCATTTAGCTCGACTGCTGGTCGTGTCCAAGGACAGAGAGATACAACTAATGGCGCAAGACATCTCGAACAGTCATTAAAGCGCCTAGAGCAAGGCGGGCGACTGGTGGCGATTGTTGGAAACGGAATGGCCGCGGATAAGCCTGCCTTTGCTTCATGGTGGAAAGATGTACAAGCCAAATACAATGTAAGGGCCAACATAGGCATTTCCGGGCGAGAATATGCCAAATACGGGACCACATTCGACAATCAAATTTTAGTAATCGACAAAAACGGGGCCACGACGCAGGCGATATTGACCGGCAAAGTAGATTCGGTGGCCGATTTACCAGCATTATTAGAGGGCATAAGAAATGACCGTCAACACATTCAATCAACACCCGATAAACAGGCAAGCCGCCCAAACACTCCGCCAGTGTCAGATACCATTCAATCCGGAAACGGAGTTAGCGGCATTAGCATTGGTGCGGACGGCGTTAGAGCGGAATCTGCTGGAAACGGGGCCGATTCCGGAACCACTCCTATTGATAGCGAAGTTAGAGGCTCAACCGAAGATAGCTATGTCCCTAATGACGGAATCGGAGCCGGGAGTGGAGTTCCAGATAGAGTTATCGGAAACGTTGGAGGAAGCAGCGGCGGAGATACTGGAGGAAATAGTAGCCTCACTACAAGCAACAGTACCGCAAGCGTTGCAGTAGAAGCTAAGGATGATCTGGCTACCGAATTTACTGATTCTGTCTTTGCTAACTACGCTCCACAACGTCTTACAGTACAAGGCGCTAAACCACATCCAGGCAAATTGGTGCAGTCGGCGGCAATGTCTGCTGTCCAACCACCTGCACCGTCATATGCCCCATTATTGCCAAAGGGATTGATCGAAGACGGATTGCTTTCGATTGCTCAAATTGAGGCCGTTGTTTATGCAGGGCAAGCGCACTCAGAAACTTTGCCGAATGGTTCAAGGAAAGGCTTTTTCATTGGTGATGGCACTGGTGTTGGTAAGGGACGCGAAATATCCGGCATCATTTTGGATAACATGTTGCAAGGTCGGAAAAAAGCCGTTTGGGTTTCTTTTAATGAAGGCTTGATAGAGGATGCTAAAAGGGATTTTGCTGGTGTGGGTGGCGACCCGTCAAAATTGTTTTTCCAGGGAAAGACCAAAGCTGGTAATGCAATCACTCAAGAAGAGGGCATTTTATTCACAACTTACTCGACGCTACGCGGCGGCGAGAAAAAGCAGGCAAATGATTTGGGACAAAAGGGCGGTAAGTCTCGCGCTCAACAGATCATAGATTGGTTAGGTAAGGATTTTGATGGTGTTATTGCATTTGATGAAGCCCATAGCATGGGCAATGCCATTGCGATTAAGGGAAAACGAGGCGTCAAGAAGCCATCACAACAAGCGATAGCCGGTATTAACTTACAACGCGAATTGCCTAATTCGCGTGTTACCTATGTGTCAGCCACCGGAGCTACCGAGATAAGCAATCTTAGTTACGCGGATCGTCTAGGTTTATGGGGCGAGGGCACGCCGTTTGCTGACACAACTGCCTTTATCAACGGGGTGTCGAAAGGCGGCATTGCATCAATGGAATTGATCAGCCGAGACATGAAGGCGATGGGCATGTATTTGGCCAGGTCGCTGTCCTACGATGGTGTCTCGTATGAGCGCTTGGAACATCCACTATCTGATTTACAGGAAGATATTTACAACGAGCTCGCCGGCGCTTGGCAAGTCGTTTTAAATAATGTTGAGCAAGCTCTTGAACTCACTCAAGCCGGTAAGAGTGGTCCGGGTAAAAGTGCGGCTATGTCTCAGTTCTGGGGCGCCCATCAACGATTTTTCAATCAAATTGTCACAGCCATGCAGACGCCGGCAGTGATAGACCATATTCGCGATCAACTGGACGCTGGTCACGCGGCTGTGATTCAGTTGGTAAATACAAACGAAGCAGCACAGGAGCGGATTATTGCCGACGCTACGGCGAATGATGCCCTTTTGGAGGAATTGGATTTTACGCCTCGGCAAATGCTAATGGATTATGTCAGAAACGGATTCCCGGTAGCTGCTTATGAGCAAACACAAGACGCTAACGGCAACACCACCTACGTTCCAGTACGTGACTCGGAAGGGAATCAAGTATTTGATCGAGAGGCAATTGCTTTGCGCGATTCGCTGCTGGACACGTTGCATCAAATCCGTGTTCCTGAAAATCCATTGGACTCAATCATCAATGCTTTTGGTTCTGATCGGGTCGCAGAGGTTACTGGCCGTGGACGTCGGTTTGTTCAAACGCGCGACGATGAAGGCAATCTGAAAGTCGTCGAAGAGAAGCGAGGCAAACATTCTTCTAGGGCTGATTCGGAGGCCTTTCAGGCTGACAAAAAGGACATTCTCATATTCTCGGGCGCTGGCGGGACTGGCTATAGCTTTCATGCCGATAATACAGCGGAGAATCAACGTAAGCGAATTCATTACATCTTGCAACCTGGTTGGCGGGCTGATGCCGCTGTGCAAGGGTTTGGGCGAACTCACCGAACCAATCAAGCTCAGGAGCCGCATTATGTATTGCCTACCACCAATTTAAAGGCACAAAAGCGATTTGTGTCGTCAATTGCTCGTCGACTAGATCAACTCGGAGCGCTTACTCGAGGACAGAGAGAAGCGACTAGCCAAGGTATGTTTACCGCTTCCGACAATCTTGAAAGCCAATATGCATCGACCGCGCTGAATAACTTTTTTCGTGATCTGTATCGTGGGACCACAAGCCTTAAGTTCCACGAAGTTACCAAGCAGATGGGGCTTAATCTGCTTGATGAAAATGCTTCATTGAATGAGAGCAATCTGCCGGCTATACCGCAGTTTTTAAACCGCCTGCTGTCACTGAAAACTGACATGCAGAATCAAGTTTTTGGTGAATTCGAGCAACGTCTTATTGAAGCCGTTGATTATGCAAAGCAACGTGGTTTGTACGATGTTGGTCTACAGACAATGACCGCTTTGAGTATCCAAAAAACGCGGGATGATGTTGCTTATGAGGATAAGAAAACCGGTGCCCAGACTCGTTATGTTGAGTTGGCCGTCACCAATGAAGTCCACTATTACAAGTGGGATGAGGTTAAAAAGTTCGTCAAGGAAAACCCTAAAGAAGGTGATCTAAGCGGGTGGTTTGTCTCTGAATTCGGAAAGAGCAAAGGCGATGTGTTTTATCTCGGAGACATTGGGGAGCGGTTAGATTCCGATGGTAAATCTGTCCGTCGCGGTATTGTTCATACAATCAAAAAACATGACTATCGATATATCGACAACGCCGACGTTATCAGTCGCGGGTATGACTATCGAACAGTTAGTGCAAATGGTGTTGGCTCTTATCAGAGGGTTACTTTGACTCGGGCGATAGACGAAACCGAAGCAAAAAAACTTTGGAACGAGCAAATCGCCAATGCCCCGAAAACTGAAACAAAAACCGAACGCATGCTTGTCGGTGTCATTTTGCCAATCTGGGATCGTGTCGAAGGTGCCGAAACCATTCAACGATTACAAACAGACGACGGTGAACAATTACTTGGCCGAATGTTGGGGCCTAAGTCCGCCAAACAAACACTGAAAAATCTAGGCCTTGATTCCGGTCTTGCTGGAATGTCGGTGGGCGATTTGTTCGAATCAATCAAAAAGGGTAACAAAGCAATTCTATCGAATGGTTGGGAGATTTCTACTGCGAAGGTGAATTTTGAAGACCGTATAGAGATTAAGGGTCGTAGTTATTTTACTGACGCAGAGAAACGATTGCTAAAAGATCAAGGCGCTTTTGTGGAGCGCATCAATTGGTCTGATAGAGTTTTTATACCTACTGGCGAAGGTGGGGTAGGGGTTTTTGAACGCATCACTGCTTCAAAACCTGTTGTCGATCTAATTGAGAAGAATCGCGGTAAGGACTCCGCAAATAGTGAAAGTGACGATTTGGATATGCATGTCCACGATTCATCATTACCGGTTGGTGACTCGACAGACGTTATTGAGACTTCAGCCGATTCTGGCGATTCAACATTTTCCCCTTGCACGCAACCACCGGATCAAGAGGGTATTTTTCTATTAGCGAATAGGCAATACGCGAAGTTTCAACACGGCCTTTGGTATCTCTCATACCCAACTCCAAAGGAAGCGGCTCAATCCGAATGGAATATTCCTGGAAATATGATTCCGTCTGATAGGTACCCTGATCAATCATGGGTGCTTTACTCTCATGGAAGAAAGGATGCGTTTTTTGGCGAGATTGTTACGCCAGGGGCCAAGGTGAAGATCGACGAGATTACCAACCCCACCACAACCAATGTAGTCGGCATTGCCGTCGCTCCAACAAATGGCGTTATTCGTCAGGAGGGTGTTTCAATGGAAAAAGCTAAGAAACCTTTTCACGAAGTTGTTGCCGAGAAATTAATTGCACAACTAGAACAAGGTACGGCCCCGTGGCAACGGCCTTGGAACCCGGACGAGGCAGGTGGATTTCTGCCATATAACCCTCTTACCGGAAAGCGATATAAAGGTATCAATACTCTCAATTTGTTGTCGGAGGATAGAAACGATAATCGGTGGATGACCTATAAACAAGCTGGGGAACTTGGTGGTCAAGTCCGAGAAGGCGAGAAGAGTACTGGTGTTCAATATTGGAAATTTACCGATGAGCAAATAAAGCGGGATGATAACGGCAATCCGGTTTTAGACGGAGAAGGCAAACCGGTCAAGGTGGTCGTAAAGTTAGAACGTCCACGGGTTTTCTTTGCAAGTGTGTTTAATGCTGAACAGATCGATGGTTTGCCGCCGCTAGAAAAGAAAGAGGTAACTTGGAATCCCATTGAACGAGCTGAAAATATATTGGCGGCTTCGAGAGCCGATATACATCATAACGGTGGTAGCCGTGCGTTTTATAGACCGTCTACTGATAGCATACATTTGCCGGAAAAAGGTCAATTTCCAACCGCAGAGAATTACTATGCGACCGCGTTGCATGAGTTGGGGCACTGGACTGGACACGAAGACCGGCTGAATCGGGACATTGCACATCCATTCGGAAGTGAGGCTTACGCCAAAGAAGAATTAAGGGCGGAAATTGCCAGTATGATCTTGGGTGAAGAGCTTGGTATTGGTCATGATCCTGGTCAACATGCGGCTTATGTTGGCTCGTGGATTAAGGCTTTGCGGGATGATCCAATGGAGATTTTCCGGGCGGCGTCCGATGCGGAAAAAATTCAGGCATTTGTTCTCGGGCTCGAACAAGCTTTAGTTCAAGAGCAGGGCCAAGCGCTAACTGCCGATCAGCGACAACCTCATGAACTGACATTGTCTGAGTTTGCTTCTCAGGTAGTTGTCGAGCAGTTGGAAAATCATGGTCGAAAATGGAATGTTTCGTTAGGAGCCTATTCGGCTTTTTCCGACGCGGAAAGTTCTGCTGATACTGTTGCCGATGTTCATCGTGCCGCCGTAAAAAATGCACTTTATCTAAATTCATCTGAAAACACGCAAGGCTCTATTTCGGCCACTATGCCACCGTTGCCGGTATTGATTGAGTATCCCGATCTTGTAAGGGATTACGGATTTCAAAGTAAGTTGGTCGAGTTTAAGGATGTAACACGCGGAGCATATTCGGGACAGGTCGACCAAACGTTAATCGCGGAGGTTGGTGGGTTTCAAGTAGGGAAACTGGATTACTCAATCTATAACGGAATACCCGCAATCCAGATGGTCGAAGTGGAAAATGATCATCGCCGGCTGGGGTACGCTACAGTGCTTGTAAAACAGTTGCAGCGCCAATTTCCTAATACAGAAATTGAATGGGGCGAATTAACTGAGGATGGTGAAAAATTTCGAGGTAGCTTGCGAATTACCGAAAAGCCTAGCGAACATGCACCAGAATTTGAGCGGCTAAATATAGCAATTGCAGAGCGTGACCGATTGCTTTCCGAGGCAAATTACTTCAATGCTCTCAAGAATTCGACGCCAGAGCAGATTGAAACGTATTCGAATCTAACCGAGCCACTTAACAATTTGCATGACTTGATTTATGACTTGGAAAACGAATTATCCAATCAGACCGAAACTGTTAGGTTAATTGATACCGAAAATGTAACTACATTCAACAAATCTATCGGCGCTGACAACTCGACGACGATTACTGTAGCCGAGCTGACTGCGGTCGAATATCAGGCGCTAGTGGATGCTGATGAGGTATATCAGCGTGAGCTGGTTCGTGTCTATGGGGAAGACAAAGCGGGCGATGCCCGCTATTTACAAAAGCACGAAGATCCGGTCTTACAAGAGGCTGCTTATGCTTTCCATGCCGCTTCTGATGTTTGGCATAGCGCTGTTGCCGATGCCAGAAAGACGTTGGCCGGTGACAATACAATTCCACATGTTATGGATGAACGCACTGGCGATGCGAAGTTATCTTCTGGCTTGGCGGCTGATATTTCGACCGTCTTGCAGCGGTCGGAAGAATGGACGTTCGATCATTTTCAAGACTACGAAGGGGATAGCCTGGATGCCGCTTTGCGTAAGGAAGGGTTACATACCCTTAAGGATGTTACAGGCGATCTACCTGGGCAGTTTTTTGACAATGCTATTCGTCGTCTCTCGCCTGTTTTTGGTATAGAGCCCGATGATTTTAGCGTTACCAATGCTTACTTAGAACGCAAGGGGTTGGCTCAGGCGTTCCAGACAATGGCCGCTAGGTTAGTCCAGGAACAAACACAACAAGTTTCTTCGTCTGCGATCACCTTATCCAAAGAAGGTGTTGAGTTGGATAGGCGCAATGTGCTCGATCTGTTCCCAGAGCTCAATGGTCCAGATGGCAAACCGAATGGATTTGGCATATCGAAAATTATTTTAATGCCAGACGGTAAGGTTGTTATCGATAGTGACAGCAAGAAAGCAATCGTGGCCGATACATCAGCGCAGTCCGAAACCGGGGTCACACATCAGGATATTGCTGACTATTACGAACGTGGATTTATTAAAACGGTGGTATTACCGGAATCTACTAAAACTGAAACAGCTCAATTTGAAGGGGGCGTTATGCGCGATCCTGATGTTAATTCAACTGAACGTCTTTTAGAGGATTCGGTGCGGAATATTGAGTACGCGCAAGAGGTCATTCCTGAATGGCGTGGTAGTTACGTTCAAGAGCAGGGCAATGGAAATGTTCGCCTTGCTCTTGATTTAATTGAAAGGGGTGAAATCGATAAAGCGATTGATGCACTATGGTTAAACGTCGACCTAGAACACCGGTATGGTGGTGAAAACAGCGATGAGTTTCGTGACGTCATAAAAGTAGTGGAAGAAGACTGGCGGAAATGGCAAGCCGACAATGGAGTTGGCCCGGCTATCACACCGGCTATGAAACGGGAATTTGATGACTTGCCGCGCGATCTGAGTCAGTTATCGGGTGCGACGTTCGAAGAGTATCAAAAGGCGGCGGAGGCTGCCAGATTAGATGAGCAAGCCGTAATGAATGACCCGGATAGCTCTGATGAAGACATATCTGCCGCTCGGGAGAAGAGGAAATCCGCCGATCTGTTGGCTACGGTAAACAATTCAGACTTTCAAAATAAAGTTTCTGAATTTGAACAGAAACAAGCGGCTGCCAATTTGTCCGGCCTCGGTGGTGATAGTGTGCGGCCAGACCAACAAAACACAGGAAATGATAAGACCTTTATTGCAGTGCCTTTCCGCGAGAAAGAGGAAGCTAAAGCATTGGGTGCCAAATGGGATAGGCAACATACATCCTGGTTCATTCCTGTTGGTGTTGATCAATCGGCGTTTTCTAAATGGTTGCCGTCGGAGTCCGGAGAAGTAAAAGTAACGTCAGTCGCTAATTCTCAGGTGGGTAAACCAACCACCTCCGATAAGTTATACCTCGCTGTTCCCTATTCGGAGAGAAAGGCCGCGAAAGAAGCCGGCGCTAAGTGGGATGCCGGCGCTAAATCTTGGTATGTCGGCCAAAATGCCAATATGGACAAGTTGCAACGTTGGTTGCCTGATAGCACTAAACCGCAGCAAGAACCGGCAATGACGCCGCGCGAAGAGTTTTCATCGTTACTTAAGGATATGGGGTTTGTGCTTTCGGGAAACCATCCAGTTATGGATGGACAGCGTCATAGGCTTGAAACAGTTGGTGATAAGGCTGGCGAGAAAGCTGGATTTTATGTTGCTCACCTGGATGGTCATCCTGCCGGTTTTGCTCAAAATAATCGTACCGGCGAAGCCCAGAAATGGAAGTCAAAGGGCTATTCGCTTAGCGATGGAGAAAAGGCGGAATTGCAAGCTCAAAGCGCTTCTAAGTTGCAAGCAAGAGAAAACGAGATAAAAGCTAAACAGGATGCCGTCGCGGCGTCTATAAGACAGCTACTTGCTATCGCTCCGCCTGCATCTGCCGATCATCAATATTTGCAATCGAAGGAAGCCCGGCCAGGTGATCTTCGAATGGTGCCGACCGATTCAACAATGTTGCCTCCCGATTCGGCAGTAATGATTGGTAAAACATGGAAGGAGTCGAAGGAGCTGCGGGACTCGCACCCGGATAAACTGGTGTTCACCGCTGGTGATTTGCTCTTGTCGGCGCAAGATGTCAGTGGCGTAATTCGATCAGTACAATCTATCCAGGAAAACGGCGTGAAGCGCTTTGCTGCTGGTGGTGCTAAGCAAGACATGTTTCATGTTGTCGGCGGCAATGGCGTGGAAGCGTTGGCGAGAGCTCCGGCCATAGTGATAGGTGAGGGGTATGCTACGGCTGATACGTTATCCCAGTCCCTGAGCTATCCAACAATCGCGGCCTTCGATTCAGGCAATTTGCCACACGTTGCGAAGTTATTGCGCAACCGGTTTCCGGACAAACCTATCATCATTGCCGGGGATAATGATTTACATCAGGAACTGACCGAGGGCCGCAATCCTGGTAAGGAAAAGGCAGCGGCGGCTGCAAAAGCGGTCGGAGGTGTAGCTTTGTTTCCGATTTTCGCCCCTGGTGAGCAGGCTTACCCAGCCGATCTTGATCCAGTTACGCCGGCACTGGCAAAAAATGGGGGGTTATCGGATGCCCAGAAAGAGGCTATCTCGAATATGAAGTCCTTCACGGATTTCAACGATCTTGCGACAAAAAGTGAATTAGGTTGGGAAGGAGTTGAACGCCAGGTAACTAATGTCGTGAATAAAATCGTATCCAATCATCATGAACGAATTGAAGCCAGACAGCAGCAAGATAATGTTCAGCGCCTAGAGCTGCAACAACGGCAGAAACTAGCGTCGCGCAACGCGGTTGCAATTATTTAGGTTGTAGCTTACAGCCATCAGCCAGTGAAAACCGCTGGCGAGAAGAAATCCAGTTAGATGATGGACGTTGATTTTTTTAGCCGCTAAAATTTTCAATTGTTTTTCTGCGTTTTTTATTATGGTGTTGCCCGATAACATTGGCCAGGAACCGAATGAATTGACAGCGGCGGAAACATGTCGGTACTGCTTGCCGTGGAGGTATATGTTATGGGCAAACCTGAACCAATTGCCGATTTAAGCGACGATGAGCGCAAACTGCTGATTGAAGGATTGACAGCGTTGCGTCGGGAGCGTGATCAGGCGTGGAATCTGGCCTGTGATGCTGCCGATGCGAATGGAAGGCGTCGACCTTCCTTGCGTCAGTTCGGTATCGATGATATTAAACGGCTTGCTCGGCGAATTGGCGGTAGAAATGCCCATACCCACTGGCTTGAATAGTACCGGTAAGTCGTTTTCTATACGGTTCGTCATACCCATCAAAAAATAAGTCAATCGAACGTTGTTTTTTAGAACCAGTGTTCTGCACTGAGAAGAACGACATTTCTGGGGTTCTGGCTTAGAATCGCCACTATCATCACAAGCCGCGAAAAGATGAGGCGATTTTGCAAAATATAGCTGGGAATGACGTATCCATTTTTTTATTCCGCTTTGAAATACGCGGTCATGCCATCGACTTTGTGTTGAATGAGGCGATTGCCGAAGATATGTACCCCGATATCGATGAGAAAATGAAACCGCTCGTCCATGCCTGTTGCGAAACACTTTTGCGATACAGACACCTCAGTGTGAGTAATACCATTATGGATGGCAATTTTCTGGTTACCGGAGAATTTGAGGTCATGCTGAGTAAGGGGCTAGGGCAACACTTTGCGCATGACGAAAAGCAGAGGTTATTCCAGGATGCCAAAAATATCGCCGATCTTCTGGGGGAGGTTATGGACAGGGGAACCCAAGCAGAGAAAAACGGAATACAACGGAACCTACCCCCAATAGAGCATACGCCAAATCCCAAGAAGATAAAAAAAGGGCTTGAGCAGCTGGGAAAAACCAAACACCAACAGGCAAAAAGGCAATGGCTTGCAGAGGGAGTACCAATACGGCCAGGGTTAAGGCAGTTGCGTCCTGAGGATTTACCGCCTCATGTCACCGCTTCCAGTGGCTATGACCATAGAGGGCTTTGCTATGTCTTCGATCATAAAACACTGGGGGAGCTGGGGCGGATTGTCATGATCAAGGCCGGTGAGCAAGAAATGTTGATGCAGGCCGATTTATACGTAGGGCAAGAAACCCCGGAATCCGCTATTGTAAAAAAGAAAAAGGCAATATTTGAGGAAGTAGTTGCAACTGTCAACGCATGCTTTATATAAATAAGGCATAACCGAATTCAATGCGCGTCCGAATACATTGCTTACGTGAACGTGGCAGGCCACTCCCAAAACATCAGTTCGCATTTAAGCCTGCGCCGGCAGGATGGCTCACTGTGCACGAAGAACGCGACAACGTATTAAACCGATACACCAGAGTCGCCAGGTTCCGGGCGATGGAAAATAGCAACGAGCTATTACCGGCCTTGCGAGACGCTCAGTTGGTTGAATTGACGCGTGAACGCTTAATCCTATCGGGAATAGAACGACAGGAAGACGTGGTTATCAATAAGATAGAGGACTTTGCCCAAACTTGGGTATGCTGGCTTGGCGAACAGCAATAGTTGACCCGAGCTGTGGCCATGTCGGCATTAGACGGCACTTGCATATTCCAACCCCAAGCCACCTATTCCGACACGATTGTGCCGGTAGTGAATGACGGCTTTTGGACGTGGCGAATTGTCGCAATCGACCCTCAGCTGACTACCGCTACTTCATATCGAATGGCAATCATCCAACCATTTCCGGTCATTAGCACTTATGATCAAAGATAGACAGGCGAAATACTGTTTTTACCAATGAAATGTTGGTTACCAAAATTGATTTGCGGGAGAATGTGACGTGTATACTCTAATTACATATCCTCAATTCTGTAAGAAAATCAGTTGCTATGCTTGAAATCAAAACCATTCTGCTATTTCTGGTAACCGCTGTGGCCGAAATTGTCGGATGTTACCTGCCTTATCTATGGCTTACTCAGGGCAAAAGCCCGTGGCTTCTAGTCCCTGCCGCAATAAGTCTCGCTGCTTTCGCTTGGCTATTATCTTTACATCCTACTGCGGCAGGACGGATTTACGCGGCCTATGGTGGCGTCTATATTTTTGTTGCTATCGTTTGGCTCTGGTTAGTTGATGGCATTAAACCCAGTGTATGGGATATTGTTGGCTCTTCAGTTGCGCTAGTCGGCATGTCAATAATTATGTTTGCACCCAGAGATGCATAACCTGTGTTTAAGTAAAGCGGTTTGAAAACCAAGTAACTACCAGCTCCATATTCAACGCCTAAATTCTCCTATATTGCGGCCAACCCTGACGATCTGCCGTTTGTTTCCTAAATGCTTGAATTATTTCGGATGTCGAGTATCCTTTTAAAGAATGCTTACTCTACCTCACTTTAAAACTTGGCTCTCTGTTGTGCTGATATTCGCCGTGCTCGGTCATTTTGGCCTGGGGCATCGAGATGTGACGGCCTTTGTGTTATGTTTTGGGGCTGATGGGCATGTAGCGGTAGAAAAAGCTGGAAAAGACCCATTCGCTAGCGTGAATGCTGCCACTCGTTTCAACGATGAGACCAATGTGCTTGCGAGCGATGAAGGCGATCCCTGCTCGTCACCTTGCACCGACATCCCTATCGATGGGGATGATCACATTCCCCTACAATTGGCGAAGTTGTCAAAAATAGCGATTGATATGGGGCTTTTGCCGGTATTTTTCCTGATCTCACTCTTGGTTCTTTACGCCAGAGTCATCATTCGCCAGCCGGCATTGTTCAACCCACCGTTTACCGATTCCCGACTGCTCGCTTTGCGCAGCATTGTTTTACAGATTTAGCCACCTCTCCTAGCCGCAACTCACCAGCCGAAGACGCGGGTTCACCAGTGTCTGTGCTGACGATACTTCTATGCTACGGAGAAAGTTTCCATGTCCTCAAATTATGTGCGGCCTCTTGGCGTTGCACTGTGTTTATTGATCACAACTTGTCAGGTCGATGCGAGTCCGACAAACACTACGCAATCGCTAAGTGATCAGACCTCAAACAATCCTAATCGTCCGGCCGCTGAGGAACCGACTGGCTCCCTGGTTTTGTCCCAAGCGCTTGCCTTAGCGCTAACCCAAAACCCGGAACTGTCGGCCTTTTCCTGGGAGAGCCGCGCACAGGAAGCCGCCACCCTCCAAGCGGGCTTGTTTCCCAATCCCACCTTCAATGCCAATGCGGCGAACTTTGGTAATCAGGTCATCAAGGGCTTCGATGGTGATGTCGTCACCTTGGAACTCAGCCAATTGATCGAGTTGGGCGGTAAGCGTACCGCACGCATCGAAGCTGCCGCGCTGACCAAGCAACTCGCCGATTGGGATTATGAAGCCAAGCGGGCCGATATACTGACTCAAGTGACGCAAGCCTTTATTGATGTGCTGACGGCGCAACAGCGCCTGACACTAACCCAGCAAACGCACGAGTTGGCGAATCAAACGACCGTAACAACCACGGCACGAGTGCAGGCAGGCAAGGTATCACCCGTCGAAGAAACCAAGGCCAAAGTTGCTCGTGCTTCGGTGCAAATTGAGCTGATGCGGTCTCAAAAGGAACTGGAAGCCGCCCGCAAGCGTTTAGCGGCTGGCTGGGGTAGCACGACACCGCGTTTTGAGACGGTGAGCGGAAATTTGGAAAACATCCAAGTACCCGTGTCCCTGGATTCATTGGCGCAACGCCTCTCCAAAAATCCCGATTTAGCCCGTTGGGCCACCGAAATTACCCAACGCCAGGCACTCATCACGATGGAAAAGTCCAAAGCCGTCCCGGATGTGACCGCGACCGTCGGCGCCAGTAAATATCTGATGCCCAATGATTACGCCTTAGTCGTGGGTTTTTCGGTGCCCTTGCCAGTATTTGATCGCAATCAAGGGCGTATTCAAGAGGCCGAACATCGCTTGACCAAAGCGGAAGACGAATTGCGTAGCGCAGAGGTACGCATCGCCACGGCCTTGAACACCGCCTATCAAGCCCTGGATACCGCCCATTTGGAAATCATCACGTTGCAGCAAGACATTTTACCGGGGGCCCAAAGTGCTTATGACGCCGCCTGCGAAGGTTATCGCTTGGGTAAGTTTGGGTTTCTCGACGTACTCGATGCACAGCGCACCCTGTTTAGCGCCAAAAATCAGTATTTACTGGCCTTGGCCGAATATCACAAGTCCGTGGCCAACGTGGAACGTTTGGTCGGCAGCAGCATAAACGAGACAGCGACAAATAGCCCATCAGAGGTATCTCAGTGAACAATATCAGCAAAAATCAATTGATCGCTATCGCCGCGATTATCTTGCTCGGCCTATTGCTAAGTGTATTTATTCTGAGCATCGACAAATCGATGCCGGAAGGTGAGGAACACGGCGAAGAAAGCCATGCAGCGGCTAAAGTAGATAGCGCCGAAGGCGATGATGACCATGGACATGCCGATGAAGCCAAGCAGGCCCAAGGCCCGCACGGTGGTGATGTTTACAGCGACGGTGACTTTAAGCTGGAAATCGTGCTCAGCGAGGAAGGCGGGGAACCGCGCTTTCGAGTGTATCCATTCAATCAGGATAAACCGCTTCAGCCCGTTGCTGATCAACTCTCCGTGCAATTGAAACGCCCGAGCGGCGAGCAACAGCGCATCGAGTTTGAGCCTGAAAAAGCATATTGGCAAAGTATCCAGGCTATCGACGAGCCGCATGTCTTCGAAGCGAACGTGACGGCCAGACATGATGGTCAAACGCTTCAATTCGCTTTCAGTAAAGAAGAAGGCAAAGTAGCCTTGACCGATCAGCAAATCGCCGAAACCGGCATTTCGATTCAGACCGCAGGCGCGGCTCACATCATAAGCTCTGTCACCCTACCGGGTGAAATTCGCTTTAATGAAGATAAGACCTCTCATGTGGTACCGCGCTTGGCTGGTGTGGTGGAGAGTATTTCCGCCAACCTGGGCCAGCAAGTCAAAAAAGGTCAGATCATCGCCGTGATTGCCAGTACCGTGTTGTCCGAACAGCGTAGTGAATTACTGTCGGCACAAAAGCGCCTGGAATTAGCCCGCTCTACCTTTGCGCGGGAAAAGCACTTATGGGAGGACAAAATATCGGCGGAACAAGACTATCAACAAGCCCGGCAGGCGATGCAGGAAATGGAAATCGCCGTCCATAATGCCCAACAGAAATTGATAGCGCTAGGCGCAAGTCCCGCAGCATCGGCCAGCGGCGGCGCACTCAACCGCTACGAAATTCGCGCACCGTTTGACGGCATGGTGGTCGAGAAACATATCGCTATGGGAGAAGCGGTCAAGGAAGATGCCAGCATCTTCACGATTACTGACTTATCCTCCGTATGGGCCGAAATTATCGTATCGGCGAAGGATCTCAATGTCGTACAAGTTGGCAAACAGGTCAACATCAAGGCCACGGCGTTCGATTCTTCGGCAATCGGTACGCTGTCTTATGTGGGCGCATTGATGGGCGAACAAACCCGTACCGCTACCGCCCGCGTGACACTGGACAATCCGCAGATGGCCTGGCGACCTGGATTGTTTATCACGGTCGAGCTGCCTACCAAGGAAAGTGAAGTGCCGGTTGCGGTCGCGGCCGACGCCATCCAGATGATCAAAAACAAGCCGGCGACTTTTATTCGCGTACCCGGCGGCTTTATTGCTCAACCGGTCACCACTGGCCTATCGGATGGCAAAGTCACCGAGATCGTGACAGGACTGATGCCAGGCACCGAATACGCTGTCAATGGCAGCTTCGTCATTAAATCCGAGCAAGGCAAAAGCAGTGCCGAGCACTCGCATTGATCCCCAGGAGTTCGCATCATGTTTGAACGACTCATTCGTCTAGCGATCGAGCATCGCTGGCTGGTTATCCTGGCCGTGCTCGGTATGGCAGGGTTAGGTATCTTCAATTACACGATTCTGCCCATCGACGCCGTGCCGGACATCACCAATGTTCAGGTACAAATTAATACCACGGCGCCAGGTTACTCGCCGTTGGAAACCGAACAGCGGATCACTTACCCCATCGAAACCGTCATGGCCGGCCTGCCTAATCTGGAGCAAACCCGGTCGCTATCACGTTACGGCTTATCGCAGGTCACTGTGATTTTCCAGGACGGCACCGATGTCTATTTCGCCCGGCAATTGGTGAATCAACGTATTCAAGAAGCCAAGGATAAAATGCCTGCCGGTATCACGCCGGCGATGGGTCCCATTTCCACCGGTCTTGGGGAAATCTATTTATGGATAGTCGAAGCCCAAGAGGGAGCCAAAAAACCGGACGGTTCGCCTTACACCGCAACCGATCTGCGTGAAATCCAGGACTGGATTATCAAACCGCAGCTGCGCAACGTGCCGGGTGTCACCGAAATCAATTCCATTGGCGGCTACGCCAAACAATATCAGGTGGCACCGATTCCGGAAAAACTCGCGTCCTACGGCCTGACCTTGCAAGACATTGTTACCGCGCTGGATCGCAATAACAATAATGTCGGTGCCGGCTACATTGAAAAGCGTGGCGAACAATATCTGATTCGTGCGCCGGGCCAAGTGCATTCGATGGAAGATATTCGCAACATCATTCTGGGCAATGTCCAGGGCGTACCCATTCGGATTCGCGATGTCGGCGAGGTCGAAATCGGCCGAGAACTACGCACCGGCGCTGCGACCGAAAATGGCCGAGAGATGGTATTGGGCACGGTCTTTATGCTGATCGGTCAGAATAGCCGCGCCGTCTCGCAAGCGGTCGACAAAAAGATGGCAGACATCAACCGCACCTTGCCCGAAGGAGTGCAGGCCGTGACGGTCTATGACCGGACGGTATTGGTCGATAAAGCCATCAATACGGTTAAAAAGAACTTAACCGAAGGGGCGATTCTGGTCATTGTGATTCTGTTTCTGTTCCTCGGCAATATTCGTGCGGCCATCATTACCGCCATGGTCATACCGTTATCGATGTTGTTTACGTTTACCGGCATGGTCACGTACCAGGTTAGTGCTAACTTGATGAGTCTGGGTGCTCTTGACTTTGGTGTGATCATCGACGGCGCGGTGGTGATCGTCGAAAACTGTGTGCGAAGGCTGGCCCATGCCCAGGAACAGCATGGACGTTCGCTAACGCGTCATGAACGATTTCATGAGGTGTTTACAGCATCGAAAGAAGCACGGCGGGCTCTGTTATTTGGCCAGTTGATCATCATGGTCGTGTATTTGCCCATCTTCGCGCTAACGGGGGTGGAAGGCAAAATGTTTCATCCGATGGCGTTTACTGTGGTGATTGCCTTGGTCGGTGCCATGATACTGTCGGTGACCTTTATTCCGGCCGCTGTGGCACTGTTTATCGGCGATAAAGTCGCCGAAAAGGATAATGTGGTGATGCAGACCGCCAAGCGGGTGTATGCCCCTGTTTTAATCGGCGTGATGCGCAACAAGCCAGTGGTGCTCACTTTTACCCTGGTCGCCGTGATGTTATCGGGTCTGCTGGCAACGCGGATGGGCAGCGAGTTCGTACCGAGTTTGAATGAAGGCGATTTCGCCATTCAGGCACTACGCATTCCCGGCACCAGTTTGTCGCAATCGGTCACCATGCAGCAGCAAATTGAAGCGACGCTGAAACAGCAATTTCCGGAAATCGAGCGCATATTCGCGCGAACCGGCACCGCCGAGATCGCATCCGACCCCATGCCGCCCAATATCTCGGACGGTTACATCATGCTCAAGCCACGCGAGCAATGGCCTGAACCCGATAAATCACGCGACGACCTGCTGGCCGCAATCCAAGCGGCGGCCAACAAACTACCCGGAAACCTCTACGAGTTTTCCCAGCCTATCCAGTTGCGCTTCAATGAACTGATTTCCGGGGTGCGTAGCGATGTGGCCGTCAAAGTGTTCGGCGATGATATGGACGTCTTGAACGACACCGCGACTGAAATCTCGGCGGTCATGGAAGCGATTCCCGGTGCATCCGAAGTTAAAGTCGAGCAAACCACCGGCTTGCCGATGCTGACTCTGAATATCGACCGGGACAAAACCTCACGCTACGGCTTAAACGTGGGCGATGTGCAGGATGCGGTGGCGACCGCGATTGGCGGCACTGAAGCCGGCACCTTGTTTGAGGGCGACCGGCGTTTCGATATTATCGTGCGTCTGCCGGAGAGCCTGCGCAGCAATTTGGATGCCATCAACCGCTTGCCTATCTCATTGCCGCGCGGGCAAAACCGAGACGGACAAACCAGCTATATCCCACTGGCTGAAGTAGCCAGTCTGGAAATGGCCCCCGGCCCGAATCAAATCAGCCGCGAGAACGGTAAGCGCCGAATCGTCATCAGTGCCAACGTGCGAGGCCGAGACATCGGCTCCTTTGTCGCCGAGGCTGAACAAAAGCTGCAACAGAAAGTCAAAATTCCATCCGGTTATTGGACCAGTTGGGGGGGACAGTTCGAACAGTTGCAATCGGCTGCCCATCGCTTACAGATTGTGGTGCCTGTGGCGTTAATTCTGGTTTTTACGCTACTGTTCATGATGTTTGGCAACGCCAAGGACGGTTTGCTGGTGTTTAGCGGTATCCCCTTTGCGTTGACCGGTGGCTTGGTCGCACTTTGGTTGCGCGATATTCCGATGTCGATTTCAGCGGCAGTGGGATTCATCGCTTTGTCGGGTGTAGCGGTACTGAACGGTCTGGTGATGATTGCCTTTATCCGCAGCCTCCGTGACGAAGGCATGTCGCTGGATAAAGCGATTGTAGAGGGTGCTTTGACACGACTGCGGCCGGTGCTGATGACCGCATTGGTGGCCTCGTTCGGTTTCGTACCGATGGCAATCGCCACCGGTACCGGCGCAGAAGTCCAGCGCCCGCTGGCCACCGTGGTGATAGGCGGCATCCTGTCGTCAACGATGCTGACTTTGTTGGTATTACCGATTCTATACTGGCTCGCGCACCGCAATGATCAACCCGTAAAGCCCATCATTCCGGAAATTGTGCAGATTGATTCCCATGAGGATTAAACGATGAGTACCTGTAAGCCATCAGAAAAAACCGGTTGTTGTCCTGGCGAGCAGCAGGATAGTCACCCGTCAACGGCATCAAACTCATCGAGTGGCCTGACGTTCAAAATCGAGGGACTGGATTGCGCCGAAGAGGTCGCTACGTTGAAAAGCGCGATAGGTCCGCTTGTGGGGGGCAGTGACAAACTGGCATTTGATGTTTTAAACGGGCGAATGACACTATTGTCTGATGCCGAGCCCGTGACGGAAAAAACGATCATCAAAGCCGTGGCTGCAACGGGTATGACCGCCGCTCGCTGGCAAGCAGGTCAGACCGATGCAGATGCCCAGCAACTGCACCGTTCGAAGACCGTTTATACCGTGCTTAGCGGTGTATTTATCGTGGTCGGCATGTTGATTCATATCGCCATAGCCGGCGGCTTTGTGGATATTCAAACGGTTTTCAGCTCGGCAAAAAACGGAACCCTGCAATGGGACGTGGTCACTCACTACCTGCATAGCTTGCTGAATGCGCATGCTCAGCAGGCAATGCCTTTGCCTGAAAAAATGGCCTTTGGTTTAGCGATGGCTTGCGGTGCTCGGCATGTGATTGTAAAGGCGTTTTATGCCTTGAAACGCTTACGGGCGGATATGAACTTGCTGATGACGATTGCGGTTATCGGTGCGATGTTCATTGATGAATGGTTTGAGGCGGCAACCGTCAGTTTTTTGTTTGCCCTGTCTCTGGCGATTGAAAGCTGGAGTATTGGCCGTGCCCGTCATGCCGTTGAAGCCTTGCTGGATTTAGCCCCCTCGACGGTGACTATCAAAGATGAAATCGGCCTGGAATGTGTGGTACCTGCCGCAGAAGTCAATATAGGTACCCGTTTCATATTAGCGCCTGGCGCTAAAATCCCCCTGGATGGCAACGTAATTGCCGGTTTCAGTTCAGTCAATCAGGCGCCGATTACCGGTGAAAGTATGCCGGTTGCCAAGCAAGTGGGTGACGAGGTGTTTGCCGGCAGCATTAATGTTGAAGGCACATTGGAAATCCGATCCACCAAGCTGGTTTCGGATACCACCTTGGCACAGATTACCCGTCTGGTCGGCGAAGCCCATGGTAAACGAGCCGAGGTCGAGCAATGGGTGGAGAAATTTGCACGAATTTATACCCCGGTAGTGATGCTGGTGGCGTTGGCGATGTGCATCATTCCGCCCTTGTTTTTCGAAGGCAGCTGGAACGAATGGTTTTACCATGCCTTAGTGTTGCTAGTCATTGCCTGCCCCTGTGCATTGGTCATTTCGACACCGGTGAGCATTGTCGCGGCACTGGCATGTGCAGCCCGACAAGGCATTCTGATCAAAGGTGGCATTTATATCGAAACACCTGCCCATCTCAATGCGATTGCCTTTGATAAAACCGGTACGCTAACCTCTGGTGAACCCATCGTCACGGGGGTTTATCCTTTTAATGGTCATAACGAAGAAGACCTGTTAAGTCGCGCCGCTGCACTGGAAACGCGAAGCAATCATCCGTTGGCTAAAGCCATTTTACGCCACACGGAACAGCTCGGTATCAACGTGGCCAGCGCAGACAATGTGAAGGTTTTACCAGGTAAAGGTGTCACCGGATTATTTAATGGCACGGATTTTTGGTTGGGATCGCGTCGTTATCTATTGGAACGTAGCCAAGAAATCCCGGAAATCAGTGAAAAAGCGATTGCCATTGAACAAACAGGGCAAACCGTGATTGCCATTGGCAATGATCGGCATATTTGCGGCCTCATCGCCGTTGCCGACCAGCCTCGCGCTGAAATCAAATCGATTTTGCAAGCGCTGAGGCAGACAGGCATCAAACATCTGGTCATGTTGACCGGTGACAATCGGGTGACGGCCAATAACATCGCGGCCCAAATTGGCATCGATGAGGTACACGCCGAACTATTGCCCGCCGATAAAGTGGAGATCGTCAGTCAAATGGTCGAACAATACGGACAGGTGGCGATGATCGGTGATGGTGTCAACGACGCACCTGCGCTGGGACGGGCTAACCTGGGAATTGCTATGGGGGTGCTAGGGTCGGATGCGGCTATTGAAATAGCCGATATTGCCCTGATGGGTGATGACCTTTCCAAACTGCCTTGGCTGCTTGGGCATTCCAAACGAACGCTGGCTATTATTCGACAAAATATTACTTTTGCGCTGATGATCAAAGCCGCGTTCGCCGTCTTAGCCTTTGCTGGTGTGGCGACCTTATGGGAAGCCATTGCTGCGGATATGGGCGCTTCCTTCTTGGTCGTTGCCAACGGACTGAGATTACTACACCCCAAAAATACAGCTTTTAAGTAGCCTGAACCTAATAAAAATCGCGTAAACAGCGTTCAACACCTAAACATTACCATTTCAAGATACCTTTGGAGATAACCATGAAATTAAAATCACTGATTCTTTTAGTTTTAGCTGAATCCTTATTGTCCGCTTGCAGCTTCATGGAGCCTCATGCCATGGATACTGACCTAACTATACAGCATGTGGCATTAGCCAAACACTTCGAAGACGAGGCCAACGAGTTACAGACTAGGATTGAGGAACATAAAGAATATCTCAGCCAATTTGAGTCACAGCGTTACGTTTATGGCAGACACGCAAATGATCTTAAAGCGCACAGCCAAGAAGTGATTGATCTTTATCAGCAAGCCGTTACTGCAAACCGGGACATAGCAGAAATGTTGCGAGAAGCGGATCATTAGTTGTAGCACCTCGCGCTCTGCTGTGTCCGTTCTTGAACCGTCAAACCTATGGTTTTCGGATAAATGCTTGGAAACCAGGTCTGGAGTTCGACGCAAATATTGAAACAAACCGATTGATTTTGGTTCTTAGAACCTGAATGGGAGACATGTTTGCAAAGTGCTGGAATGATCGGCTAAACGACGGCTTTCGGATTTACTGCCGCCATACCCTAAAATCTTTAAATGTCGTGTTATGGCCGTTAGCGACTTTAGCCTCGTCGAATCCATTAAAATTTTGAACGTCAGCTATCGAGATGGGCGAATTCACAGTTTCGGCCAAAAGCAGCCAATGAAAAATACAATAATCAGTTCTCCGAATGGCTGGTTTATAGCGATCATTAGACATCTGTATTGTGCTCATTTTCTAAACGCTTGAAATTCACTAAACAACATTGGCCCGATGGGTTTCTAATTTCACAAGCACATTCCCCGGCTTGAGTGCGTTGCATGACGAAAGCTTTGATCGGTTCTGCCTGGTGGTCTTTTAACGCCGATAAATACTGCTCGGCTTCAATATCAAAACAGTAACAAAGCGCGTCGTTTTGAATCGCTTTATAGCTTCGTAAATGCTGTTTGGGAATAGTGTTACCCGCGTTGGAGAAGTAAGCAATTGAACATGTTTTTGCAGGGCAAAAATAATAGCTATCAGTGATAAGCGACTGATTCTCGGGAAACCTAACCTGATGATAAAGCGTAGACATACCGACACTTTTACAAGTGGAACCGCATTCCGGACAAATCTGTTTGGTATTGGCAGAGCAGCAGCAATCAGACATAGGTGGCATTCTCGGTCTTATTGGGTAATAGGCGTGGCCAGAGAACCCGGATAACCGGCATCGGTCGTGGCTTTGATCAAGGCGGCGCTATTGGTTTTTTTGCCGTCGAAAGTAACCTCGGCCGTTTTGGCATCGTAATCGACAGCCACTTTTTGTACGCCTTCAACTTTCTGCAGGGCTTTTTTGATGGTGACTATGCACATGGCGCAGGTCATATTCTCTAACTTCAGTGTCACCATTTGTTGTTGGTTTGGCAGTGCCTCTGTGGTTTCAGCATAGGCCACTGGCATCCATAAAGTGGCCGGCAACAACAAACTTATCAGTAATAATCCGGATTTAATGGTCATATCGGAATTCTCTCAAGCCATGAAAAAAGGCGCTACCCAGGGAAAAGCCAGCAACATCAAAATGAATGCGGAACCCAGCCAAAACAGTAGGAGCTGTCGGCGTTGGTTGTCGGTTGTGGAGCAGATTTCACCTACCGCACAGCGATCAGGCGTCAGATAGAGTTTTCGATAGCCGAGTACTACAAAAATCAGGGTCAGGATAATGAAAAATGGCCGAGCCGGTGCCATAGCCGTCAATGTGCTGATCCACGCACCGCCAATACCCAACGACAACAGTAAAAATGGCCCGACACAGCAGACCGAAGCCCCTACAGCAGCTAAAAGGGCGCCGATACTCATCCATGACGAGGTTTTTATGGGTGTTTCAGGGTCTGTATTCATGTGAATCTCCTAAACCAAACAATTCTCAATGTTGGCAAGAAGTCTAAACCCTGTTGCTTAGAACAGAGTCAAGTGCGTGATTTAGAATCAGGGTTGGGATGATGCATCATCGCCAAACGCATCGAGAATAGCGCAATGAGCGGCTGGAGCTGTCTGTTGACAGTCGTTGACCAGACTTTCCAATACCTGCCGGAGAACGGTTAAATCCATGATATGTTGATCGATCTGCTGGCATTTCTGTTCGGCGAGTTGTCGAACATCAGTACAGTGCGCCCCATCAAGCGATAACAAGGTGGCAATTTCCTTCAAGGTAAACCCGGCTTGTTGAGCGCGTTTGATAAAGCGAATTCTGGCAATCGCATCAGCTGAATAAACTCGATAACCGCCGTCTGGTTTCGCGGGTTCCGTCAGTAAACCAATACGTTGATAGTGACGGATGGTCTCGATAGTGACTTCGGTTTGTTTGGCAAGTTTGCCAATGGTTAAAGGCGACATTTCATTAAACCCAATGTTGAGGGGATTTTATTGTCTCTCAGTTTTTCCAATCATCGGCTATTTACAAATAACCATGGAAATTATCTTGATTGGCGGCTAGTGGTCAGTCAGATGCCTGCCGATGAAGTAAGTGGTGTCATGTGGACGGGTTTGGGCCGTCACATGCTTTTGGCTTCGTTGAGGTCATGCAAATTTGAATGTCCGCTATCGAAATTGAATCGCTGAAATCGGCGTACTCATAGTTTAGGCCAACAAGAAACAGGCACTAAATCGAAAATTCAACTTACTGAAAGTTCGCTTTCAACCAGGTCATAAAAAACACAAAGAGTTTCACGGGGTACATGAGATGAGAGACGGGCCTTGTTACCTCGGCCCATCTCCAACTGCTCGGCAATACATATCCTTGCCGTTCGGCGAAAGGGTTTACATCTGACGATGCATTGCCGCCATACTCAAATTGGCCTCGGCGGCTTTTTCATAGGCATTAATCAACACTCGACAGTGGCTTACCAAGGTGTCCGCCTGCTTGCCGTAAAGATAGCTTTTAGCTTGATATTGGCTAAGCAGTTTTTTGTGTTCATCAACTTTGAGCTGAAGGTCTTTCGCCGCTTCTTCGTAATGTTTTGCCAGAGCCTCATGATCGGCTTTGGATGAAGCACTTTGCACAGCTTGGCTCATATCCATTGGATGCGGGTTCATCTCGGCGCAAGCGGTCAGCAAACCAAGAGCCAAAAACATGGTAATCAGTGTGTTAGTTTTCATAGGTATTCTCCAGTAATTCAAAAAAGTTTTATGACATACATTTTTCAAGTTGTCAGCTTGTTATCGTTTTATCTCCTTTATAGTGGGTTAAAAAATGAAATCACAGCCGTGTGACGGTTGTTTAAAACGAACGCCCCTTATCCCAAGGATGACCCTGTCCACCAGGATGTGACGAGTAGACTTTTTTAATGACTTTAGTATGTGATGCACATGAAGAAACAGTGAACAATAAAAGTGCGATTAATAGAACAACACGTTTTCGACTTCTAAATAATGTATTCATGCTTTCGATCTCCTGTAATGAATTAAAGAACGACATCAACGGGTCCTTGCTTGCGCCTTTCTTGAAATTGCAACACCAGACTGTAAATCACCGGAAACACCAAAAGACTCAGTATCAACACGGTGAGCATGCCGCCCAGCGCGGGGGCGGCGATACGCTGTGTGACATCCGCGCCGGTTCCGGTCGCCGACATGATGGGGATTAAACCCACGATATTGGCAAGCGAGGTAATCGCTACCGGGCGCACCCGCAGCGCCGTTGCGGCCTCGCAAGCAACCCTGATTTCCTCGCCAGTCAATGGGGCCTGTTTTTGTGCCCGCAGCTTATCGATTTCAATGTCGATAAAACTCAGCACCATGACCCCGGTTTCCGCCGCCGTGCCCGCCAGGGCGATAAAGCCGACATAGACGGTAATCGACAGGTTATATCCCAACCCGTATATGAACCAGATGCCGCCAATCAGACTAAATGGAATCGCCAACATCACGATAGTCGGTTCGGTGATATTGCGAAAGGCGGTATACAGCAGGATAAAAATCAGCAGCAGCGTGATGGGCACCACGATGCGCAAGCGTTCCGCCGCCCGTTCCATGTATTCAAATTGACCGGACCAAGTAACGGTATAACCTGCCGGTATCGTGACATTTTCGGCTAAGGTCTTTTTTGCCTGCTCCACATAACCGCCGATGTCGGAGATTTTAAGGTCTACATAAATCCAGGCATTGGGCCGTGCATCCTCGGTTTTGATGACATCGGTGCCGCGTTTAAAGTTGATGTCTGCCACCGCTGTCAAAGGAATCTGGCTGCCCGTCGGAGTGGAGATCAAAACCCGCCGCAGCGCTTCCGGGTTATCGCGCAGGTCGCGCGGATAGCGTAGATTGACCGGATAGCGCTCTAGCCCTTCGACGGTTTCAGTGATGTTCATGCCGCCAATCGCACTTTGAATCACATCCTGGACATCGCCGACCGTTAAGCCGTAACGTGCGGCCGCTTCTCGGTTAATATCAAAGTCCAGGAAATAGCCGCCGACTGCCCGGTCACCATAGGCCGATAGCGTGTCCGGCAAGGTTTTCATCGCCTGTTCGATTTGTAGCGACAGGGATTGCAGCACATTCAGATCGGGACCGGACACCTTGATACCCACCGGGGTCTTGATGCCGGTAGAGAGCATGTCTATCCGGGTTTTGATGGGCATGGTCCAGGCGTTCGCCAAGCCGGGAAAATGAATGGACTTGTCCATTTCATCCATCAGTTGCCGGGTGGTTTTGCTTGGATCAGGCCACTCTTCTCGCGGCTTTAACTTGATGGTAGTTTCCACCATCATCAACGGCGCGGCATCGGTGGCGGTTTCTGCCCGGCCGATCTTGCCGAACACATGATGCACCTCGGGAAAGGTCTTAATGATCTTATCGGTCTGTTGCAAGACTTCCCTAGCCTTGGTGATAGAGATGCCCGGAAAGGTGGTGGGCATGTATAAAATATCGCCTTCATCCAGAGGCGGCATAAACTCGCTACCCAGTTTGGATAAGGGATAGAGCGTAGAGGCCATCAACAGCAGAGCCACGATGAGTGTGGCAGCCCGCCAGCGCATCGCCAATTTCAAGACCGGCGAGTGAATGGCATGCAGGAAACGGTTAATCGGATTTTTGTGTTCGGGGATGATCTTTCCGCGTACAAAATAGCCCATCAACACCGGCACCAAAGTGATGGTCAATATCGCGGCGGCGGCCATCGCATAGGTTTTGGTGTATGCCAGAGGACTGAATAAACGGCCTTCCTGTGCCTGCATGGTGATAATCGGCAGGAAGGACACGGTAATCACCAGCAGTGAGGAAAATAGCCCTGAGCCGACTTCGCGGGAGGCGTTACCGATGACCTCCCAGCGTTCCTGTGAAGTCAGCTTGGCTTGTTTTTTCTCAGCCGCTTCGGCCAGGTGTTTATGGGCATTTTCGACCATCACCACGCCACCATCGACCATGTCGCCTATCGCCAGCGCGATACCGCCCAAGGACATGATATTGGCGTTCATGCCTTGCCACTTCATTACGATAAAGGCCATCAAAATGCCCAGCGGCAAGGTGATTACAATCACCAATGATGAACGCAGATGCAGTAAAAATAAGGCGACCAAGGCACAGACAATAATTAGTTCCTGCGTTAGCGCATCTTTCAAGGTGTCCACCGCCCGCTCGATCAAACTGCCGCGATCATAGACGGGGACGATTTCAACACCTTCCGGCAGGCCTTTTCTCAGTTCATCCAATTTCTTCCGCACGTCCTCAATGGTTGCCAGGGCATTTTCGCCAAAACGCATCACCACCACGCCGCCGGCCACTTCGCCTTCGCCGTTGAGTTCGGTCACGCCGCGCCGCAGTTCCGGGCCAATCTGGATATGTGCGACATCCTGCAAACGTATCGGCGTGCCGTTGGCGTCAACTCCCACCGGTATGGTATTCAGATCGGCAATGGATTTGATGTAACCCAAGCCTCTGACCATGTATTCGGTTTCGCCGACTTCCAGCAAGCGTCCGCCGACATCGTTATTGGAACGCTTGATGGCCATCATCACGGTGGATAACGGAATCTCGTAAGCTTGCAGGGCGTTGGGATCGACTTCCACCTGATATTGTTTGACGTAACCGCCGACCGAAGCCACCTCGGAAACGCCGGGAACTGTCTGCAAGGGGTAGCGCAGATACCAGTCCTGAATCGAGCGCAATTGCGCCAAATCATGCTTGCCGGTCTTGTCCACCAAGGCATATTCGTAAATCCAGCCGACACCGGTGGCATCCGGACCCAATGCCGGTGTGACACCTTGCGGCAAACGATTTTTTACATAGTTGAGGTATTCCAGCACCCGCGACCTGGCCCAATACATATCCGTGCCGTCTTCGAAAATCACATAGACGAAGGACAGACCGAAGAAGGAATAACCACGTACCACCTTGGCATGCGGCACGGCCAGCATGGCGGTGGTCAATGGATAAGTCACTTGGTTTTCGACTACCTGCGGCGATTGGTCGGCATAGTCGGTGAAGATGATCACCTGCACATCGGACAAGTCCGGTATGGCATCCAAAGGCATGTTCTTGAACGACCAAACGCCGCCGATGGCCAGGATAATCGCTCCCAGCAATACCATGAAGCGGTCTTTCAACACGCTATTGATGATGAAATCAGTCATGGTTATGCGCTCCCTGCTCAACTGGCAACGATTCGGTTGCGGATGGCTGTGCTGCCGAAGGTTCCATCATTTTAGCCGTGGCTTCATTCAGCTTGGATTCGGAATCGATCAGAAATTGCGCCGAGGTGACCACTTCCTCGCCGGCACTCAGACCGTCAATAATGGCAATATCGTCATTGGACGATAAACCCGTCGTCACCCGGCGCGGTTCGAATTTACCGGGACCGCGCACCACCAAAACCTGGGTTTGCGCGCCGGAACGGATCACCGCTTCGGAAGGGATCACCACCGCATCCAGTTGCTTGCCGGCATGGATGGTAACTTCGGCGAACATATCGGGTTTTAACAGCAAGTCGGCATTATCGAATACCAGTCGCACTTTAATAGTCCGGGTCTTGGCTTCGGCATAGGGATAGATAAACGCCAGGCGACCTCTGAACGTCCGGCCAGGAACACCGGCCAAGCGCATGTGAACCGGGTCGCCTTCTTTCACCCAGGGCAGTTCGTACTCGTATATTTCGGCATATACCCAGACCGTGGATAGATCGGCGATCATGTACAGTTCGGTTTCAGGCGTGACGTATTGGCCTTCGCGAGCACCGATATTAATGACGATGCCATCCGCCGGAGTATGGATATGCAAGCTTTTTTTGATGGCTTGGCTATCCGTTAAATCGTGCAGTTGATGCGCCGGCATATCCAGCAATTTCAAGCGCTCGCGGGAGCTTTTAACCAATTCTTCCGCACCGCGTCTGATGTCTTCAATCGGGCTTTTTTCCAGCACCTTGAGATTGTTTAACGCCAACACATATTCCTGTTGGCTGGCCACCAGTTGCGGGGAGTAAATGCTCAGCAGTTCTTCATTCTTCCTGACCCTTTGCCCAGTCTTATCGGCACGCAAGGTTTCGATCCAGCCTTCGGTTTTGGGGTGCAGGCGGACAATATGCTCTTCATCATAGGCTACCCGGCCAACGGCGCGCACCACATGCGATAGCAAGGTTTGTTTGGCAAGTGCAGTCCGCACCCCCATGTTTTGTACCGTCGCCGCGTCGATTCTGACGGCACCGGCCGAATCGTCAGTTTTTGCCTCGTCGTCGGCATACACGGGCAGATAATCCATGCCCATATTGTCTTTCGCGGGCACAGGTGATGTGACGGCGGGATTCATAGGGTTGCGGTAGAACAGGATTTTGGGTGGTTTAGGCGCATTATCGTTTGCATAAACCGGCTCATAGTCCATGCCCATGGCATCCTTGGTCGGCTCCGGGGAAGTCGCCGATGGATTCATTGGACTTCTGTAAAATAACGGTTTCCGGCCATCCGCCGGTTGAACAGCCGATTCGTGTTTGGGTTGCTGAGCCAACCAATAGCCGCCAGCCAAGCCTATCCCCAGCGTCACCACGGCAGTTAATAACAGTTGTTTATTCATAAATATTGTCCTCGCCCACATTCGCGCAAAGTTGCGCCAGCGCTTGTTGGGCTTCCGTAAAGGCTTTCCAGTATTGGGTTTCGTATTCGAACAAGGTGATCTGGCTACGCACCAGATTCAGAAAATCGACCTTATTAACCTGATAACCGGCCAGCATGGACGCGACGGTTTGCCGGGCCTGCGGGATGATGCCGGTATCGAACAACACAAATTGCTGTTTGGCTCGCTGGTAATCGCTGTGACTTTGGGTAATTTCAGAACGAACCGTGTTCCATCGGTCTTGCAGGGTATAGCGTTGTTGCATCAGCTCGCTGTTGCGCTGGTCGATCATCTTATTCTGCTTGCTGCCGGCAAAAATCGGCACGTTCATGCTGACACCCAAACTGAGCAGATCGGAACGCCGGGTACCGTCCGGCATGTTATCGCGAGCGCCATATGCCGCTTCGACATTGAAATCGGGCAGCAGCTCTTTTTGAGCCAGTTCCAGCTTTGATTGCGCGGCGTTAATGCCACGCCTCTCGCTTTCCAGCAGCGGTCTCGACGTTTCCGCTTGTTGATATAGCCGGTCTTCCTGTCTGATTTCCGGCAGCTGTAATGAAAGCGTGGCGGGTAATTGCACGGGATTGTTGGCGGGTTGATCCAGCAATGCGTTGAGTTTGGCCACAGTGCTGCGCCGCATCCCGGTGAGATTGATTTTTTGATCTAACAATTTGGATAATTCCAATTGGGCCAGCAACACCTCTTGTTGCAAACCTTCACCCACTTCATATTTGCTTCTGGCAATATCGACGAACTGATGCAGTAATTGATGATTGTTATCCACAATCTCCTGGGTTCGATCCAGATAAAAAACCTGCCACCACAGGGTTTTCACATCGCTCAGCAGACGCAGCCGTAGCTCATCGGCATTGAGCGTTGCTGCTTCCGCTTCATACATCGCCGCCTGTTCGCGAAGCGCCAGTTTGCCTGGAAAAGGAATGGCTTGGGAAAGGCCGAAACCGAGTTGTGTCATGTCTTCCTGCCGGGTGCTAAAACTATTGGTCGGCAGACTCATGGCATTGAAACTGATTTGCGGATCGGGCAGACTGCCTTCCTGCGATGGAATGGCGGCCATCGCCTTGGCACGGGCCAGCATTTGCGCCAGGTCTGGGTTGTCCTGAGCGACTTTTTGAGTGGCCGCATCAAGTGTTAATAGCGGCTGCTCCGCAGCAGCGGCAACGCTACAGACGAAAAACAGCGTCGCCATCAGCAGACGCATTAAATGAACAGATCTCATGATTGTCCTCATAAGCTCGTTATAGCAATGACGATCAACCAACAGGCTGACTTAGCCGATGTCGATCATCTTAATGGCGATGGTTGTTTTTTACGGCAAAACACCGCCGTTGAACAGCTTAGAGGGTAATAATCGGCGGTTTTATATCCGGGGGAACCAGCAACGAAACCGATGTGGGTATTTCTCCAGCGCTATAGCGGCTAGAGATATGGGGCAGGATAAACCCAAAGGATGATGTGATTGCGCAATCGGCGCAAACATGAAAGCTGCAACTGGTCAAGTGAGGCTTGGCAGTAACGGAGTGACAATGATCGGAATGAGATGAAGCTGAAAACCCTTCGTCGCCCATCTCGTCGGCAGCAGCAACGATTTGTACAATCGATAACTGCCTTGTGAGTTCAGAATAATGAGCAAACGCAACCACAACAGGCATAATTGCCATGATGAGGGTTAACATTATGGTTAAACGTAGGTTCATCGTGTTGCGGATTTAACGAATCAAGGTTATGGACCGGTTTTTGTTGCATTCGGACTGATAATACTATCGGTATTTGCAGAAAGTACAACTTTTTAACCATCGACTGATAACAAGTTACCCTCGTTTGATAGAGCGGATCGAGTATTGTCCATTTTCGGACGAATCCTTACGGTGCACCGAGAAGACCCAAAATGCCAACGTTGACCATCGGCAAACTTGCCAAACAAACCGAAGTCACCATCGAAACCATCCGTCACTATCAACGCATGGGTTTACTGACGGAACCGGAGAAACCCGACGGCGGTTATCGCTGTTATTCAACTGATGCGGTTACCCGAATCCGTTTTATCAAACGCGCTCAACAGGCTGGATTTACCTTGAAGGAAATTGCCACCTTGTTATCGCTTGACGGGGCACATTGTGCTGACGTACGACAACTCGCCGAGCAGAAATGCCAGCAGATCGACCAACAGATCAAAAATTTAACGGCTCTCCGTCAGGTATTGGAAACCCTGGTCAACGATTGTCAACAGACAGCTTCAACCGCGCGTTGCGCCATTCTCGATGCGTTTTGCGATGATGCATCAACCAAATCCTGATTGTAAATAAGTCACCATCGCCCACTTGACTCTGTTCTTAACAACAGGGTTTAAGCTTCTTGCCAGCATTGAACATTGTTTGGTTGAGGAGATTCGCATGAATACAGACCCTGAAACACCCATTAACACCCCGTCATGGTTAGGTATCGGCGCTCTCTTGGCCGCTATAGGGGCTTCGGCCTGTTGTATCGGGCCATTTTTGCTGTTGTCGTTGGGTATTGGCGGCGCATGGATGAGTACGTTGACGGGACTGGAACCGGTCCGTCCATTTTTCATCATCCTGACCCTGGTCTTTATGGCGTTAGGGTATCGAAAACTCTATTTAATGCCTCAACGCTGTGAGGAAGGTGAAAGCTGTGCCACATCCGACATCCAGCGCCGACAACGCCTGATGTTTTGGTTGGGTTCCGCATTCATTTTTATACTGCTCGCCTTTCCTTGGTTAGCGCCTTTTTTCATGGCTTGAGAGGATTCAGATATGATCATTAAATCCAGTTTGTTTATTTTAAGCTTGTCATCAAGTGTGTTGTGGATGCCGGCGGCTCATGCTGAAACGGCTGTTGCACAGCCAAACCGGCAGCAAACGGTGACGCTGAATATAGAAAATATGACCTGTGCCATGTGTACAGTTACCATCAAGAAAGCTTTGCAGAAAGTCGAAGGCGTACAAGAAGTGACTGTCGATTACGATTCAAAAACGGCCACCATCACCTTCGATAGCCAAAAAACCGATAGTGCAGCCTTGATCAAAGCCACGACGGATGCCGGTTATCCGGGTTCGCTCGCCACACCTGTTGCTCGATAAAGCCAAGGATACAGTCTATGTCTGATTGCTGCTGCCCAAATACTTCCACCAAAACCAAACAAATTTGTCCTGAGTGTGGCTCCACTTGTATAAGTGTCGGTATGCCTACGCTTTACCATCAAGTCCGGTTTCCAAAGAATCAGGCGCTCATCACTGACAGCTATTATTTTTGCCCGGCAAAAACATGCTCAATTGCTTACTTCTCCAACGCGGGCAACACGATTCCCAAACAGCATTTACGAAGCTATCAAGCGATTCAAAACAACGTGCTTTGTTACTGTTTTGATATTGACGCCGAGCAGTATTTATCGGCGTTAAAAGCTCAGCGTGCGGAACCGATAAAGGATTTTGTCATGCAACGCACCAAAGCCGGGGAATGTGCCTGTGAAATCAGGAACCCGTCAGGCCAATGCTGTTTAGCGAATTTTAAATATCTGGAAAAAAGTCATTGAGACACCCTCTATCTCCTGCAAACAGATAACCTCCGGCGCTTTGACGCCGGCTTTTCTCTGATTTCTGCCAATTCCGGCGATTCGAAAAACGTCCGGGCGTTGTCCAGAGAGGATCACTGTGAAAAATGGACAATGTTGTTCACTTCGTTATCGTAGTGTAACCACTGCTGCGTTCAATCGTGACGACTTCACCGATACCTTATTCGATACCCTGAACTCGAAGCATGACTTGTCTCTGCCCCCTGGTCTGCGCGCTACAGTTGAATAATCCAGTTCTGGATTATCCGCATTGTGCGTATCGATAATCTCTTCAACCATGTACTTGTCGTTTTTAGTCGGTAACTCAATATCTCTAGCTATAGCCAAGTTTGCAATCGATATAAATTATTTATTGTAAAATACTCTACCGCTTAGTAGTATTTAATACATGATTAATTGGCATCTACTTATAACAAGTCTTCCCACCGAGAACGCAACGGCCCGTATGCGTATATGGCGATCTTTGAAGGCTTCCGGTGCGGCGGTGTTGCGTGATGGTGTTTACCTGATGCCTGACCGTGAGTCCTGTCGCGAAACATTAGAAACCATCGCCGTTGAAGTGCGTGAGAATGGCGGCACAGCAATGGTTTTGCGGACTGAAGAGCCAGACAATGGGAATTTCATTGGCTTTTTTGATCGTAGTGAAGAATATTCGGCATTATTAACGGACATAGCCAAAGTGCATGGTGAACTGTCAGTCGATACGGCTCAAGACCTTCTCAAACAATCTCGAAAACTCCGTAAAGCCTTTACCAGCCTGTCTGCCATCGACTTCTTTCCGGGTGAAGCACAACGCCAAACCGAAACAGCGCTGAGTGAACTGGAACTCTCAATTGTTCGGATTTTGTCTCCGGATGAGCCGCATGCAATTGAAGGCTCGATCTTGCTTTTATCGATTAGCGATTATCAGGGCCGTACCTGGGCGACTCGTAGCCGACCCTGGGTGGATCGTCTGGCCTCTGCCTGGCTAATTCGACGCTTCATAGACCCTCAAGCCCAATTGCTGTGGTTAACCTCGCCAACCGACTGCCCCACAGGTGCGCTCGGTTTCGATTTCGATGGTGCGACCTTCAGTCATGTGGATGGCCGGGTGACCTTCGAGGTGTTACTGGCGAGTTTCGACCTTGAACAACCCGCCCTGAAACGACTGGGTGCGCTAGTACATTTCCTGGACGTTGGCGGGGTACAACCACCTGAAGCGGTTGGCATTGAAAGCGTGCTGGGCGGATTACGTGATGCCATCAACGATGATGATCAATTACTGAACGCCGCCAGTGCCGTGTTTGACAGCCTGCTGGTAACGTTTGAAAAAGGAGTAAGCCGATCATGAGTCAACCTGACAAACCCTCATCTACTGAGCAATCTTTAGCCAGACCCGATCCAGTAGGCTTTTGGGAAGCCTTTCGTTTTTGGCTGAAACTGGGATTTGTCAGTTTCGGCGGCCCGGCCGGACAAATTGCCATCATGCATCAGGAGTTGGTGGAAAAACGGCGCTGGATTTCCGAGCAGCGTTTCTTACATGCCCTGAATTACTGCATGTTGCTGCCAGGGCCGGAGGCGCAACAATTGGCGACTTACATTGGCTGGTTAATGCATCGCAGCTGGGGCGGCGTCGTTGCAGGCGGTTTGTTTGTTTTACCATCACTGTTAATTCTGATTGGCCTGAGCTTCATTTATATGGCCTATGGTCATCTCACTGGGATTGCTGGCGTACTGTACGGCATCAAACCGGCGGTGACGGCCATTGTGATTTTCGCCGCGTATCGAATCGGTTCAAGGGCTCTGAAAAATTGGGTGCTGTGGACGATGTCGGCACTCGCTTTTCTGGCGATTTTTTTATTCGACACACCTTTTCCTTTGATTGTGCTGATTGCGGCCCTCTTGGGTGCCATTGGTGGCAAAGTGTTACCTAAAAAATTTGCTATGGGCGGTGGCCATGGTGCTGCCAAACAGGGTTATGGTCCCGCATTGATTGACGATGATACCCCGACTCCGCCACATGCGCTGTTCAGTTGGGTAGGATTATCAAAAGTCATTCTGGTTGGTCTGGCCCTGTGGGGCGGTGCCATCGGCTTCCTGTGTGCCCGGTATGGTTGGGACGGCGCATTGACACAGATGGGTTGGTTCTTCACCAAGGCGGCGCTGCTGACGTTTGGCGGTGCCTATGCAGCTTTGCCTTACGTTTATCAGGGTGCAGTCGAATATTTCCAATGGCTGACACCGCATCAGATGATCGATGGTTTGGCTCTGGGAGAAACCACGCCTGGCCCATTGATCATGGTAGTGACCTTTGTGGGGTTCGTCGCCGGATGGACGAAGGAAGTGTTCGGCCCTGATCAACTGTTTCTGGCGGGTGCTATTGCCGCAACGGTGGTGACTTACTTTACCTTTCTACCCAGTTTTCTGTTCATCCTGGCCGGCGGTTCATTGGTGGAATCTACGCACGGTAATTTGAAATTCACCGCACCGCTGACCGGCATCACTGCTGCCGTGGTCGGCGTGATTCTCAATCTGGCGGTGTTTTTTGCTTGGCATGTCTTCTGGCCGCAAGGCTTTACAGGGAATTTCGATGCGGTTTCCGCAGTCATCAGCCTGTGCGCTTTTTTAGCCCTGTTTCGTTACAAGGTGGGGGTAATCCCGGTCATCGCTGCTTGTGGCGGAACGGGTCTATTGTTTAGTTTCATCAAAATCTGGCTTGCCCAGCAAGGAGTTGTTCTATGAATACCATGCGTCAATCTCAAATTTTAACGCTGTTAATTTCATCACTACTGAGCGGCGTAGCCTACGCGCAAGAGGCCAGCCGGCATGGAACGCTGGATACCACCAAGATAGAGCAACTGACCGGTGCCAAAGGCAAGCTCGATACCGCCGAGAATGTTTTCAAAGTCACCGTGCCACGTAGTGATCTGGCTGTTACTGTGGCAGGTGTAAAAATGACTGCGGCGACTGGCTTTACATCCTGGGCCGGATTTTCTCCGGCTGGCGATAAAACCATTGTGATGGGTGATATGGTGTTGCAGGAAGACCAGATCAATCCGGTGATGAGCATCGCACTGGAAAACGGCATCGAGGTCACCGCATTGCATAACCACTTTCTGTGGGATACGCCTAAAGTGATGTTCATGCACATTGGTGGCACCGGCGATGCGGAAGCTCTTGCGACTGGCGTCGGTAAGGTGTTTGCCAAAATCAAGGAAACCAGTAGCGCTAAAGCTTCCGCGAAACCTAAGTCGTTCGATGCCGGTAAGACCACGCTCGATCCGAAACCCATCGAAACGATTATTGGTTCGCCCGTGGAAAAGGCTGGTGAAGTCTATAAAGTCACCATTGGCCGCACCACGCAAATGGATGGTCATACTGTTGGTAAGACTATGGGTGTGAATACCTGGGCAGTGTTTGCCGGCAGCAATGACAAAGCCATCATCGAAGGCGACTTTGCCATGTTGGAAACCGAACTACAAGGCGTACTGAAAGCCTTGCGCGGTGCCGGTATCGCCGTCACCACGATCCATAATCACATGGTTGGCGAATCGCCAAGAATCGTATTTCTACATTATTGGGGGACAGGTACCGTAAGCGATCTGGCCAAGGCGTTTAAAGCGGCACTGGATACTCAAACGAAAGTCTAATAAAAACACCGAATGATCGATGAACGAAAAGTATCTTTCGATCATGTACGCAAAGCGGCTAACCTTGACTGTTACCGCAATGTTGCTGGTTGGGTTCGGGCTAACCCCGCTCGTTGTCATGCTCGTATCAAGCCTGAATATGAACGGAGCGTTCAGCCTGGATCGCTATCTCGAGCTGTGGACATCCACGCGTCCTCCACAATTGCTAGGTCGGAGCGTACTGCTTGCGGGACTTTCCACGGCTATTACCACTTGTCTGGGCATTCCGCTCGGCATCTTGCTCGGCAAAACCGATCTGCCTGGGCGGCATCTGTTCGCAGCCGGGTTGACTCTACCGTTGCTACTCCCACCTTATTTTCTTGGCTTAGGCTGGTTCGCCTTGCTCGGACGGGAGGGCTGGCTCGCAAACATATTTCCCAAAGCCGCGGCAGTGAATTTATCGGAGTGGTTATTCGGACTGCCAGGTTGCACTCTGACACTGGCCACGATGTTCCTGCCCCTGATGGTACTGCTCACAGCGGCACTCACCCAAAGCGTCAACCCTCGCCAGGAGGAGGCTGCGAGGCTTTATGCTCACTGGCCTACAGTAATTTGCCGCATTACCTTGCCGACCATACTGCCGGGGGTTTCGTTCGGTGCGCTGCTGGTTTTTATGCTGGTCCTAGGCGAAAGCACCGTGCCGATGTTTCTGCGCTATGACGTCTATCCGGTGGAAATCCTGACCCAGTTCGCGGCCTTCTACGATTTCGACGCCGCTACCGCAGCAGCAGCCCCTTTGGCACTGATCGTGTTATTACTATTGGCTCTGGACTGGCGTTGGCGTCGAAATGCGGCGACCGATCTTCGGCCACCGGGAATTTCGCTGTCCATCAAACTGGGTGCCGCAAAGTGGCTGTGGACAGCTGGAGTAGCGGCTTTACTCTTGATTCTGCTGGGACTGCCATTTGGCTCGCTGCTATTTTCTGCCACACCGGCCGATGTCGCCGAAGCATGGCAACGGGCGGGCGATGCCTTGGGGCGCAGCTTACTTTACGCCTCGCTCGGAGCCAGCCTGCTGACAGCCTTCGGATTTTTTCTAGGGCTTTTGTGGCGCGAACGGACGTATAGCGCGAGGCTGACTGAATTCGCCGCACTGTTGCTCCTGATACTACCCAGCTCGGTAATCGGCATTGGCCTGATCGGTCTATGGAACCGGTCCGCAACCGCTTGGCTTTACGCCTCGCCGGGTTTATTGCTGTTGGGCTATCTCATTCAATATGCGGCCCTTTCTGGCGGCATTGTCCGCAATGCCCTGGCTCGCCTGCCATCTTCGCTGGAACAAGCAGCGGCCGTGGCCGGTGCCGGCTGGTGGCGGCGGCTGATCTTCATCGTGCTGCCTCTGAGCCGGCGCGGACTCCTGACTACCTGGTTGGCGACTTATCTATTTTGTCTGCGCGATACAGGTCTGGCGATGCTGGTATACCCACCAGGCGAGGATACTTTACCGGTGCGCATCTTCAGCTTGATGGCCAATGGCTCCTTCGGATTGGTGGCGGCGTTGTGCGCTTTGCTGATGGCTGCGGCTCTGCCGCCCCTTGTCATTCTATGGATTACATCCTTGTGGCCTATCCCTATTGAACTAGCAAAAGGGCTATTCAACAAGCTCCCGGTATGTTTGTGGCCCCGTAGACAGGAGCGTTCGTCATGAATGTCATTGAGTTTCAACAGGTGTGGGTCGCTTATGGAGATAGACCGGCACTGAAAGATTTTTCTTTGGTTGCGGAAACCGGTGAAAGAGTGGTGTTGCTCGGACCTTCCGGTTGCGGCAAGACTACCGTGCTACGCGCTGCGGCCGGTTTCCTGGCCCCCGATCAGGGTGCGGTACTACTGAACGGGACAATTGCAGGAAAAGAGGGTCGCCTTTACCTGGAACCCGAACAGCGCGGACTAGGCATGGTATTTCAGGATTTGGCTTTGTGGCCGCATCTGACCGTGCATGGCAATCTGGAATTTGGCTTGAAAGCGCAGGGCATTGCCAAGGCGGAGCGAGAACGGCGTATCCTGGAAATGCTGCGTCTGGTGCGCCTGGAATTGCGGGCGAATGCACGACCCAACGAACTTTCGGGCGGCGAGCAACAACGCGTGGCGCTGGCCCGCGCTCTGGTTACCCAGCCCCGCTTACTATTAATGGACGAACCTCTTTCCAGCGTTGACTTTGAATTGGGCCTCGAACTGCGCAATGAGATCCTGACGCTTCAGAAAAAGCTCGGGTTCACACTGCTTTACGTGACCCACAATTTGGATGAAGCGTTTGCCATCGCCCAGCGGATCGTGGTGATGCGAGAAGGAGCCATCATCCGGATGGGTTCTGTGGATGAAATCAAGACCTATTTCGCTGAGCGCTCGCTAGTCGGCGGTAAAGCGTCAGATCAGGCCAGACCGCCGTGACCGGTTTTGAATCCTCAATTTCTTCTGACTCAAGTCCTTTTCATCTTTAGGAGTAAAGCATCATGTCGAATAGCAGTTTTCGCATATCCCTTTTTGGTCTTCTGCTGGGCTTAGCATCCCAATCGTCGTCTGCCCAAGAACAGCGGTTTAACTTCGACCAGAATGTAGCCGGTGGGCTGCCGTCAGGTTGGGTTGTCGCGGCCACTAATCCCGATGGCCCTTTAGCCGAATGGCAGGTCAAGGCCGATCCCTCTGCTGGTAGTTCACCTCAAGTACTCGCCATCACCCGTATCAGAAACGAATCCGGAGATGTCTTCAACCTGTGCTGGACGCGCGACCTTGTCTTTCAGGATGGCTCCATCGAAGTGAGTGTGCGTGCCGACAATGGTAAGGAAGACCAGGGCGGCGGCCTGATCTGGAGGGCGCAGGATGCCGACAACTACTACGTTGCTCGCTACAACCCCTTGGAAAGCAATTTCCGCCTGTACTTCGTCAAGGATGGCAATCGCAAACAACTAGCCAGTGCGGACATAGGCGGCATTAAATCCGGCGAATGGTTCCGGTTGAAAATCGTTCACCAGGGCGAGCGGATAGAGGCTTATCTCAACGGCAAGCCATATTTGCAAGCGACTGATCGAACCTTTCTGAAAGCCGGCGGTGTTGGCTTCTGGAGCAAGGCCGATGCGGCCAGTTCCTTTGATGACCTGGTGGTGACCACCCCATAACGGATGAGTCGTTGTGCTGGCTTCCATCCGCTGGAGCTTGCCGTTGATGCTGGCTGGATCGGCCTATGTTTGGGCCGGTCCGCCCTTCGTCACCAACGACCCCGATCCACCGGAACTTGGCCAGTGGGAGATCAATCTGCCTTGGCAGATGGAACGAAACCGAAACGGTTCGGCGAGCGGCGAATGGCTGCGCATGGATGTGAATTACGGATACGACCGTTACACCCAGCTCAGTATAGAAATGCCGCTGCCTTACCACCTTCCCGCCGAAGGCGGATTGCATGTCGGCGCCGGTGATGTGCTATTGGAATACAAGCGGCGTTTCGGCACAGATGCCGAAGCGGGTTATTTCGGCATCAATCCCGAACTCACTTTACCCACGGGAGATACGGCCAGAGGACTGGGTGCGGGGCGAGCAACCCTGCAATTACCGCTGCTGTATCAAAAGCAATGGGGCGACACCATCGTTTACGGCGATGCCCGTTACAAGTGGCATGCCGGCGATGAAGGCAAGAGCTACTGGTTTTTGGGTATGGCGTTTGAGCGGTCGTTTGGCGAAAGGCTGAAACTCGGTGCGGAGGCATTCGTCACCACACCCCGCGCACCCAATGGGGAACCCAACATCGGTTTTAGCGTGGGCGGAAAGTGGGTAATGGCTCCCGGTCGGGTGTTAATGCTATCCGCCGGCCACTCGTTCCTGGACGAACCGGAATTGACTTTATTTATGGGTCTAAAACTATTGTTTTCACCTGAATTATGAAGGAGGTACTCATGAAAACACCTTACTCAATAGGGATAATCCTGCTATTGAACCTTGTGCTGTTTCAAGTCGCCGTTGGCGCGGAATCGACTGTGGTGGTCTATGTTAGCGAGGACCAGGTCTTCTCGGAACCTATCCTTAAGGATTTCGAGCGCGATACCGGCATCCGCGTCAAGGCCGTGTACGATACCGAGGAAACCAAGGGTACCGGAGTCATGAATCGTTTGATCGCCGAAAAGAATAATCCGCAAGCCGATGTGTATTGGGCGAACGAACCCATTCGTGCGGAAGTTCTCAAGCAACGGGAGATTTCAGTGGCATACCGGTCGCCCAATAGCGAAGGCATTTCGGCGGCGTTCAAGGATTCGGAAAGCTACTGGACCGGATTTTCGGCTAGGGCACGAGTATTCATAATCAACCGCAAGGCCGGCATCAAACCCGAAGGTCTTAATGCCTATGTCGATCCGAAGTTGGCTGGCAAAGGCATCATTGCCAATCCGCTGTTCGGCACGACCGCCACTCATGTCGCGGCACTGTTTACAGTCTGGGGCGATGATCGCGGCAAACAATTTCTGAACGCCCTGAAAAGCAACGGCACCAAACTTGCAACCAGCAACGGCGAAAGCGCAGATTTGGTGGCGGCCGGCGAATTCGGGTTTGCGCTGGTGGACAGCGACGATGCGGTCAACCGCATTCGCCAAGGTAAAGCGGTTGAGATGGTCTGCCCGGACCAAGGCGAAAGCCAGCTTGGCTGCTTGATTCTGCCCAATGCTGCCGCACTGATCCGCAATTCGCCGCATCCCGATGCGGGACGTAAGCTGATTGATTACTTACTGTCCAAGGAGACCGAACGTAAGCTGGCTTTCGCCGACTGCGCACAAATTCCCTTGCATAGCGGCGTAGAAACACCACCTGATGTACCGAAAATAGAGCGGCTGACAACCATGCCGGTTGATTATGCGGTGGTGGGACGCAAACTACAGGCCATACAGCCGTGGCTCAAACAATGGTGACAACCCGCTTCATCGACAACATTCGTAATGGTTGCGCCTTATACCTAAAACACGCATACAGGAGAAACTCATCATGTCCGAAATGACTTTATCCGCAACAGCCACGGCTTTTGCGGCTAGCCATGAACTCAAGGCCCTACCCTTCGACCCCGCTAAACTTGACGGTTTTTCCGAAAAACTGATTCGTTCTCACTGGGAAAATAATTACGGTGGTTCGGTTAAGGCACTCAATGCTGTCAAACAAAAGCTGGCTAGTTTTCTGGACGACGCCAATCTGCCGGCGTTTATCTACAACGACCTGAAGCGAGAGCACCTGATGCGTACCGGTTCGGTGGTGTTGCACGAATTGTATTTCGGCAATTTGGGCGGAACCGGCCAAGCCGATGCCGCGTTGCAAAAAGCACTGGCAGATGCATTCGGTAGTTTTGAACTTTGGGAGGAAGAATTTCGCCGCATGGGTGCCGGACTCGGCGGCGGTTCCGGCTGGGTCGTGCTGGGTTATAACCTGCATAGCGGTTTATTGGAAAACTATTGGCAATGGGATCATTTACATGCTCCCAGCGCCACCCTGCCATTGTTGGTGATGGATATGTACGAACATTCATACCAGATGGATTACGGCGCGGCGGCTCCGGCTTATGTCGATGCCTTTTTTCGCAATATTCACTGGGAGACGGTTTCAGCGCGTCTGGAA
The DNA here is from genome assembly GCF_000365425.1 of Methylomonas sp. MK1. Classification (NCBI taxonomy): domain Bacteria; kingdom Pseudomonadati; phylum Pseudomonadota; class Gammaproteobacteria; order Methylococcales; family Methylococcaceae; genus Methylomonas; species Methylomonas sp. MK1. The sequence goes on from NZ_AQOV01000003.1 coordinate 131,371, forward strand.
AAAGCGTTAAAAGCACGGACGATCTGGCAGGCGGGGGATGTGCGATGAAATGGATCACCCGCGAACGCCCTAAAATTGATCGGATTGCCTGTCCTTGGCTAATTGCCCGTTTCATAGATCAAGATTCGGAATTTCTATATGTGCCATCAGGCGATGTGCTGAAAATTGCTGCTGAAACCGGGGCCATTCCCTATGACATTCCAGGCGTTGAACTTTCACATGAAGGCGATTTATGTAGTTTCGATGCCTTCCTGAAAAAATACGCGCTTGATGATAGGGCATTACAACAACTTGCGGTCATCGTCCGCGGCGCAGATACCTCTCGGCTTGATCTGACGCCACAATCCGCAGGGCTATACGCTTTGTCGCTAGGGCTCTCACAGAACTTTGCCGATGATCACGAGATGCTGAAGCACGGCTTGGTGATGTATGACGCGCTTTACGCATGGTGCAAGGACTGTCAGGCCGAATCGCACAACTGGCCACCGCAGATGTGATGACATTTCAGGTATCCGGTGGCCAATCATTAGTGCTTCCGGATACCGAATGAAAAATTAGGATTAAATCGAACTTGGCTCCTTAAATTCTCTGAATTACGGCAGCTCTTTAATTCGCAATCTCGTGAACTGCACGCGGGAGCCGGCGTGGTGATTTTGCAGACCAATGAAACCCTTCGGCGAACGGTTGGCGTTTTGCAGTTGGCTGACCTGCTGACCGTCGAGACGAACGGTAATTGTCGTACCATTGGCTTCAATTTCGTAAGTATGCCACTGACCGATGGCAGGCGTAGCCGTTGAGCCTGCCAGTTTGTATAGGGCGCCTGTGTTATGCAACGCATCGCCGAAGCTTGGCGGATTGGTATCCGGGTTCTTTCCGGTGTTGTCGATCTGAATCTCGTAGCCTTGTGTTACCGGGATCGTCCAGTCGTTGCCAGGATCAGGGAAACGAATAAAGATTCCGGAATTGTCATCCAAGGCAGAGGCCCGCCAGTCGACACGGAGAATGAAGTTTTGAAATTGTTGACGGGTGAACCACAGCAAACCAATGCCGTCGACCGACTCGATGATGTTGCCACCGAGTTCGATAAAACCGCCACTCCCCGCCATTTTCCAGCCATTGATTCCACCACTGCCAAGCGGCACAAAACCGGGTTCAGCACCAAGTCTTTCTCGGACAATCGCTTCCGCGCTGCGGCGCGCCAGGGCTATGGCCGTAAGTGATGGGTTCGCCGACCCCAAAGTCGGGAATAACGCCGGACCCGCAACGTAAGCATTGCTGACGTGATGAAAGCGACCATCGAAATTCGTCACGGAATCATTCGAGTTAACCCCCATCCAAAGTGTTCCGGCTTCGTGATGGGTAGTTCCTAGCCCGTCGCGTGTTGGTTGAACAATAATTTGGATCTTCGTCGGATCGTTGTTGGCAAGAGCATTCGCTAAGTCGATAGCAGCTTTGTCCATGGTGTTCCATAAGCTGTTGTCATCCTGATTGGCAACCAAATTTACCCAGGCTCGGCGCACGCCAAACTCATCAGTCTGATCGCTCAAGTCCATCCAGTTGGGAGACTGGCCTGTCTGCTTGTTGGCGTTGGGATTACGGTCGCCGTTCATCTCGCCGATACCGCGCAAGGTGATGACAATCCAGTCTTCCTGCTGGGCGGCCAACGTCTGATCAAGTACGTCGATGTCGGGAATCATGCGGAACATCACATCCTCGGAGCCGCCCGCCCCGGCCGCCGCAGTGACCTGCAAGTGATAGCGTCCCTTGAGCGTCGAACCACGAACCAGCAGCGCGGCGGCTTCCAGACGCTTCGGCAGTGTCGGGTCGATGGCGGAACGGTGGATGCGCACCACGGTATTCGAGCGCAGATGCGCCATGAGGTTGCGCCCAATCAGCGGTGTAGGAAATGATTCGTATGCGAGTCGCGTAGCTTCAATGGTGCTTGATGCCAATACAACTGCACAAGTCGGCCGGATAGTCAGGAATTTCTGTTGCCCGTTCACGCGGACTTCGATGCTGGTCACGGCACCGTTGTTGGTTTGCAACTTGGTGACGTGTGCCCTGGGTACGATAAAAAGACGGCGCTGCCAGTCGGGACGGGTCGAGGCTTCGCGTACAGCATCCGTGAGGATCGGCATGCTACTCCATTTGTCGAAACTGAACAGCCCGGATGCTGGCGGTGCTGCTTGTACAGCCAGCGGCGCATCTTCAATCCCATCCACTGTCGCCACGCCTGCGGAGGCACTAACGAATTTCTTATGTAGCGCGTCGAACAGCGGGCCGGAAATATAGTCGGTCTTGTCGAACACCCCAATTTCTTTCTCAATCCGTTCATAGGCATCGCCGGCATGCGAGGGGCTTTGCAGATACGTCGCGATAGGCTGTGGCCAATTCTTCAAATCAGCATCGGTAAGACGTGGCGACCATCCACCCCAATAAAGCGAACGACCACCCAGGCAGTAGGCCAAACCGGAGATTGGCGTCATACTGCGCATTGGAATACCCCAGACACGCTCACGGGTACCTGGGTCATCGGAATTCAGAACGACCGGTACATCGAACTTTCCTGTCGGATCTTTCTTTGGGCCGACGGCATTCAAGCCAATACGGGCGAGATTTTGTACATGCTCCGTAACGAGAAGACTACCGGCGTCGAGTACGAGCACTCTAAGGTTGGGGCCCAGGCGATAGATTTTCTCCGCGCAGTAAGCTCCGAACATGCCGGCGCCAATAACAACGACATCGAAGTCGATGCCGCCGTTCATGGTTGCCTCGTCCCAAGTACTGCCAATATAGCGACCCAGGACATCAATCGCCAGACTGGTTTCCTGAACCTCTACCCCTTGATTTGTTTCGACTAATCGATTGATCATGGCATTACCCCTCTGATTGTAATTTGAATAAACGAAACTAGTATTTCGCCGTTTTAACAATCCCATCCAGCACCTGGACGTGAAGTTTGAAGCGTTAAGCTTTACGAGTTGGGATTAAATGAGAGTTTTTGATTTGTAAGCTCATACACTCCCTACTTAATTTAGGAGAGCAAGTAAAGTTAGAGGTCTTTTTGCGGCCAAGTTCAAAGATTAGAAAAAAGAGTTCAAATAACACGAAAGTAAATCCACAGCCTTATTTATACAATCACTACCAGTGCGAGTCTCCCAACTATATGGGAACATAGAAAAAGGATTGCTCATGAGTTCGGGCTTAAACAGATTAAGAAAATACGGCACGCCAATTAGACTGAATGACTAGAAGAAAAAAACCAACCAAAACTGGACGTGAGTCAAACTTAGGCCTGAATCAAACCCCTAGGCACTATCCACGTCTACTGGGCAATCGCAACTTCAAGTTGTTGTTTTCTGCTCAGGTGATATCGCTGGCGGGTAGTGGCGTTACAACCGTGGGGTTAGCGTTGTTCGCGCATCAATTGGTCGGAGGTAACTCTGCCGCCGCTGTTATCGGCAATGCTTTGATGCTGCGCATCCTGGCATTTTTACTGTTTTCCCAACCGGCAGGGGTGCTTGCGGATCGAGCTAATCGTAAATTCATGCTAATAATCGCAGACCTCGTGCGATTCGGTCTCATGGCTTTGTTTCCATTCGTCCATAGCGTGTGGCAAGTTTATCTGATGATTTTCTTGATCAATGCTGCCACCGCTTTTTTCACGCCCACCTATGATTCGACCATTCCTGAAGTTGTGGGCTCTGAGCAGTATGTCCGAGCACTGTCGCTATCGCGGGTGGCGGTCGATGTGGAAGCTGTTTTAGGGCCTGCATTAGCTGGCTTGCTGGTTTCTTTGCTGGGGCTTGAATGGTTGTTCTGGTTTGACGCAGCCACCTATTTAGCCTCTGCCGCTCTAGTCGCTGTCAGCATATTACCGCACGTTTCAAAACAGCACATTCAGTTCTCGTTCCGGACATTCCTGAGCGAATTGACCGTTGGCACCCGGATACTATTACACCAAGCAGTGTTGCGCCGCGCGCTGATGTTGAATTTGGTTGAAGCCATCGCCGGTGCAGCCGCAATCGTCGCAACCGTAGTGTATGTAAGTGATGTACTCATGCTGGGTGAAACTGAATTTGTGTTAGCCATGGCCGGTTTGGGTCTAGGCTCCACGGTTACGGCACTGTTTTTGGGTTGGGCTACTGGTCGTTACGAGTCCGGGGCAAAGAAGCCTTCCGAATTGCATGGGAGACGCCACCGATGGACTGAACGTGCTTTGCTGACGGGCGGTGTCGTATTAGGTCTAATACTGTTACCGGGGGTGCAGCAGCCGCCGTTTATGATCTTCGCATTGCTCTGGATATTGAACGGCGTTGGTCAGGCGCTCATTGCGCTACCCTCTTCGACCTTGCTTGCCGAGCATACTACAGAGGCAGATCGAGGGAGGGCCTACGCCGCACATTTCGCGTTGACGCATGCTTTCTGGCTGATCACCTACCCCGCTATCGGGCAGGGCGTTAGCAGGCTGGAGGCACCTTTGACATTTACCATAGCTGGAGCGGTTTGCCTGATCATCTCCATGGTGGCGATCATTTCACGGAAACCCAATCACGATCACGTACATAGGTAACTGAGGCTACACCCTTTAATGTTTTAGTATGTCGCCAAAAAGCTGATCTCTGATTACAGGGTTAGCGCAATCGACCTTACCGCGGATAAAATCAAAAGATGCCCAGGATAAAAGAAATACGCCCAACGCCCCACTGGCCATACCCTAAACTGAATGGGTTGACGCAGCAGCCAGAGACCAAATAAGGCAACTGTAAAGCTGGTTCCCAGCACTAGCAGCGGATAAAGCTGTAACCCGGTTATATTTGTAAATAAGTAGTCACCTCTATTGATCCATGCAGACAAAGCCGCGGGCATTAGCCAGAAAACAGTTGAATTTCTGATTGCAATGAGAAACGCGGCAGGAAGCAACGTGCCACAAACGCCGTACATAAGAGGACCATCGAACCAATAAGCCAAACAGATCGCAACGATGCTTACGCCAATGCCCATCAGCTTTTTTTGTAGCGCCATCCGGGCAATCATGAATCCCAAAGTCAAGCTTGGCAATACGTTAAGCGATAGGGGCTTTGTAAAAAATACACGATACGCTGGTTCAGAGAGTAGCGAGAAGGCTGCTAGCCACAGGAAATATCTAATGCTTTGAATACAAAAAGCATCAACTTGAGCTGACCGATTGATATTCGCCGCAATAATTAAACAAAAAAGTGGGTATGAAATACGGCCTGGTACAAACAAACCAGTGAGTGATGGCCAGATATAATGAATGTGATCGATCAACATCGTTGAGATTGCCAGCCATTTAATTAAATCAATACTTGAGCTCCGATTTTGTATTTTCGAACTATTGGTGATCTGCGTTAATTGTGAAATTCGATGGAAAATTTCTCTCACAGCTAAATTCATCATTTGGCACGAAAACTTATCCCAATACATTGATACACACCAGGATACCTAGCACTTTGGCTATTCATCTTCAGTCCTTGTCAAATGACCAGGGACTGTGTTCCGTAAATCGCCGAAGCGTAGATACAACACCGGCACTACCAATAAATTAAGCACGGTCGAAGTCAACAAACCGAACAAAATCACAGTCGCCATTGGCGCCTGAATTTCACTGCCCGGCTCGCCGCCGCTAAAGGCGAGCGGCGCCAATCCCAATCCCGCCGCAAGCGCCGTCATTAAAATCGGGATCAGCCGTTCCGAGGCGCCCCGTCTAACGACTTCGGTAAAGTCTTTCACGCCTTCCTGTTCCCATAAATTGCGAATGTGAGCAACCAGCATCACGCCGTTGCGGGTGGCAATGCCGAATAAGGTGATAAATCCGATCATCGACGCTACCGACAATATGCCGCCCGACACATAGACGCCAATTACCCCACCCACCAGTGCCAGCGGCAAATTCAACATCACCAGCAAGGCGTCGCGCATCGAGTGAAAAGCCACATACAGCAAGAGAAATATGCCCGCCGTGACCACCGCGCCCAGAATCAGCAGAGTTTGCGCGGCTTCCTGGGCGCTTTCGAACTGCCCGCCGTATTCGATGTGGTAAGCCGACGGCATTTGCACCTGCGCGGTCACCCGCTGGCGAATGTCGTTCACGACACCGGCCAGGTCGCGGCCCGCCACGTTGGCCATGACCACCAGTTTGCGTTGTACATCTTCGCGACTGATCGTGTCCGGGCCACGGGTTTTCTGAATATCCGCCAAGGCATGCAAGGGCAGCTGCGCACCGCTGGGTGAGGTTAACAACGTGGCGCGAACGGCATCGAGGTCTTCCTTGGATTCGCTGGGATAACGCACCACCAAATCAAAGGCGGTTTGTCCCTCGAAGATGCGTGACACTTCCTTGCCTTGAAAGGCCGTTTCCAGTACCTCGGCAACTTGCTCCATGGTGAACCCATAACGGGCGATGGCGGCACGGTCAAACTTCACCGATAGAAACGGTACATCCGACGGATTGTCGATAGAGACATCCACAGCCCCCTCGACAGCTTCCACCAATCCCTTCACTTGCTGGGCCAGGCGGCGCAATTCGGCCAAATCGTCACCGAAGATTTTGACGGCAATATTGGCGCGAGTACCCGACAACATGTGATCGATACGATGGGAAATCGGTTGTCCGATCACGGCGTTGGCACCTGGCACCAGCGTCAATTTTCGTCTCAACTCGGCTAGCACCGTTTCCTTGTCGCGGTCTTTCATCGCCAGCCGGACATCGATCTCCGAGGCATAAACCGCTTGGGCATGGGGGTCAAGCTCCGCGCGCCCGGTTCGCCGCGCCGTGGCGGCGGTTTCCGGCAGTTGCAGAATGATTTTTTCGGCCATCTGGCCAATCTGATCCGATTGCTCCAGCGACGTGCCTGGAAGCGTCACCACGGCGATGGTGAGGCTGCCTTCGTTGAATTCGGGCAGAAACGAGCGACCGGTCAGCGCCAAGGCAATCAGGGTGGCGACTATCGTGCCGGTTGATGCCACCACTGTCCAGCGCCAGTGAGGTAGTACGCGCGCCAAGCAGGCGGTGTAATAAGCTTTCAGTCCAAGCGCCAATTTGCTCTCGTGCACTTCCGTTACCGTGCGTGAATGTGGCAGCAGATAACTGCTCAAGGCCGGCGTAACAGTTACCGCGACTAACAGGGATGCGGCAATGGCCACCACATAAGCAAATCCCAAGGGTTGCATCAATCGTCCTTCGATGCCGGAGAGGAAAAACAACGGTACAAAAACCAGCATGATGATCAAGGTGGCGTAAACGATGGAGCCGAGAATTTCATGGCTGGCACGAAGCACCGTGGCGGCAATCGGCGCGGGTGATGGCTGCTCGGCACGCTCTCGCAGCCTGCGCACGATGTTTTCCACCACGATAATGGCATCGTCCACCAACGCCCCCAATGCGATGGCCAAGCCGCCGAGGGTCATGGTGTTGAGGGTAGCGCCGGAAGCGCTCATGGCCAACACGGCGACGATCAGTGAAATCGGCAATGCAATCAAGGTAATCAGCGTAGCGCGAGCACTCAACAGAAACAAGGCCACTATGATCACCACCAATATGGCACCATCACGCAGCGCGTGACCAAGATTGGCAACCGCAACAGCAATGAAGTCCGCTTGTCGAAAAATATTGGTATCGATAGACATGCCTTTGGGCAGTGCCGTCTGGATTTCATTGAGTGTTTTTTCCAAACGCTCGGTCAATTCCAGGGTATTGACCGACGGCTGCTTCTGGATGCCGATAATGACGGCCGGTTCGCCATCATGAGAGCCGGTACCACGTTTGTAGGCCGGTCCGATGCGAATGTCGGCGATATGTTTCAATAACACCGGGCCTGATGGACTCGATACGGCCGTTTGCGCCAAATCCTCGATCTGCTTGACTCGACCCAAACCCTGTATCAGATATTCCTGGCCGCCACTGGCGAGAAAACCGGCAGAGGCGTTGGTATTAGAGGCACGCACCGCCTCGATCACGTCATTGAGGGATAGCCCGTAGGCCACCAGACGTTCCGGGCGGACTTCCACTTGATATTGCTTGGTATCGCCGCCGATGCTGATTACCTCGGCGACACCTGGCACCGCCAGTAAACGCCGGCGTATGGTCCAGTCTGCCGTGGTTTTTAAGGTCATGCCATCGTCGTGATCGGATCGCAAGGCGATAAACAGAATTTCCCCCATCACCGAAGCGATTGGGGTCAGGATCGGCGAGGGCAAGTCTTGTGGCAGTGCGCTACGCGCCAATTGCAGTTTTTCGGCGACGATCTGCCGAGCCTGATAGATGTCGGTACCCCAGGCAAATTCGACATTGATCACCGCAAAGCCGACACCCGTGGTGGAGCGGACCCGACGCACACCCGGCGCGCCGTTCATGGCGGCCTCTATGGGAAACGTCACCAGTTGCTCCACTTCCGCCGGCGCCATGCCGTGCGCTTCGCTCATCAGGGTGACCGTCGGCGCCGTCAGGTCGGGGAACACATCCACCGGCATGCGGGTGGTTTCATAACCGCCCCACAGCAACAGCAATAATCCTAATAACAGGACAAACAGGCGATTCTTCAGCGACCAATCCAGCAGCCATCCAATCATGACACTCCCCCTTAATGGACGTGGCCATGCACGGCAGCGCCGGGCGCGGTTGCCGCGAGATACACCAGATAAGCGCCTTGGGTGACGACACGGTCAGTCGGCGCGAGACCGTCTTTGACTTCGACAAAACCCGAGTCTCGTACACCCAGCTTGACCAGTCGACGCTCGAAAGACTCGCCGCCGGTCTGAACGAACACCACGGAGAGTCCGTTATCATCGACCAATGCCGATTCCGGCACCGCCAACGCCTCGGTCGCCTGTCCGGTAAACAAGCGTACCCGAGCAAAAGACTCTAAAGGCAGGCGCGGATCAGGCCGGTCGAGCTCAAAGATCACCGGCAAGGTGCGATGTACGGGATCGATCACCGTTGCCAGCGATACCAGTCTGCCATTTTCGCCGGGCCTGATTTCGAAAACATCATCGTAACCGTCAACCTTGAAGGCTGCGCCGCTGATTTGAGCGAGTTGTGCGGAATCCGCTTCCGGCACCCGAGCCTCCAGCCAAAGCCGACCGCGATCAACGACTTGAAACAGTTTCTCACCGCTTTCCACATAGCGGCCGTTACTCACAAACGATTGCGCGATAATGCCTGCCAGTGGCGCTTTGAGAGGAATCCCGCTGCCGCTGGCATCGGCAGGCTGGCGGTATTGATTCAGGCGTTTTTGCGCGGCTTCCATTTCAGCATGCGTCAACTCATGCGTGGTTTGCGCGGTGAGGGTTTGGCGCTCGGCCATCACGCCGCTGTCCAGCAACATTTTGGCGCGGTCATGCTCTTTATGCGCCAAGTCGTGACGCAGTTGCGTCTTACGGGCTTCCTCGCTCAAGGATGCCATATCGCCCCGTTCGGCCAGACGCGGCACGATGGACGCCAAAAGTTGGCCACGGGCCACCTCATGGCCCACCACGGGCATCTGCTCGGGAAATATGACGATGCCGGCACTCGGTGCCGTCAGGGTTGTTTCCGCGTTGGAAGGCGCATGCAATACTCCCGTAGCCGGCAGCGAGGCACGCAAGGTTTTGCGCTGAACCAAGGACGTAGCGTGTAGTGGTCAACTTTTTTCGGACACCAAAATAGGTTGTTGATCTGCCATTTTCATTTCATAGCCGTTGGGCGGCAGGTAGCCCAATGACGAATGCAAGCGCCGACTGTTGTAGAAATTGACGATATAGTCGGTCACGTCTCGGATGGCCTCGGTATGGTTGGCATACTGGCGGTGCCAGACGCGCTCCATTTTAAGATTCAGAAAGAATCGCTCCATTACGGCATTGTCCCAGCAGTTGCCCTTACGACTCATGCTGCCCTGAAAACCATGATGGGCCAGTAACGCCCGATATTCGTGACTGGCGTACTGACTACCCCGGTCGGAATGGACGATCAGGCCCGGCGGCGGTCGGCGCTGGGCGATGGCGATTTGCAAGGCGGTGCAGACCAGTTCTGTCGGCATGTTGGGTGCCATGGCCCAACCGACGATTTTGCGCGAATAAAGATCCAACACCACCGCCAGATACAGCCAACCGCTCAGGGTCCGTATGTAAGTAATGTCCGAGACCCAAGCTCGGTTGGCCTCGGCTTGCTCAAACTGGCGATCCAACACGTTCTCGTACACCGGCAGGTTGTGGTTGCTATCGGTGGTATGCACAAACTTGGGTTTCCAGATCGGCTTGATCTGGAGTTCCTTCATCAGGCTGCGCACCCGATGACGGCCAATCTCGATTCCCTGTTCCGCCAGTTCCTTGCGCAGACGACGACTGCCATAGCATTGACCGGTGGCTTCGAACAGACTGCGCAGTCGAACCCGCGTGCCGCAAAGCGCTTGAGGCTGCCGTGCTCGTCTCTGGGCCGCATACCATCCCGACCGACTGACGCCCAGTAACTGACAACCCTGCTGCACCGTGACGACCTTCTCTGCCGTTAACTGGTGAATCACTTGGTGTTTCATCGCAGTTCCTTGGCAAAGAAGGCCGAAACCTTTTTTAGCAATTCGTTATCCGAACGCAGTTGCCGATTTTCTAATTCCAGCTGCCGAATCCGCTGCTGGTCAGGGGTTAACGGCTTACCTATGCCCGGTTGACCGGATTGCTCGGCCTGCACCTGCTTCAGCCAGCGACGTACCGCAGTCTCGCCCAGCTTCAGCTCCTGACAAACCTGAGGAACCGTGAGTCCCTGTTCATGGATCATTTGTACTACTTGCAGCTTGAACGCCGCATCAAAACTTCGCCTTTCTCGTTTCATTCGTTTCACCTTGAAGGTTGATAGTTTATCAACCTATTCGGGTGTCCGTTTTTATTAGACCACTACATTGCCGCCTTTTGGCGCAAGGGTTCTTCGAGATGTGCCGCGACATGCTTATCGATTCGCACATCAACGGCTGGCAGTAGCGTAATCTGACCTATGGATTCAGGCTTAAATTCCGAAGCCCGGTAGAATGCGGGCTGGGTAACGGCACATCCTTCCAGCAAGAAAAGCACACCGACTAACATGATTAGGATTGTTTTATGCCAACGGATAGTCATGACTCTTTCCCCCTCGTTATTTCTGGTGATGCAGATTTGCCATCATCAAATTTTCCTCAGCCGCTTTTTCGTAGGCATTGATCAATGCTTGGCAATGTTCTTTAAACCCTTCGGCTTGCCGGCCATAAAGATAGCTTTTAGCCTCGTATTGGCTCAAAAGCATCTTGTGTTCCTGGACCTTGGCCTGCATCTCCTTAGCGGTTTCTTCATAATGCTTTACCAACGCCTCATGCTGTACGGCCAGGTCCAAATCCATCGAATGAGGATTGATTTCACTACAGGCAGCTAGTAAGCCGGTCATTAAAAGCAAAGTAATCAGTAATTTTGTTTTCATAGGTGATTTCCAGAGAAACGGATTTTAGTTTAGTAATCCAGAAGCAATTTGACGGTGCAGCCGAGCCATTTCCAAGTTTTCTTGCTCGGCTTGAGCATATATTTTGATCAGTTGTAAACAATGTGCTTCGAATTGAGCATATTGCTCATCTGCTTTTGAAAGAATTGCTTGATATTCCCCTAATTCTTTTTTGTGGTCTTCGGACTTCACTTTCATTTCATAGGCTATTTGTTCGTAATGAACTGCCAGCGCTTCATGATCTGTCTTTGTTTTCGCGTTATGAATGGCTACGATCATGTCCATGGGATGCGAAGTCAGCTGGACGCAGCCACCCAACAATCCCAGCATTGCTGAAATGAGTAAAGTTTTCGTCATGCTCATAGTAAAGCTCCTTAAATAAAACCCTGTTTTTGGGGGTGGAGGCACATTAAAATTGGTCGCTAATTAGGTTTTTCGTTTTACGTTTTCCCTTGGTTATAGAGAATGCGGTTCATGTAATTCTCTAAGCGCGGAGCGAATAACCCGGAAAGAAGAATTCAACAACAGCATAACAAGACAGGATGCGACGAAAATATCCGCCCATCCCGATTCAAAGTACCAAACTGCTCCCGCTGTGATAAGTACCGATAGATTTGACGCTATGTCATTTCTTGAACATTCCCACACGGAGCTCATGTTAATGTCTTCGTTTCTATGCTTCCACAGAAGAAATAGGCATAGCGAATTTGCAGCCAGGCCAGCCAAACTGAAAGCGCCCATGATCTCGTAAGATGGTAGAACAGGCACAATCAACCTCTGAATGATTTGCGCCGAGACCACACACGCCCCGATCAATATCAGGCTACCCTTGAATAAAGCCACTTTCGCCTTGGTGGCAGCTTCTTGGGAAACGGCGTAAAGGCTCAAGCCATACGTTAGCGCGTCGCCGAGATTGTCCAGGCTGTCCGAGAGTAGAGCCGTCGACTTTCCGTAAACGGCTCCGCCGACAATGACAACAAACATAACAGCATTAACGATGAGAACCGCTTTAAGCGTGCCGCGTTGTCGTTCGCGTAATTTCTCAATTGCGCAGTTATTTTCACAACATGAAGCCATATCAAATTCCCTCGTGAACCTAACAAATTGATGAAAGCATAAGTAACCTCTAAGGACTATGGGTGTCGAAACCGTTCTTGAAATTGCAACACCAGACTGTAAATCACAGGAAATACCAAAAGGCTTAATATCAACACGGTGAGCATGCCGCCCAGCGCGGGGGCGGCGATACGCTGGGTGACATCAGCACCGGTTCCGGTCGCCGTCATGATGGGTATCAAACCTATGATGTTGGCCAGCGAGGTAATGGCTACCGGTCGCACCCGTAGAGCCGTCGCCGCTTCGCTAGCCGCTCGGATTTCCTCGCCGGTCAATGGCCCCTGTTTTTGCGCCCGCAGCTTATCAAGTTCAATGTCGATAAAACTCAGCACCATCACCCCGGTTTCCGCCGCCGTACCGGCCAGGGCGATGAAGCCGACATAGACGGTAATCGACAGGTTGTATCCCAACCAGTATATGAACCAAATTCCACCAATCAGGCTGAATGGAATCGCCAACATCACGATAGTCGGCTCGGTGATATTTCGAAAGGCGGTATACAGCAGGATAAAAATCAGCAGTAGCGTGATGGGCACCACGATGCGCAAGCGTTCCGCCGCCCGTTCCATGTATTCAAATTGACCGGACCAAGTGACGGTATAACCTGCCGGTATCGTGACATTTTCGGCTAAGGTCTTTTTTGCCTGCTCCACATAACCACCGATGTCAGAGATTTTAAGGTCGACATAAATCCAGGCGTTGGGCCGTGCATCCTCGGTTTTAATCACATCCGTACCGCGTTTAAAGTTGATGTCTGCCACCGATGTTAAAGGAATCTGGCTGCCTGTCGGGGTGGAAATCAACACTCGTCGCAAAGCTTCCGGGTTATCCCGCAGATCGCGCGGATAGCGCAAATTGACCGGATAGCGCTCTAGCCCTTCGACGGTTTCAGTGATGTTCATGCCGCCAATCGCACTTTGAATCACATCCTGTACATCGCCGACCGTTAAGCCGTAACGCGCGGCTGCTTCGCGGTTGATGTCGAAATCCAGAAAATAGCCGCCAACCGCCCGATCACCGTAGGCCGAAAGCGTGTCCGGCAAGGTTTTCATGGCCTGCTCGATTTGCAGCGACAGGGATTGCAGCACATTCAGATCGGGACCGGACACCTTGATGCCCACCGGGGTTTTGATGCCGGTAGACAGCATGTCTATCCGGGTTTTGATGGGCATGGTCCAGGCGTTGGCCAATCCGGGAAAATGAATGGACTTGTCCATTTCATCCATCAGTTGCCGGGTGGTTTTGGTTGGATCAGGCCACTCTTCTCGCGGCTTTAACTTAATGGTAGTTTCTACCATCATCAACGGCGCGGCATCGGTGGCGGTTTCGGCCCGGCCAATCTTGCCGAACACATGATGCACTTCCGGAAAGGTCTTAATAATCTTGTCGGTCTGTTGCAAGACTTCCCTAGCCTTGGTGATGGAGATGCCCGGAAAGGTGGTGGGCATGTATAAAATATCGCCTTCATCCAGGGGCGGCATAAACTCGCTACCCAGTTTGGATAAGGGATAGAGCGTAGAGGCCATCAACAGCAGAGCCACGATGAGTGTGGCAGCCCGCCAGCGCATCGCCAATTTCAAGACCGGCGAGTGAATGGCATGCAGGAAACGGTTAATCGGATTTTTGTGCTCGGGGATGATCTTGCCGCGCACAAAATAGCCCATCAACACCGGTACCAACGTGATGGTCAAGATCGCAGCCGCCGCCATCGCATAGGTTTTGGTATATGCCAATGGGCTGAACAGGCGGCCTTCCTGCGCTTCCATGGTGATGATGGGCAGGAAGGACACGGTGATCACCAGCAAGGACGAAAACAATCCCGAACCCACTTCGCGGGAGGCGTTGCCGATGGCTTGCCAACGTTCCTGTGAAGTCAGCTTGGCTTGCTTCTTCTCGGCTGCTTCGGCAAGGTGTTTATGGGCATTTTCGACCATCACCACGCCGCCATCGACCATGTCGCCGATCGCCAGCGCGATGCCGCCCAAGGACATGATGTTGGCGTTCATACCTTGCCATTTCATCACGATAAAGGCCATCAAGATACCCAGCGGCAAGGTGATGACAATCACCAAGGCTGAGCGCAGATGCAGTAAAAACAAGGCCACCAAGGCGCAGACTATGATCAGTTCTTGGCTCAGCGCATCCTTTAAGGTGTCTACGGCTCGTTCGATCAAACTGCCACGATCATAGACGGTGACGATTTCAACGCCTTCCGGCAGGCCTTTCTTGAGTTCATCCAGTTTTTTACGCACGTCCTCGATGGTCGCCAAGGCATTTTCGCCGAAGCGCATCACCACCACGCCGCCGGCCACTTCGCCTTCGCCGTTGAGTTCGGTGACGCCGCGCCGCAGTTCCGGGCCGATCTGGACATGAGCCACATCCTGCAGGCGTATCGGCGTACCGTTGGCGTCGACGCCAACCGGTATGGTATTCAGATCGGCGATGGATTTGATGTAACCCAAGCCTCTAACCATGTATTCGGTTTCGCCAACTTCCAGCAAGCGGCCACCGACATCGTTATTAGAGCGTTTGATGGCCATCATCACCGTGGATAACGAAATCTCATAGGCTTGCAACGCGTTGGGATCGACTTCCACTTGATATTGCTTGACGTAGCCGCCGACCGAGGCGACTTCGGAAACGCCGGGAACAGTCTGTAGTGGATAGCGTAGATACCAGTCCTGAATCGAGCGCAATTGCGCCAAATCATGCTTGCCGGTCTTGTCCACCAAGGCATATTCGTAAATCCAGCCGACACCGGTGGCATCCGGACCCAATGCCGGTGTGACACCTTGCGGCAAACGATTTTTTACATAGTTGAGGTATTCCAGCACCCGCGACCTGGCCCAATACATATCCGTGCCGTCTTCGAAAATCACATAGACGAAGGACAGACCGAAGAAGGAATAACCACGTACCACCTTGGCATGCGGCACGGCCAGCATGGCGGTGGTCAATGGATAAGTCACTTGGTTTTCGACTACCTGCGGCGATTGGTCGGCATAGTCGGTGAAGATGATCACCTGCACATCGGACAAGTCCGGTATGGCATCCA
>NZ_AQOV01000004.1 GCF_000365425.1 Methylomonas sp. MK1
TTCACGGTGTCTTTAAATTCACCCAACTGGCCTTTGTAGTTACCTGTCACGTTGCGGGTCAAATCGCCTTGTTCAACCAACGCCAGCACTTCGACGGCTTCATTCAGCGGCAAGATCACGCCATCCAGGGTGTCATTGACGCCTTCGACGATTTTGCGGAAGTCGCCTTGGTGCTTACTGGCGTCGGCGCGGGTTTGCAGACGGCCTTCAACGGCGGCGGTTGCCAGCATATTGGCGTCGGCCACCAGTGCATTGACCGCATCGATACAGGTGTTGAGGTTGTTTTTAATCGTGTTGAAATCGCCGTTGTAGCTATCGGTGATTTTGGCCGGAATGTGTCCTTTGGAAATGTTATCGACATAGTCAGCCGCTACATTCAACGGGCCTATGACCGCATTCAGGGTCAGGTTCACGCCCTCGACAATCTTGCGAAAATCGCCTTGGTGTTTAGTGGCATCGGCTCTAGTTGCCAGATGGCCTTCTACGGCTGCGGTCGAGAGCATATTGGCGTCGGCGACCAGGGCGTTCACCGCATCGATACAGGTATTCAGGTTGTTTTTGATGGTGTTGAAATCACCGTTGTAGGTGTCGGTGATTTTTGCCGGAATCGCCCCGCGAGAGATGTTGTCCACATACTCGGCCGCGACGTTGAGCGGGCCGATCACGGCGTCCAGGGTGTTGTTGACGCCTTCGACAATCTTGCGGTAATCGCCTTGGTATTGGCTGGCATCGGCGCGGGTGGCTAAGCGGCCTTCGATGGCCGCTTTTTCCAGCGCAGCGGCTTCCGCCACCATGCTGCTGATCGCGTCGATACAGTTATTCAGGTTGTTTTTGATGGTGTTGAAATCGCCGTTGTAGTGGTCGGTGATTTTTGCCGGAATCGCCCCGCGAGAGATGTTGTCCACGTACTCGGCGGCGACGTTCAAGGGCCCGATCACCGCGTCCAGGGTGCTGTTGACGCCTTCGACGATTTTACGGAAATCACCTTGGTGCTGGGTCGCATCGGCACGGGTGGCCAGACGGCCTTCGACCGCAGCGGTCGCCAGCATGTTGGCGTCAGCGACGAGGGCATTAACGGCATCGATACAGGTATTCAGATTGTTTTTGATGACGTTGAAATCGCCGTTGTAGGTGTCGGTGATTTTCGCGGGGATCGCACCTTTAGAAATGTTATTCACATACTCGGCGGCAACGTTGAGCGGGCCAATCACCGCGTCCAGGGTGTTGTTGACGCCTTCGACAATCTTGCGGTAATCGCCTTGGTATTGGCTGGCGTCGGCGCGGGTGGCTAAGCGGCCTTCGATGGCCGCTTTTTCCAACGCAGCGGCTTCGGCCACCATGCTGCTAATCGCGTCGATACAGTTGTTCAGATTGTTTTTGATGGTGTTGAAATCGCCGTTGTAGTGGTCGGTGATTTTCGCCGGAATCGCCCCGCGAGAGATGTTGTCCACGTAATCGGCGGCGACGTTCAAAGGTCCGATCACCGCATCCAGGGTGCTGTTGACCCCTTCGACGATTTTTCGGAAATCGCCTTGGTGTTGGCTGGCATCCGCTCGGGTGGCCAAGCGACCTTCGACGGCGGCAGTAGACAACCTGTTGGCGTCGGCCACCAGGGCGTTCACTGCATCGATACAGGTATTCAGGTTGTTTTTGATGGTGTTGAAATCACCGTTGTAGGTGTCGGTGATTTTCGCCGGAATAGCCCCGCGAGAGATGTTGTCCACATATTCGGCGGCCACGTTCAAGGGCCCGATCACGGCGTCCAGGGTGTTGTTGACGCCTTCCACCAGCTTACGAAAATCGCCATGGTGTTTGGACGCATCGGCGCGAGTAGACAAACGGCCTTCGACAGCGGCTTTGGACAGCAGGTTGGCGTCGGCCACTACCGCTTTCAAGTTACCGCGCACCAGTTCAATCGTCTCGTTGATAAACGCTTTTTTACCCGGCAGCTTTTCAATGGGGGCGTCGAAATCGCCTTCGCCAAATGACTTGAATACGCCTACCGCCATTTTTTTAACTGCAATATGGCCGTTAACCATATCGTTTACGCCTTTAGCGACGGATCTGAAGCTACCATGAAATTTTTGCTGATCGACAACCACATCGATATCGCCCTTTTCATGCTCGCTAGCCATGTGATCCATCTCGGCCAATAGTGCCTTAATGTTGTCGCTAAGCTGCTTCATATTCGCCAGAACGCTAGTTTCATCGCCTTGTTTAGGTTGAATGGCAGTAGATAAATCTCCCTGCGAAATTTTATAGGCTAAATCCGCAACAAAATCCGGTTCGCCACCCAATTGCCGCATTAAGCTGCGTATGATGATCGTGGCAACTATGACACTCAAAATCAGAGCAAACACAGCCACAGCCAACATAATATTGAAGCTGGAGCCGTAAAGATCGTCGGCATCTTTGGCCTGCGAATTCATTCTTTGCTCTTGATATTCGTTGATATCCGCCAAAGCCTTTAATAAAGCGGCATTTGTCGGTCTGAAGTCGTTCAACAGAAAATTGATAGCCTCTTGTTTACCCTTGCTGTTCTCTAGCAGATCGTAAAAGGTATCGTATTTTTTGCCGACTTCCTGGCGTCTATCGCTCAATGTTTTCAGCAATGAACGCCCAGCTTCGGACTTTATAGTCGCTTCGAGCTTATCCATAGATGCTTTGTTTTCGTCCCTATTTTGTTGGATATCCTGCCTGGTTTCTTTGATCTTGGCTTCATCGTCCAATAACAGCAGGACATTCATATTGCGGGCAATCGACAAGGTGTTTTCTATCATCTCGCCGGTAATTTTGACTTTGGTGTAGCCGTCGTTAACTATGTCTTGCGTGATATCCGATAGCGATTTCATGTTATTCAAACCAATGCCGACAACAAGCGCCAGCAAACTTAAAACAAAGCCAAAGGCCAGCCCAAGCTTTGTAGCAATTTTCATATTGGTAAACATACGATTTTCCTTACGGTATTTGACTGTTTGTGAAGACTTTCAGTGGAATAGAAATTCATCCTGGGAATCGGTTATGCTCCTGTTGGCGAATCAAAGTGGGGGCATCGAGAATTAATGCGACTCCACCGCTACCGAGAATGGTGGAACCGCCAACGCCCTGCGCGTGAATGACGCCCGCCAAACCGGCCAAACCCAGCACTTCTGAACCGATTAATAACAACAAACGTTGTGTGACTGTCATTGTTGTACCCTCATTAGTTTTCTTAAATGCATAACGTCGCTCACGCGATAAAGTAGTACGGCATTCCTTACCGCGCCGATTTCACAACATCAGGTTGACCGCTTCCCTTTTAGTCGCCCGTTGCTTGAGTCATTTCTCTCAGCTGATTCCTGTTACCAAAACCCAAGTTCTGCAAGCTGCTGTTTTACAACTTCGCTTGTTTTTTTAATGTCACGATTGCAACACTGACTTGGCTGGACGCCAATGCAAATGCGCTGCCCGCATCTAACAAGGACTCGGCTGTTTCATATTGGCCGCTATTAATAACCTCGGCCACTTTTCCGGCTTCGCGATGAAACTGCGCATGTCTATGCAGACAGTCCTGAAAACCCGACAAATGTTGGTATTGCCGTTGGCCGCCACCGTGCAACCATTTGCCCAACTTGCAGCAATCGTCCCGGCCAATGGTCGCGGCATCCATGTGTTCATGCTGACTGATACCGCGCCGCAGTTTAACTTTCCACTCACTGTGTGCTTGGATAGCTGCATCCAAGTCAATGGCGTCATCCTCTGTGGCTTTTGCACTTGCCGGCTTTGCACTTTCTGACCGACGCGATGTTGCCTGGGCCGCTGACCTGCTGACATCGTGTCCGGAAGAGATAATTTTGAAAAAACTCATCAAAGTTTGCAGTTGTTCGGTTTGACTGGTCATTTCTTCGGCGGTTGCCGCCAGTTGTTCGCTGGCGGACGCATTCTGCTGAGTAATCTGGTTCATCTGGTTCATCGCATTGTTGACTTGGCTGACACCGGCCGATTGCTCTTGCGACGCGGCGGCAATTTCCTGGACCAAATCGGAGGTTCTGGCTATGCTGGGGACGATTTCATCCAACAGTTTGCCGGCCGATTCGGCTGTTTCCACGCTGGTTTCCGCTAATTCGCCGATTTCCTGCGCGGCCACTTGGCTGCGCTCGGCCAGCTTGCGGACTTCCGCCGCCACCACCGCGAAGCCTTTGCCGTGATCGCCGGCCCGCGCCGCTTCGATGGCCGCATTCAGTGCCAACATGTTGGTCTGATACGCAATGTCGTCGATGATGCCGATTTTCTTGGCGATCTCGCGCATGGCGTCAACGGTCTGCTTAACGGCTTCACCGCCTTGGCTGGCTTCGGTAGCGGCTTTGCTGGCCATGCCGTCGGTGACTTTGGCATTGTCGGCATTCTGGTTGATGCTGGCCGCCATTTCCTCGATGCTGGCGCTGGTGATCTCGACACTGCCCGCTTGTTCGCTGGCGGCTTGCGACAGCGATTGGGAGGTGGAACTGATCTGCTCGGAGGCATTACCCAGCTGATCCGCTGCCGAAATAACCTCGGAAATGGTTTGGGAGAGTTTGGCGACGGTGTTATTCACGGTGTCTTTAAATTCACCCAACTGGCCTTTGTAGTTACCTGTCACGTTGCGGGTCAAATCGCCTTGTTCAACCAACGCCAGCACTTCGACGGCTTCATTCAGCGGCAAGATCACGCCATCCAGGGTGTCATTGACGCCTTCGACGATTTTGCGGAAGTCGCCTTGGTGCTTACTGGCGTCGGCGCGGGTTTGCAGACGGCCTTCAACGGCGGCGGTTGCCAGCATATTGGCGTCGGCCACCAGTGCATTGACCGCATCGATACAGGTGTTGAGGTTGTTTTTAATCGTGTTGAAATCGCCGTTGTAGCTATCGGTGATTTTGGCCGGAATGTGTCCTTTGGAAATGTTATCGACATAGTCAGCCGCTACATTCAACGGGCCTATGACCGCATTCAGGGTCAGGTTCACGCCCTCGACAATCTTGCGAAAATCGCCTTGGTGTTTAGTGGCATCGGCTCTAGTTGCCAGATGGCCTTCTACGGCTGCGGTCGAGAGCATATTGGCGTCGGCGACCAGGGCGTTCACCGCATCGATACAGGTATTCAGGTTGTTTTTGATGGTGTTGAAATCACCGTTGTAGGTGTCGGTGATTTTTGCCGGAATCGCCCCGCGAGAGATGTTGTCCACATACTCGGCCGCGACGTTGAGCGGGCCGATCACGGCGTCCAGGGTGTTGTTGACGCCTTCGACAATCTTGCGGTAATC
>NZ_AQOV01000005.1 GCF_000365425.1 Methylomonas sp. MK1
TTCACGGTGTCTTTAAATTCACCCAACTGGCCTTTGTAGTTACCTGTCACGTTGCGGGTCAAATCGCCTTGTTCAACCAACGCCAGCACTTCGACGGCTTCATTCAGCGGCAAGATCACGCCATCCAGGGTGTCATTGACGCCTTCGACGATTTTGCGGAAGTCGCCTTGGTGCTTACTGGCGTCGGCGCGGGTTTGCAGACGGCCTTCAACGGCGGCGGTTGCCAGCATATTGGCGTCGGCCACCAGTGCATTGACCGCATCGATACAGGTGTTGAGGTTGTTTTTAATCGTGTTGAAATCGCCGTTGTAGCTATCGGTGATTTTGGCCGGAATGTGTCCTTTGGAAATGTTATCGACATAGTCAGCCGCTACATTCAACGGGCCTATGACCGCATTCAGGGTCAGGTTCACGCCCTCGACAATCTTGCGAAAATCGCCTTGGTGTTTAGTGGCATCGGCTCTAGTTGCCAGATGGCCTTCTACGGCTGCGGTCGAGAGCATATTGGCGTCGGCGACCAGGGCGTTCACCGCATCGATACAGGTATTCAGGTTGTTTTTGATGGTGTTGAAATCACCGTTGTAGGTGTCGGTGATTTTTGCCGGAATCGCCCCGCGAGAGATGTTGTCCACATACTCGGCCGCGACGTTGAGCGGGCCGATCACGGCGTCCAGGGTGTTGTTGACGCCTTCGACAATCTTGCGGTAATCGCCTTGGTATTGGCTGGCATCGGCGCGGGTGGCTAAGCGGCCTTCGATGGCCGCTTTTTCCAGCGCAGCGGCTTCCGCCACCATGCTGCTGATCGCGTCGATACAGTTATTCAGGTTGTTTTTGATGGTGTTGAAATCGCCGTTGTAGTGGTCGGTGATTTTTGCCGGAATCGCCCCGCGAGAGATGTTGTCCACGTACTCGGCGGCGACGTTCAAGGGCCCGATCACCGCGTCCAGGGTGCTGTTGACGCCTTCGACGATTTTACGGAAATCACCTTGGTGCTGGGTCGCATCGGCACGGGTGGCCAGACGGCCTTCGACCGCAGCGGTCGCCAGCATGTTGGCGTCAGCGACGAGGGCATTAACGGCATCGATACAGGTATTCAGATTGTTTTTGATGACGTTGAAATCGCCGTTGTAGGTGTCGGTGATTTTCGCGGGGATCGCACCTTTAGAAATGTTATTCACATACTCGGCGGCAACGTTGAGCGGGCCAATCACCGCGTCCAGGGTGTTGTTGACGCCTTCGACAATCTTGCGGTAATCGCCTTGGTATTGGCTGGCGTCGGCGCGGGTGGCTAAGCGGCCTTCGATGGCCGCTTTTTCCAACGCAGCGGCTTCGGCCACCATGCTGCTAAT